>JAFGHA010000126.1 GCA_016930275.1 Chitinispirillaceae bacterium
AAAGCCGATGAAGGGACTCGAACCCCCGACCCGCACATTACGAATGTGCTGCTCTACCAACTGAGCTACATCGGCAAGATTGCATGAAAATACAATCCGGCACGATAAAAATAAACATTCAGAGACACTTACCGATCGTTTTTCGTGCGTTCTCGTAAAGCCGCTTTTTCTACTGATTTCACCTCATCGAGCACCAGAGCGAGCCGCTTCCTGATAGCCGGTTCATAACTGAATTTCCGGATACTGACACATGATTGTACACTGCGATCATACTCTTCTACCGCCAGAAAACTTTTTGCCAGATGAAGATAGTAAAGGGTTGAATTGTAATGATTATCGGGAGTCATTTTCTCCACTTTGCCCACCAGACGTTCAAGTACCGTAATCGCTTCGCGGTAACGTTTCAAGCCGAAAAGAGACCGGGCTCTTCCCCATAAAAAAACGGTCGATTCCGGATATTGCCCCAGTACTTCATCCGCAACAACAAGAGCCTCACTGAACATCTTTTCGTTGAGCAGAATATCAATAAGGTTGAACGCCGTTGCCGTACGGGTATACAATGCTTCATGCAATACCTTCTGCAGAAGTTCAATACTTTCTTGCCTTTTATCTTCAATTCCCGGCATCCACCAGAGAGCCTTCATCATCGCACTGCGCCAGTAGTTGTAACAACCGATTCCCGAATTGATATCAGGAAGAACGGACCCGTCGTTTTTAAGATCCATCAGCTCCGAAACACCTTTCCAACCGTATCTGAATGCGGTTATCCAGCGTTCGTATCGTGCTTCATAGGTTCCTTTGAAGCCATCAGCACTTCCAATGAAAAAACGGACCCACTCATCGTTTTTATCTTTTAGAAGGATCTTTTCTCCTTTTTCGATCGCCTGATCGCAATACCGGTAAAATTCGTTTTCCTTCGCATCTGATTGATACAGTGTCATCCATGAATCAAGTACAAATGCCATGCAGAAATAGCCCGCAGGATGGTCTGGCATCTTTTTGATGAGCCGTTTCGCTTCATTTTCAGCCTGTGAGAAATCCTCTTTAAAAACATAATCAATAGATGCGATCAGATTCTGATGAATATCGGGAGGAAGGGGAAGCGCACCTGTGGAAACCGTAGAAAGAAACAGGATAAGAAGACTATTTTGCAACAACGCCACCGGCAGTGTCATGCACGAAAACATATTCATTACTGTATCGGTCCCACATGCGTACGGTTTGAAGATACCGGTATTTCCGTACCACTTTCACGGCCACTTTATTAAGAAAATAGAACTCGGCAATGGCTTTTCTCGAGTATTTTCCCTCAGTATACCTTTTATAAAAAACAAGTTTATAATATGGCTTCTCCAGAAGATCCACAGCAGCAATACTGTCAATTATCGCCGCAAGGTCACTGGTACAGATAACATCGAGCTTTTTTCTGACCATCTCCTCACTCTCACCGGCACATCCCGTATAGATACCGGTACTACCGGAAAGAACCACGAGTAGCAGTATCCCAACCCGTAATCCTCTTTGAAAAAAGCCGTTCATATCCTACCATCCTGACTGAAAATGTTCAACCTCGTCTGTGGGTCAAAAAGATGAATTGACCGACCATCGACACACACCGACATAACTTTTCCGGGACACAATTCCTCCTCCCGACTGACCATGAATCTGACTAACGTTCCCCCGGAGCTTTTTGCTACAATCAGACTCCGATCGCCCAGATTCTCAACCAGTTCAATTGCCAGTTCTATGTTGGTATCAGTATGCCTGCGTTGAGCGACATGTTCTACGTAATAAATATTCTGAGGTCGAATACCAACCACCACCTCCCGGCTATGCATCGAAAGAATCTGCGGGGTCCGGTCTTTATTCAGTCGCAGAAAACCGATTGGTGACTCAATTCCTGCACTTTTTTCCTCAACCAGAATCTGTCCCCTGAAAAAATTCATCGGCGGGCTACCGATAAATTCAGCGGTAAAAAGCGTTCCTGGATGGTCATAAAGCTGTTTCGGGGTTTCATACTGCACAAGAGTGCCCCCGTTGATCAGCGCAATCCGTTCACTCATGGTCATGGCTTCAATCTGATTATGAGTAACATACAGTATGGTTTTTCCCACTTTCCGGTGAATGTTCTTAAGCTCTTCAATTGCGGTCTCCCGAAGTGCCGCATCGAGGTTACTCAAAGGTTCATCAAGCAACAGTACATCGGGATCAAGTACCAGTGCCCGCGCCAGCGCAACCCGTTGACGTTGACCACCACTGAGCTCCCGCGGCAACCTGTTTTCCAGACCCTTTAGATGTAGAAGATTAATAACCCAGGTGAGTTTCTGTTCCATCTTTATGGGGATGATTTTTTTTAATCGCAAACCGAATATGATATTATTGCGTATAGTCATATGGGGAAAGAGCGCGTAGTTCTGAAACACCATTGCGATATTGCGCTTCTGAGCCGGCAGACGGTTATACAAAACACCCCCTACCATCACCTCTCCCTCATCAACACTTTCCAGTCCGGCGATCATGCGAAGAAGGGTAGTTTTTCCGCATCCAGACGGTCCCAGTAACGAAATGAACTCCCCGTCGCGGATCGAGAGGTCCATTTTGTCTACCGCACAATGAGTGCCATATCTTTTTGTTAAACCCTTCAGAAGCACTTCTGCCATATAAACCGCTCTCTATTTCACCCGAACACGTTCTATTCCTCGTTTATTTCACCGCTCCGGAGGTGATTCCGGTAATCATATACCGCTGAACCACCATGCTGAAAACAATTACCGGCATACTCAGACATACCGATGTCGCAGCGAGCAAATTCTGCGGTTCCGCATATTTCAGACCATTCAGATAAAGGGTGAGTGTGAACATTTCCTGCCTGCCAAGCGTTAAAAAATACACATAAATAAACTCATCCCAGGAGAGCAGAAACGTATAGATCGCAGCGGCAGCCAACCCGGGTACCGCCAGCGGAAACAGAATAGACCGGAAGGACTGGAACCGGTTTGCCCCCATCACTGAAGCCTGATCTTCAAGGTCCTTCGGTATGGATTCGAATGCTCCCATACCGATGAATATGACATACGGCAGAGCGAGCAGTGTATGAGCGAGAATTACACCCCAGTAGGTCTGATGAGCCCCTACCTGAATGAAAAATTCGACGATAGGTATCACCGATGCAATATCGGGGAAAAGTCGGACAGAGATTATCCCGAGAAGAACGATACGTCGTCCGGGTATCCGGTACCGGCCCAGTACATATGCCGCCGGAACACCAAGAATCATCGAGCAGACAACCGTCAGTACGGCGATTATGAAACTGTTGCCCAGCACGATAAAGAACTGCCGGTCCGTGAACAGATAGCGATAAACATTCATTGTCGGATGCGCCGGCCAGATGGGAATCGGTTTACCGCCGGTATTGATACTCGCTATATCACTGATCGAATACTTGAAAAGAAAAAATACCGGCCCGAGAATTGCCAGAAGTGCAAACCCGATGCTCAATAACCAGAATACGCGCTTCGACAACGCCATCGGAGAAACCTGCACCGTCTCATTATTCCATTTCATGATATCACGGAACCACGTTTGAATAAATCGAGCAACTTATTGAGTATTATGGTAGTTCCAATAATGCAGGCGACCATGATAATTGCCACTGCCGCCGCATTATGAGCATTACCGGTATCGTTGTAGTAAAAATCGATCAGCGTTCCGAGAAAGCGATATCGGCCGGCAAGAACAAACGGAAATATGAACTCCTTCCACATCTCCACCGATCGAAGCAGCACCACAACGGAAACCGATGGCAGTATCAGTGGAAAAATGATCCTGAGGAATCGCTGCCGGAGTGATGCCCCCATGGTTTTCGCGGCATCAAGAAGTTCAGGATCGATACTATTGAGCCCTGCCAGCAGAATAAGCATCGAAATCGGCATATCTCTCCAGACTTTTCCCGCCAATGACAAGCCGAGTGCCGTCATATGTGATGCCCGCCAGGAGATAGGATGTTCAAACAGTTGCGGCAGCGGCGGATAATTTCCGAGAAGAAAATGATTCACATGCCCACCCGGGTAATCAAACAGCACGTACACAAGCATTGCCGTTACCAGTGCAGGTAATGCCAGAGGTATCAGAAACAGACTGCGTATAATATTACGCAGATAAAAACTCCGATAGAGAAGCAATGCAAAGAGTAGACCGGCCAGCAATTCCAACGGGGTCCCTATGAGAGTAAACAATGTCGTATTGTAGAGCGCTTCACGGAACTGTTGGTCCGTAAGCACCTGCCCGAAGGTGGAAAAATCCGGAAAGTGTCCGCCGGTACCCGAGGTGAGACTGAGTGAGAGAAGATAGATGAAAACTATGATTTGAAAACCAACAAGATAGAGTATGGCCGGAAGAAGCGGCCATACTCTGATCAGAAACTCCCGTAAAGTCCTTTTTTCTTCCATGCCTGAATCATTCAGGGAATTCATCTCCCAGAATTTTTTTCTGTTTTTCGAGATAATCACTGGCAAGCCGCATCTTCAGTGTCGAAAAATTCATAGGTTCATCGCTGGCTTCTTTATATTCGACACAAAGTGCATACCACGCATCGATAAGATTCTGACTCATTTCCGCATACGCGGCAACCAGCGGCACCGTCGTTAGTGCATTGGTCTGAACCTGCCCTACCGAAGTCTTGAAAATCTCTCCGACCCATCCCTGGTCGAATACTTCCGGAAGATTATTCAGGATATCTTTACGAACAGGAATCATTCCGAAGCGTGAACATTCCTTCGCCTGGTTTTCACGACTGGTGATGAAACGGGCGAGTGCGTAGGCGAGTTTCGCATCGGGAGAGGTTTTGGGAATTCCCCACCACCATCCTCCTGTCGATATTGAACGATTGCCTTCGAATACCGGTGCACCCTCCTTGGTCAGCTCAAACGACACCGCCTGCGGGACCGTTACCAGACCCATATCGTCGGGATCAGGCAGAAAACTCGGCATCGAAGGATCGTCTTTCCATCCATGCACCAGGAAAGCATCGATCTGCTGGAAATAGGCGGCGAACACTTTACCATCCTTGATTCCATTGTAGATATTCGCGCCTTTCCACGGATCCTGCCACATACCCTGGTTATAAATACCGTTCCGCACAAATACCCGTTCCCACACAAACATCTCGACCGTCTTGTCTTCAGTAAGTTTACAGATATCGTTCGCCGAAGCACCCAGTTGCAGAGCCCGATCCACGAGAAACAGTGCGGTCCCCCCGTACCTGGCGCCTCGATGTGCCACTCGTCCCATTTTAACACCATTGTACTCCTCATTCGCCCAGATGGAACCGACCGTGTACAGATCATAAAAATCCCATTTCGCAGGATCACTTTCAAGCTCATAGCCCACAGGCAAACCGTACCCGTTCTGCTCCTTCAATTCACTGTCAATCCGTGTACGGTGATCCTTGAATTTCGAAACCGCCTCCGCCACTTTTGATTTCCGGTAGAAAAGAACGCGGGTTTCAAGTTTCCGGGGAATATAATACGGTTTTCCCTCAAAAAAACCGAGACCGCTTGCCAACTGGTGATACTCCGCGATATCCTGCAGTACCTGATTTGAATCCATAACGGAATAAAGATCCTGAACCATTCCTTTCTTCACGAGCAATCTGGTCATCTCGAAAGGAGTCTTCACGAGAGCGATAGAAGGATTTTTCTTCGAACTTTCCAGTTTCAGTATTCTTTCTATATCCCATTCACTGTTGAAAGTGGCGATATTGACTTTACAGTTATTCTCTTTTTCAAATACCGGAAGCAGCTGTTCCCTGAGGAAACGTTCCTGTGCCGGCATCATCCTGATGAGTACAGAAATTTCCTTCGTTCCTTTTTTACTGCAGCCGATCAAGCCAACCCCCAGGGCGACCATGACCACATAGTAAATCATTTTTTTTGTCTTCATCAGACCTTTCTCCTTCCAATAAGGCGGGTGATCTTTATTTAAATTGTTTTCATAGTTCCGGTTACAACACTCCCCTTAAAAAGTTACATCACGACATCATCGTTGTAAAGACGATGATGACAATTCAGGGCTGACAATAATCGATAATTTTATTCCTCAGTACGTTTTAACCAATTCAACCGAAGTTTAACCGTTTAGGTGATTCCTCTGGGACCCTGATCACGGCTATTGATGCACTGGCGTATTTTCATCCTCAATCAGGCGTCGGCTGATCGTCTCAAGAAAATTGAATGCCACTTCCGGAACCTCCCGAACAAGTCGTTTTATATCTGCTCCTTTAATGATATAAATCTCGGAATACCCATCAGCAATAGCCGAAACATTCCTTACCGTTTTTGAAAAGAGACCGACCTCACCATACGTTTCGCCAGTCTGCACATACGCGACGATCTCATCCTCACCATTGATCTTTTTTTCTATCCTCATGGAACCTGATTTAACGATGTACATCTGATCGGATACCCGCCCCGCCATTGATACAATCTCCTCTTTGTGAAACGCGATCAGCCGTGCGATTTCCACCAGGTGCAGAAGCTTATCAGCACCGATACCGTTGAACAATCGCATCCCCTTGAAAAACAGAACGCCTTCGAGCAGCTGAAACGCCTTCCCTCGCCTCGTCCTCCCGTCATGGGCGAATTCCAGCAAATCATTCGCTGCCGAAGCGACCAGCTCATTCTTGTTGTATGCAAGCATTCTCAACACTCCTATCATCCCCCGGTTATTGCGGTATTCTATATTATTTTTTTCAATAGTATACAATGTACTCAATACGATCAGTCTGTTTTCAGATTTCAGAAACCACGTCAGCGTATCTCCCGTCTGATTCTCACCGAAATGAAAATACATTTTCCCTATCCGAGTGAGGTTTTCCCAACTATCTTCCTTCAGTAAACTTACTATGAGCAGTCCCGTTTTTTCCTGACCGACCGATTCGAAAACTTCAATCAATTCTTCCCGTCTGATCTGATTATAAATGTCCATATCTGCGAACCGCCACGTATGTATCCTTTTCGTATCAGTTAATACGACTGCAGCCAGTGCCCACTCACATATACGAAACTGTTTTTCACGAAGTGCACTTTCAAGTACCTTCCAGCCTGCCGAAGCCAACGACCCGGTACCGATAAGACCGGAAAACACTGATGCTTCGAGATAAACGGATTTCAATTCTTTGCCGATCCACCGATCAACGACCTCCATAGTGCTCGGAGGTACATTTACTTCCGTATTTGATTGTCGAAGGTAATCCACTATTTTAATCAGATTTCTTACCATTTCAAACTGCATGCGTCGATGTCGTGACTCGGGCAAAAACGCCATAACCGCCTTTCTCATGACAGCACCGACACGATCAATAGTCGTCCCGGCTACAGTTATATGCATCCGTGACAAGCCATCGATCATTCTGAGTGTCCGCAGACGAACCGATTCATCTCCGTTCTGAAAAAGTACTTCTACCGATTTCCGAAATACCTGTAGCGAAGCGGTAGTCAGATTCGCCATAAGGACGTCCTCCCACCCTTCAGTCTGCAGTGACCCGGCAAGATATATTCCGGCAGATTTCCGTCCGGTATCACTGCTGTCAAGCAGGCTTTTCAGAAAGTTCTGTACCGAACATCTTTCCGGTATTGATCCGTCTTGCCAGAGAAACCGTGCCGCTTCAATCTGTACGCGCAGATTATTTTCGAAGAGAAGAGGTCCGATTTTAGGTGTCAGGTGCCGTTTCCAGTTGCAATGCATACTATTCAGAGCTAATATTGCGTTTGCGCGGATTCGTTGATCCGGTTCATCAAGCAATTGTTCAATAAATGGTCGGGTTGTATAGCTGTAAAATACCCCAAGAGAGCTTGCTATCATTTCTCGTATACGCGTTTCCTGCTCCTGTTCATACATTTTGACCATTGCATTAAATGCCTGAATCGTCCCGACCCGCCGCATCAGATGAACGGCTACTCTTCGAAGATCTTCTTCTTCGGCTATCGCATACCGCTCAATCAACTGATATAATTGTTCATCTTCCTTTCGCCCCGCATCTTCAATCAATTCTTCTATTCCGGGAGAATTACGCGACTCAATCATCATTGTTGCCCGATATACTTTCCTTATATAATACACCAGCACAATCAGGATAATTCCGCTTATGACAATCAGCAGTGAAAGTTGTTGTGTGCTGTTGAACCCGGCTACCAGGAGAATACCACTTGATAAAATGGCTAACGGTTTTACCAAACCTTCGAGTAACGTTTTCGCACGTCCTCGCCGTTCTTTCACAATGGCCGCAAAAAAGAGTTGATAGAGTGGAGCAAACGTAATTTCAAAAAAAATGTACCTGAAAAACTGTACTGATATAAAGAGGAGAAAAACAAGCTTCGGCAATTTCCCTATTCCGGCTCCTAGCAGAAACAGCCCCCCGACTGAAAGCATTATCGGTAATCCGTAGAGTACCCGCGTGAATCCTAATCGGGCAATGATTGCCGGTAAGGCAAATCTCAGGAGAATGATCGTTAGAGTGGCATGTCCGATATAAAATGAGAATTGAAAAGATGCAACCAGTTCAGCAGTTGAAAACCATTCATAACATCTTTTCCAGAATAAAAAATCTATCGAAAAAACTGCCAGAAATGTCAGAAAGTAGAATACTGCCATTATGCGAACGAGCCGTATTTGGAGCAGATCTCTTAATCCCGACAACCATTTTGAATCCGACGGCAGATCCTCCACTGGTCGTAGACGTTTCTTGAACCTTTCACCAAGTTTCCGTGCAAAAATCCAGGCGATCATATACACGGCAATCCATAAAATCATGAGCATCCGAACTGATACGACTGTCAGAAGAACTCTTCCTGTAATCACACCGGCAATTGATCCGGTAAAACCAAACGCAGCAATTACCGGGAACTGTTTTTTTGCCTCCTGTATAGTGTATATGTCGTTGAGAAATGTCCAGAATGTGAGAAATAGGATTGTTTTTGACAAATAGGCTACCGGATACAACAGAAGCAGAATACTTTCCGCCAGCTTCTGATAATTGAAGAGAATCTGGTAAAAAAACAGAAATACGGTCAGTATTATGAATGTTCCCTGCAGGATCCACCCCAGAAGCTTTCCCCGATCGACTTTGTCAATATATCGGAAAAACAGGGTAGGTATAAGCAGCAGTATGACCGCATTTCCGAGATATAATTTCCCGACGATCTCCGGTCCTATACGAGTAATCACCATCGAAAGAGATAACGTTTCTCCAACCACCGCTCCACAAAAAAGAAATACCAGCAGATTCTGGATGGTGATAAAACGATCAATGGTTTTATTATTCATTTTTTATGAAGAACTTCGGATGTTTGAATTTGCGATTTCGTTGTTAATGATCGATTTGACATTCCAATTGCATGTACAGTGATCATTACAATTGAGGTGGACTTATCTTGCAGATTGTTTAAAATAAATAGTGGTTGTCGATAATAATTACAAATACTTTGAATAATTCCAGTTTCAAAGAAAAAGGCGGTAACAGGAAATTCCCGTTACCGCCCTTTGATATTGTTGAATTCAACTATTGATCAGAAACTATAGGTCGCACTCACTCTGCTGAAAAGATATTTTTGAGGACCGCTACTTATAAGATTCGAGAAAGTATAGGGAAATATTTCGCTGGCAACGACATCAATACGCAACCGGTTTTCAATATTGATCCCGAATCCGAGACCAACAAGATCATTTTCCGTCTCATCAAATGACGGATTCTCGACAAGCACTGTTTCATTCGATCCGGTATTGTTAACCATCAGACTTTTCTGCCCACCGACTCTGATAACAAACCAGTCCCAGAGTATGTTCCTTTCAATTCCGAAGCTCACCCGTCCACCGACATTCTGTATCGATTCACTTGAATTTGAATCCATCTGCCCATAAAGGAATTCAAGTCCCGCCCAGAAAAATCCTTTATCGATATTAAGGTTCAATCCGAGGCCGGCTGCGACGTCCACTTTCAGGATGTTATCCCGCTCAATATTGAGGAAATCGATCCGTGCACGTGGTACAAAATCCCCATTTATTCCAGCTAAAGCCGAGAACAGTCTTATCTCGAAACGCCCAAAATAATCCTGATCAGCTATAGTTTCATTTTCATCTATTGCCGTTATTGAACCTCCACCGAGCGAAATTTCAAGATCCATTGTTTTTGCAACAGGCCAGTTCAATCCTATATTTCCCTTGTATATTTTCGTTTCACTTCTTTCATTGTCCACTTCCTTGGTCTGCATTGCGAGATAAGTACCGGCACCGATCATGACACCGTTCTGGAGAACATATCCCAGCATCAAATCAAATTTTCCAAGAGGCTCTTCGAGCGTTGAGGTACTCGAACCAATGAAATCAGATGAATTTGAATTTACATAATTAAGAGCTTCATCGTATCTGTTAAACATCGCCCCGAGTGATAGCATTGGATATTGCCCACCGGCTTCAGTTTCTTCATTTAAAGAATATGAAACAATTACTCCAAAAAAAGGATCCATCAATTGAGGATTGGAATCATTGGGACTGTATTTTCCAAATGATCCGTATACCATATTAGGATAGATGTTCACATTTGCCGGATTTCTGAAAACACTAACCTCATCCATGAAAAATGCATCATGTTTACCCATCGAAATAACTCTTGCATCCGTGGCATAACTCCCCAAAAAACAACCCGCAGCCAGAATGAAAATTATTGTTTTTCTCATTGCGGACCCTCCGTGTTAAAAAGGCGGTAATTGTTTCAATAAAGTCTTAAATGATAGAGAGATGTGCCCTTTCGGACACATCCCCTACATCTAACTTATTGTAAATTAATAGTATCTTACCATTCACAGAAATGGAATGCAAGTATTTTTTTGAAGATTATTATTGCGAGAATACAAAAGGATATACCACCTCTGTTACATCGCCGGGCTTATCGATTTTCTCAAATACCCAGTGACGTATCTTTCCAACCACCGTGGTTTCAAGTTCGGAATCTCCCATTGTCGATTCGACTACCTGACAGAAAATCACCTTGCCGAATTCATCAATGGCAAACTTAACCGTGATTTTTCCTTTTAACCCGGGCT
Source organism: Chitinispirillaceae bacterium (assembly GCA_016930275.1). Classification (GTDB taxonomy): domain Bacteria; phylum Fibrobacterota; class Chitinivibrionia; order Chitinivibrionales; family Chitinispirillaceae; genus JAFGNB01. The sequence continues at coordinate 11,097 of JAFGHA010000126.1, forward strand.
TTTCACGGAGCCGTTTGTTGTAGGCATAACGAAGTGCCGCAAGGTTCTGCATAACAACCCGCATGATGCTTGCCTTACTACGACCACCCGTCAAAGCTCCGCCTTTGGTAAACTGAGGTGCTGAGATCTTGAGTGAACCTCTCTTTTTAAGGTTCAACCCGCCACCTCCGTCACCACCCATTAGTCCGCCGATAAGATCATCAATGCCACCTGAACCGCTTCCGCCGAATCCGCTTCCGTATCCGGCACCATAACCGATTCCTGCAACACCTTTTCGACCTACGCCACCGCTTCCGCCGGCTTTTAATCCACCAACACCCTGCAGAATAGCATCGATATCAGTGGCGAAACCGCCTTTACCGAAAATATCTGCAGAAGCAACGGACTTTCCTTTAATCTGTCCGGAAATAATACCGAGAACGCCTTTCTGGGTAACACGTGCACGAGGATCTCCTCCGCCACCCGTCATACCGCCGGCGCCTTTATTTTTATTCGGCTTGAGTTTTTTCTTATCGTTGAGCTTTTCTTCGTCCTCTTTCTTTTTCTCATCTTCCTTCTGCTTCTGCAGCGTCGCGGGCAGCTCATCCTTGACAAGTTTAGCCACTCGTTCTTCAGGAATTTTTTCGAAAAAGTCAGTAGCCACTGCAACGATCTCCCGGGTACTCAAATACATCCCGGTAACTATAGCCAGAATAAGACAAACGACTTCGATATATTTAAGACGATTGTCCCCTTCGAACTTGAAAATATCCCCACGTTCACGAACACGTTGTGAATATTCCTCATCCGTCAGTACACGCCCGTCTATATCTTCTTCGTCATCGACATCTCCGGCAGATTGTGCTCTGGATTGAACGGGTGCGGCTGCGATAGGTGCGACGCCTCCAAGTGACACGAGTTCAATTTCTGCACCTACCGCTTCAAACTGGCTTTTCAATCGCATTGCCTCAGCCTGATCGGCTTCTTTTCGGATGCATACCGGTTTTTGAGTAATAACTCCATATACTACCTCTGGAGTACTACCCGACCACCGTGCGATCTCCTCTGCGATTTTTGAAGCCCTTTGAGGATCGGTGCATTTTCGGATTAATACTTTATATTTCACAGTTACTGTTCCCTTTCCATGACTGCAAAATTCATCGTATTATATCCCACTTTACCACAGGTATTCATAACTTTGAAAAGAACATCAAAATCCATGTTCTTGTCTACCTGTATCACGATCTTTCCCTGCACGGCGTTGAGAGCTCCTAAACGAACCATCTCTTCTTCCTGAGCAAGACAGGAACGTAATTTTTCTTCAACTTTCCCGATAACCGGATCAGGATCGTCGAAGGGGATTTTTCTGACGTCTTCAGTCGGAACCAATGGTAAGTTATCCACCAGAACCATCTCGTTTGTCACTGCCAGCTGTAGATTAACCTCAGCTGGTTTTTTCTTCGAATCAGAATTCGGAAGAACGAGGTTATCGGCATTGGTCATGATACTTCCCTCGGCCGAAAAACTCTTGAGCAGGAAAACGAGGATAATGGTGAACATGTCCATCATGGAAGTAATCTGCAAAGGGATGTCTTTTTTTGGCTTTTGAAATCGACCTCTTGCTACAGCCATATCAACTCCTCAACTTTGCAATTGAAATATTGGGATATTCAGCCTCTCTGGCTTTATCCATAATCTGAACGATTTTATCATAAATGACATAATTCTCTGCAGCAATGATGATATCCTCACCATCCTCCGCATCACGATAGCGTTCCTTGATTTTCATCAGACGATTCTGCAGTTCGTCGTAAGCACTTAATTCCTTGAGGCTGAATTCCGCCGGATTGCTGACGATAATCATCCTTCGGGGATTTGTTAGTGCAAACACCGTGTCGCCGGGATTGACCGACTCCAATGGCTGACCTTCCGCATTCGACAGCATTTCATTGTATTTCGTATAAAGCCTTTTCAACACATTGCGGTTTTCATCACAAGCGTAAAGGTTAATGTCAAACCTTTCGTATATGGTCATTTCACGACCTGTTTTCGGATGTTTTACCGCTTCACCTGGTTTATACTCAACAGTGAACTCTGTCTGATCATCCTTTGCAATATACTTATGATATTCGCGATAATAGATACTCGGCATAAACCCGCCTTTTGCACCCAGCGTTACCACAGAATCAGTAATGATTGCCGTCAGAAGTAACTTGTTGCTTTTATCTTCAGTCGGAGCCGACTTCACCGTAGTTTTGGTCTGCGACCCGCGCTGTTCAGGCAGTTTTATATCTATAATCGCAACCTTCGCGAATTCAGCCGACAACAGAAGCATGGGAATGAGCACCACCATGAGATTCATGAATGGCTTCAAGTCCATTTCCTGTGTGACCTGGCTAGATTTTCTCACTTTTTTGTTTGCCATAGTTTATATACCTTTCGTATTGGGCAAACGATTATTCTTCGACCAGATTGATGAGCTTCGCTGTTTTTTCGTCCATCTCTTCAACAACCTTGTCGGCTCTTCCGGCAATAATTCCATGAATAAGAAGTGTGCCGATAGCCCAGATAAGACCGAAAAGAGTGGTCGACATAGCAACCGAAATACCGGTCGCAAGAGCCTGTCCACGCTGTGCCGCAGGTACGTTTGCAATAGCGTCGAAAGCAATCATCAGACCGTAAATAGTTCCGAGCAGTCCGAGAAGTGTAGCAAGGTTTGCAAGTGTCGGCAGAAAAGTAATGTTACGGGTAATCTTCGGAGTTTCCGTAAGAAACACCTCATCAACCTGCTTCTGCACCATTTTGGAACCCTTACCGCGAGTCGTAAGAACCGCAGTTACACCTTTCGCAAGCGGAGTGCTCATCGAAGACGCATACTTTATAGCTTTTTCATAGTCACCGGATTTGAGATACTTCGAAATTCCAGCCATGAACGTCGCGCTGTTGGTACCACACTTGAAAAACAGATACCATACTCTCTCGATGATCATGCCGACACACCCGAATCCAACCAGAAGAATTCCCCACATAGCCCAGCTACCAGGTGAGACGAAACCATCGACGATAAATTTGAACAGCATTGCGAACTGACCCATTCTAAACTCCTTTCAAGAGATTAAACGCATGAATATTTGAAAACGTTACAAGTTTATTCAGATGAAAAAAGATACTCCTTTCTCGCGGTTTCCATATTCATTGGCATATATAATATAATCACATTTTTTCTTTAAGCTCTTTAATCTTTTCTTCTTCCATCACAATGTTACGCTGGGCTTCCATCTCGATTCTATTGAGCTGTTTGATTTTCTCCGCCACACTGATCTGCATGCTCATAATATTCTGAATCCGCTTCATACTTCTGGTGAATTCCACATCGCCCTGAGATCCCGCAGTGCTTCCCGCAGGCGTACCATCAGGAGTAACGGCAGCTCCGGTAGTTGCTTCTGTGGGTACCCATTCAGAAACCGTAACACCCAACGCTTCTGAATTGGGATTTATTTCAGATATTCTGGCTTTCATCTTGTCGATCCACTCATTTTGTCCCAGTTTCAACTGGGCTGCGGCCTGAACACCCTCTTCATATTTTGGCAGTGCTGCATCCTGTGACTGTAGCCGCTTTTCTTCAAGAAGTTCTTTGTAAGCCTGAACTTCCTCAGGTGAAAAACCACGGGGAATCGGAGCACTTGAAAACTCAATTCCAACCTGTTCCATTATGTGCCCTCGCAGATACATCATTTCAGCAAAACGGTCCATTGACTTTGTTACGAATTCTCCTTTGATATTCTGATTATGAGCCCAGTCAATATTTTTATAGAAATACTCCTGCGCTTTTTCATAGTATTTATCAAGACTTGAGAGAACGCGTATTTTACCAGCTATTTTCTGTGTCGCATCACCAAAGAGAGTCTGATTGTTGACTGCATCAGCCATATCGACAAATCCCATGCCGATCATGTAGGTTGCCCGTACCGTCCACTCAGCAACACCGAGCTCAATCGCCTTCGCATAGTATTTTGCCGGTTCTTCAAGCGCTTTTGTTTTTTTCTTGATAAGCTCTTTCATATCTTTTTCACGTTTGGTAACCAGCTTGATTGTTTCGAAATCCTTGTAGCTGCATTCACCAAGCATGAAATAAGCTTTAGCAATACTGCTTACATCAATATCAGCTTCCTTCTTGAACTTTTCGTAAATTGACGTTGCATCAAGGTAGTTCTTTTTTGCAGCGGCGATTTTTCCAAGATTGTAATACGCATCACCAGCTTTCGTAAGCGCCTGAACCTGCTTGTAGCGGTCAGCGGCAAACTTACTGGCATATTCAGAAAACACTTCCGCCATTCGGTCGTTCTGTTCCATTTTCTCATAACAGAGACCGATTGAAAAGAATGCCTCAGCAGCATACTCCGATTCAGGAAAACGTTTTGCAAGAATGTCGTAGACATTGATTGCATTCGGATACAATTTTCCTTTTTCAAAAATAAGTCCGGCATTGTAAAGTGCCTGAGGTGTTTTGGGATCAGTTTGATAGCGATCATAAATCATTTCGAACATCTTACCGGCCATATCAAACTGTTCAAGTTTCTGATAACATTCCGATGCGGAGGAAAGACTGGGTATCGCGAATTCCGCTTTGGTAATGACATTCGCCGCCGTTTGATATACCTGCGCCGCCATATCCCATTTTTCGATCTTTTTATAATCTTCGGCAGCGCGCATGAAGGCTTTCTCACGCAATTTCGATTTGGGAAATTTACTAGCCAGTTCCTGAAACACCGAAGCAGCCACCTCGTACTTCTGAGCTTCCTCATAACAAACGGCCGCTTCAAACCAGCCACGGTCTGCCACTTTACTGTTAGGATACTCGTTGTAAATCATTTTATAGGCATCGGCCGCGCCGGTCATATCTCCGCTTTTCTTGACAGCGTCCGCTTTTTTGAACATCGATCCCGCAGCCAGATCCAACACCTCCGCATATTCCGGAGTTCCCTGCTGCTGCTTGGTAAGTAACTGCCGGTAGATTCCCATTGCCATATCGAACTGTCCGGCACTGGTGTGGCTATTCGCCAGCATACGAAGCGCCTTGTCGGCTATCTTCGCGGAAGGATAAAGATCTATAACCTGTTTGAATGATTGGGCGGCTTTATCATATGCTTTTGCTGAATAATGAATATTACCCGCAAGGTACAGAACCTCCGCTGAATTGGAACTTTTTGGGAATCGTTGCTGAAACTGTGATGTATACTCAAGCAACTTTTGGGTTTCAGGTAATGCATATGCCTTTTCATCATTGAGTCCTTCAGACGCCATTTTCTTTTTCCGGCAATTATCAAGAGCGACAATGACATTGTATCCCGCATCTTCCTGAGAAATCACTACCGGTCCCTTATCCGCTCCCTTTTTCTGTTTTTCAACTTCCTCCTGATCGGTACCGAGCGTATCAATATCAGCCTTGTAATCAGGATAGGTCGTCAAATCTGCCATCGCTACGAAATTGAAGTGTTTTGCCGACTCCTCACAGTTACCCAATGCTCCATAAATTTCGGCGACATTATAATTGAATTCATAGACGCGCCACTTATCATCCGGAAATTTGGTGAAATACTCCGTATAGCGTTTAAGTGCTTTCTGATAGAGATCCTTGCTTTTCTTCTTCTGCGCAAGAGCATGGTAATAAATCGCGATATTTCCAAGAGCTCTTCGGATTTCAGCCTGGGACTGTTCGATGACGTCTTTCTGGCCACTGTTTTTCTCGTACCATTTACTCCCCGGACCGTAATCATCAACCAGCCGTACCCGCTCTTCATTAGCTTTCTCATGTTCCTTTTTTACTACATAACAATCGATAAGATCCTGTCGGGCAACCGGAGCATCTTTATAATAAGGAAACTTTTTAAGGGCCGTAGTCAGCGCTTTGATTGCTTCGTCAAACTGTCCATGAGTTCTGTTCTTGATACCGATGGTATACATTACATAGGGTTCATAAGGTTTGGAACCGACCTTCTTGAAAAATTTGATCGCTTCCTGCCCGCCGTTTCCCATATCCGAAAATGAAATCGCCATGAATTCAAGTGCCATGTCACGGAATTCACGTTTCGGATATAGACCGGCATCGCACTTTTCCACATAGGTATGAAAAAGGTTGATGGCCTTGTCAAACTCACTCATATTGTAATACATTTCCGCTTTACGGTAATGCACCATCTCCCATGTCTGAACATCGACTTCCGACTCATTGATTTTTTCCAGATGCTTTATCGCGCATGAATTGTCGTGATCAAGATAACAGAGATCCGACAGACGGAAATGTGCTCCCGACGCCCGGGGGCTTTTCGAATATTTTTCCACAACCACAGTAAAAGCGTCTCTGGTTTTATCAAGATCACCCATGAGCAGGTAGATAGTACCCATCTGATAATACGCCTCGCTCAACTTCGGGAAGTTCGGATACTCACTGGAGAGACGCTCATACATGCCGAGAGCCTGCGAATAATCGGGTACCGGGTTAAGTGGCTCAGGCCCCCGTGGATTACGTTCGTAACTTTCTATATCCCGTTCATACTGCTCACGGGCCTTGATATAGTCATCACGTCCTTTATCATAATAAAGGCCACCGAGGGTGTAAATGACATCGGCACAACGTTCGGATTTTTTTACCGTACAGTTTGAAAGAAGTTTTTCGTAACGTTCAATAATCTGATCAAGACTTTTTCCCTCCGGCTTGTTCTGGTTGGTTTTTTTTGCGGCATCGGTACGTAATTTCTGCTTTTTCTTTTCAAGCTCCTTAATTTTTTCCATCAGCTCCTGACGCCGGTCTCCGGCAAAAACCGATCCGGGTGATACGATATACATCGTCGAAAGCATGATCGCTGCTGCAAGCAAAATCCTGATACATTTATACATGTTTCCACCACTCCTTTGATTATCGATAAAACAATCTTATATCGAAATTTACCTGTAGTGCATTACGTTGGTTTAACGCCATATACTTCGGTGTGACTACCCGAAGTTCCTACTGACCGGACGGATTTTCGTCCTCATCGGGTTGCTGTTCATTCAGGAACTCATTCTCGTCATCATTCTGATCCTCCGGCAGTTCCTGCCCCTGCTGATCCATTTGATTGAGTTCCTTCTTCAGGTTATCAAGACGCTCTTCAATCTTGTTTTCCTGGCGTTTATGCTGTTCAAGAAGTCTGGCTTCTTTACTGGTATTAACAAAGCGGGTCGCCTTGGCAAGTGCATAGTCGGCATCGGTCTCGATTTCATCTTTCCGCTTGAAGAATTTCGTGTGCGCTTTCGCCAGAAGTTTATAATTGAAATAATCTCTCGACTCCTTGGCGAACTGATTGAATTCCTTCTGCAGTTCCGGCCGCTCTTCAAGCGTCCTGTTTGTCGGCTTTCGCAAAGTATTCTTTTTAATGCGATCGGCAACCGGTTTAAACTGCTGGGTATACTCTTCGAATGAAAACCGTTTGGCGTTAAGATCTTCTTCGGTAACAAAGTTTCTCTTACAGGCTGCCAGGCACTGCTCAAAAGCCGCGACCGCCTCGGCGTTTTTCTTCAACAGCATAAGGGAATACCCTTTGACCAGAAATGCCTCCGGTACCAGTGCCGACTCGTTATACTGGGAAATTAACTTGTCGATTGTCTGCAGTGCGATCTCCGGCTTATTCACTTTAATCCAGGCCCAGGCAGTGCCGAGTAGTGCTTCATCACCGTATGGCGATCCGACAGGGACCCTCTGATATGCCTCCACCGCTTTACGTAACTGGTCACCCATTTCATAATAGAGGTGCCCCAGTTTCGTATTTGCCGCATCCTGTAACAGTTGATCGGAGGCATTTTGGGTTGTGTCGTTAATAATATACGTCAAATTTTGTACTGCGGCCTGTTCTTTATTGTTTTCAATATTTATAATTGCCAGTGTATACTGCGCATAGACATAATTCGGATCACCCGGGTTGATACCACTGAGTAATTGTTCGGCGACATTGTAGTTTTTCCGTTCAAAATGAATCTCACCGGCAAGATAATCGGCATCGGGCCTTATATCGCTTTCCCCATACAGATTAATAATAAAGGCATGATTCTTGAGAGCTTCTTCATATTTGCCCTCACGGTAATCGAGTGCCTGTAAGCCGTAGAGATACTTTGAGCGTGTTTCCGAAGTGGTGTATTCCTCAAGTGCATTTTTATACACCTCACGCGCGATGTCGTTCATATACAGGAACCGGTAGCAGTTTCCCAGGTACCAGGTAGCTTTATCATTAAGATGAAAATTGGGGAACAGTGACAGCACTTTACCGAACGCGAATCCCGCTTCCCAGTACTTTCCGGCAAGATAGAGGCGCATAGCTTCATTATATGCATCCATAGGTGCAAGAATAAGCTTATCATAAAGTCGCTTCGACTCCCTTTGCTCACGTGTCGGACCGAAATCAACAGAGACACGGAGTGCTCCCGTGAATCCCCGTTCATCTCTCTTATCACTATCCTGCAGCAACATCTCTATAAAACTATACCCGAGATGGAAATCAACATTGAGATAATTGATCATCTCGGGAAGTGTGAACATATAATTATAGTTGAAACCGAGATAAGGAATATTGTTGTTCGTCCAACCGGCCTTCAACCAGATGGATGGTATAAACATATATTTTGCATGGAATCCACCACGATGAGCGATGTTTATTGAACCGACCATATTGTTCAGCGAATCAGGTGCCATGTACATCTGCTTGTAGCTTTCCCACGATTCAAATAATTTCCCAAGCAGATTGTCAACAAGGTATTCTCCCGCAAGTACAAGATTGTCATTGAATGCGGCGTAACGGAATCCGAGTCGGATGCGGTTAACGGTAATCTCCGGATATGCCGTATTTTCAAGCCAGGTGATCTGCGATGGAATCAGATCCACGACACAAAGACTCAAACCGAGGTCACCGAACCGGTAGTGATCAAGCGGATTGTAGTAAACACCCAGATCTAGACCGGGAGCACCCGGCCCCTGCGGGGAAGGAAACGATATACGCAATTTTCCGAACTGATTCTGAAGCCGCACTTTCAGATTCGTTCCGAGAACAAGCTGCGGCAGAATTCGCCAGCTGTAGTTCCCGATCAACCATACATCCTGAAAATGCGCGTTTCCACCGATCAGATCAATCGTCCCTGTTTCCCGTATGACAGCTTTTTCAACATTACCGCCGCCACCCAGTACCGTTAGTCCGATCGTATGATTCCGCCGCAGTGGTATCAGAGCGGCAACATGCTGGTAACCCAGCCACTCTTCTCCGAACAGCGGCCAGCGGTATATGCTTAACAGATTGAAATGCATCTGGTTGACCCTGTACATCAGGCTCGGGTTAATCAGCGGTGCCGACCACTCCGTCAGATCCTGCGTGAAATCAGCCTGAAAATAAGGAGCATCATAACCACCATTACCTGCTGCAACGACGTTCGAACCTACGACCAGCAGCAGTACCATCAGAAAACTGCGAATGAAGAATGGTGTTGATTTGAAATGATACTTCACAGATTACCAGCCTTCCGAAAAAAGTATTATTGCAACGGGACGACTTCCACCCGTCGGTTCTTGGCACGTCCTTCAGCTGAAGTATTCGGAACAAGCGGCCGGCTTTCACCGTAACCACGTGCAACAAGACGATCCTCGCTGATACCTCGCATGACCAGATAGCCCACTACCGATTTGGCTCGATCATATGAAAGCGCCAGATTATAACTGTCAGAACCCTGGTCGTCGGTATGCCCACCGATTTCGACCTTAACATTGGGATACGCTTCAAGACTGTTGTACACCTGTTCGAGAACGTAATACGATTCTTCCAGCAGTTCCGCGCTGGCGGTCTTGAAATTCACCCCCCGAAGAACGAGAGTCTGTTTAATTTCCTGCGGTTTTTCATCGGGGCAGCCATCGGAATCCTTGTACCCGTTGACCACTTCCGGATTGTTCGGACAGGCGTCCTGAGCATCGACGATACCATCCTTGTCGTTATCCGTATCCGGACACCCGTCGGCGTCATTGAAACCGTCGCGGTCTTCGGGATTGTCGGGACACTGATCCTGTGCATCGTAGATACCGTCATTGTCGTTATCGTAATCGGGACAACCGTCAACATCCTCAAAACCATCCTTATCTTCCGGGTCATTCGGACAGACATCCACATCGTCGGGAATACCGTCTCCATCGCGGTCGGTAGTAAGTGTTTCAATCATCTGTTCGGTAATCAGACCGATATCGGTTCCGTTTTCACCCGCCCCTTTGCAGGGAGATACACTCTTGACAAAATAATTGTATTCAGGATGTCCTGAAGATATATAGATAGGCTCTTTGGAGATATTGCTCTGATGTACCACCGCATTGGAATTGAACGGTTTACGGTTCCCGATGATATTATTGTTGATGATTCTGGTTTTTCTGGCTTCGGGGGCAATGAAAATACCGAACTGTTTGTTCCCCTGGAGAATATTATTCCTCACGAGCACTTCGGTACGATTGGCACAGAACATGCCCGAGTATCCATTCTCGAGGATCACATTATGATTGATGCTGGTCCGGGTACCACGACTTGATTCCAGAAAGATTCCGGTCCACTCGTTCCGGTAAATAATATTATTCTCGATATCGGGAAGCGAGATCAGTGCATGAATTCCGGCGCCCTTGTTATCAACGATAAGATTGCGTTTTATTTCGGGGCGGGTATTCTTGCAGAGGATTCCTGTTTGTCCATTCCGGATCGTGAAGTTCATGATGACCGCGTTATCGGCTCCGAGAACGCAGGGCGCACCGCGCCGGCCGTCAATAATGGTGTGCACCATATCCTGACCCATCAGAACCACATCGTCGACCATGGCGATATTTTCATAATAAACGCCTTTTCCGACAAAAACGGTATCCCCCTCATCAGCCTCACCCAGCGCGGCATGAATGGTGGGGAAATCATGAGGTACGATGATTTTTTTTCCTGCTGAAGCAATGCTGGTAAGCAGTATGACAACAAACCATACACGTACTATCAGAGCAATTTTCCGTGTGTTCATATATCCCGGGTAGTATTAAGGGCTTAAGTACTATATGAAGATTATTCGCTAATCTCCTTCATTGCAGGCACCAGAGGATGTTAAAATATGTCTCAACATTAATGAAGTCAAGCCTCCCTGCCCCCTGCCATTTTTACCAGAACTTATTCTAAAAAAGTATATCGGCAACATAAACGCAAGTCTTTTTTAGCCGATTAAATAAATATATCTCTTTTTATCGTGTTCCACCAGATTCATCCCATAAAGTATCTTAAATACACGGTTTGGACTGTTTGTACACGATCAGCAATCCATTTTTGACCCACCCGGCAGCCGAGGACAACAAGCGGGGTTTCGTGAGAATTTTCGATGTGGGAAAGCGCATATTTCTTCTCCCGGAAAGCACATCACCAACATTCACTGTTTATATTCCGTAATCACTTTACCTAATCTTGATGAAACACGACTTTCAGGATCAGCACCATCAACCGTTAAAAAAACTGAATAACCCATTGAATCTGAAAAGAGTATACATGAGCTCCTTTTTCAACAGAAAGTCGCTTGCCGTTCTATTATTCATGGGTTTCCTGTACTCCCACGTCTATAGTTTCGGAAAAAACAAAGTCCAGTATATGAATTTCAAATGGCAGATGGTCACTACCCCTCATTTCAAAATCCATTTTCATCAGGATGAAAGTACCCTCCCTCAAATCGCACCCTACTGGATTGAGAATGATTACCAGTCACTTCAGAAAGAATTTCACCACACACTTAAAGAGCAGATTCCTCTTATTATATATGGAAATACAAACCTTTTTACCCAAACCAATATCATTACCGAATTGATCCCGGAAGAAGTGGGTGGATTCACCGAACTGTTTAAGAACAGGATCGCCATTCCATTCAACGGAAGTTACAAAGATTTGCGCCATGTTCTCCACCATGAACTGGTCCATGCCTACATGTTCGGTATGCTTTTTGAAAAATTCGGAAGCAATCTTCTTTCGGGAAATATGCAACTACCGCTCTGGTTTATGGAAGGTACAGCGGAATTCCTTTCGAGCAGATGGGACGCTGATGCCGATATGTTCATGATCGACCAGACCCTCAACGGGCAGATTCCTATTCCGGGACCGGCACTCGGCGGCTATCTGGCATACAAGGGCGGACAATCGTTCCTTTTTTATCTCGCATCGAGCAGAGGTGATTCGCTGTTCAGTGAATTTCTGATAGAGTTTAAAAAAGCCAAACGTATCGACAATGTCATTAAAAAAGTATACGGGAAAACTCTCGAGGAGATCGGAAAGGAATGGGTTCTTGAGCTGCGGCGCCTCTACTGGCCGGAAATCGGGTGCCGTAGCGATCCTGCTTCACAAGCGAAACCGGTGACGGATCACATCGAAGAACGAAATCATTTCAATCTCCGGCCGAGGATTTCTCCCGACGGTACCATGATTGCATTTTTCAGCGACCGTCATGACTATACCCGGATAATCATCACCGACCTGAAGGGAAAAAGTCTTTACCAGATCAGCCAGAACGGCTACGGCGGCTATTTTGAATCGTTTCATCCTTTCCGAAGTGGTGTCTGCTGGTCTCCCGACAGCAGGCGTATCGCATTTGTCACTAAAAGCGGTGCTTCCGACGAGATCCGGATAGTCGATGTCAAATCCAAACGGCTGGACCGCCGAATCAGAACCCGAATTAATTCACTCAGCAGCCCCGACTGGTCTCGTGACGGCTCCCGAATCGTCTTTACCGGTGTCGACAGCGGCCGCAGTGACCTTTACCTTTATGATATCACCGGGGACAGCCTGTATCAGCTCACCCGTTCGGTTGCCTGCGAATCGGATCCCCGCTTTTCGCCCGATGGGAAAACAGTGCTCTTTTCGATCGAGGATACCGCACGGGGAGAATCCCTTTCCCGTACTCCTTACGGCTACAGTCCTTCCGATCTCGCACTGCTGTCCATTGACAAAAGAACCATACACCGTCTCACCACCACACCCTGGAGCGAAAAAGAGCCCTGTTTTTCCTCAGACGGAAAACATATACTTTTTGTCAGTAACCGCAACGGTATCAACAATTGCTACATCGCTCCGACCGACACGTTTGAAAATGCATTGCCACTGACCAATTACACCGGAGGAAGTTCAAACCCCGACTGGAGCAATAACGATCGAATCGTCTTCTCGCTTTTCAACAAGCAGGGGTGGGATATATGGATTATGCGTGATCCGATTAAAAAGCTTCAGTCCGATACGCTCACCCCCACCCGATGGGTTGCTTCGTTTGCCGATTCCTTAATGGTCTTTTTCAAAAAAGCTCCGCCACCGCCGGACTCTTCCGACAGTTCCGACAGTGATACAGACGTTTCTATTGAAGAAGTGGAACCGTCGGGGGACTCGATCGCAGACACAATTTCGGTCTCCTCACCACAGCAGGATTCCACCGTATCGGTACCGCCAACTACTACCGTTGATTCAATCTCCGTTGACACCCTGATCGCGTCTTCCGCATCCGGTACCCCGGGTTCCCTTGACAGCACCATACTATCGAGCGATTCTCTACCGGATGAACCGACCGATTCATCCCTTGCCGGCAGCAACGATACAATGATAACCCACGATTCTTCCATCACTTTGGGGAGTGACGATCGTTCATACGATACGGAAAGCGATTCAACGGAGGATACCATCACGGTTTCATCTCCTTCCCCCTACCGGTTGTCCTTCTCTCCGGATATGGTATCAGTTGGACTCGGTATGAGTACCGCTTACAGCCCGGCCGGACAGGTACTCATCGCACTGAGCGACCTGCTCGGCGATCATCGCATTACCTTTGCAGGTGATATTCAGGGCAATTTCAAAGATTACGCGCACCTGTACCTGTCCTACCTGTATCTGAAGCAACGCATCAACTGGGGAGCCGGCGGATTTTACAGCAAGGACTACACGTTCGCCTCCATTTTCGGCAGCCGCCTGTACCATGACATGGAATACGGCGGATTCGGAATTGCACAGTATCCTTTTTCCATGTATTCCCGATGCGACCTGCAGCTTTTCGCCCGGCATATCCGGCAGGAACCGGTAACCTTCGAGGGACCGACATTGTCAAACAACATGTTTCTCAGCTCGGCCTCGTACGTGTTCGACAATATTCTCTGGGGCATTACGGGCCCCCTTAACGGCCTCCGGGCGACCGCCACCGTGCAGCTCTCGCCGCCTCTCGACGTCGTTACCTACCCCTACCTCTCCTTCGATGCTGACATACGGCACTATCTTCATCTTTTCAAGCGGTTCGTCTGGGCCAACCGCCTCTACCTCGGAGGAAGTGTTCCCCTCAATGAAGGAGGATCAGCCCGCAGGTACCTGCTGGGGGGAAATGATCAGTGGCTGATCTACCAGGTCAATATTGACGAGTACGAAAAAAACCTTCCTTATACCTTTTACTCGAATTTCGTGACCCCGTTTCGCGGATGGAACTACGTCGATCTTTCGGGAACCAGAGTTGCCGTACTCAACACGGAGTTCCGCTTTCCGTTCATTCGCGATATAACAATAGTGTGGCCGCTGCCGATGCAGCTTCTTTATATCAACGGAGCGGTATTCGCCGACATCGGGAACGCCTGGGAAGCGGGGGAATCGTGGAACGGACTGCCATTGCCGGATGAAATTCTCGGTGGATTCGGATTCGGTCTGCGTGCCAACCTCGGTATTTTCATCGTCCGGTTCGACCGCGCCTGGCAGACGGACTGGAACTCTTATGCGAAAAGCCCGATAAATTATTTCTCGCTTGGAGCGGAATTCTAAGGAAGCGATACCGCCCGATCACCTCGGTTTGAATTCTCTCAACTTCTGCCTGCAGGTTCTCCCTGTATTGTGCTGTTGTGTTGCCATTGTATGAACAGCCGACATCAACTCGCTGCGAGATACGTATCAGGCAATAATCAGTGACGCGAGGTATGCTCCTACCCCCGCGAGATAAAACAGACCATCGGCAAGCAGATTGAACAGTGCATTACGGTTTTTCCGGATATACGGATTAACTTTCACAAAAGCGAATATATAGAGCAGCACCGGTATCTGAAACAGAAACTGTATCGTGTTCTGCTTCCGGTATGCACTTATTCCCATCAGCGCAGGGAACAGCAGTAGCCCGAAAAAACAACTGACGACAAGTATCTGGAGCGCTTTGCGCGCCCGTTTTTCACCGAAAATAGTGATAAGGGTTTCACGCCCCATAATACGATCGCCCTCGATATCACGCAGATCGAATATTAAAGAGCGCAGAAAAGCGAGAATAAAAATCCAGCAGAAGGTGGCGGGTGCAACAGGAAACATGATTGCTCCGCCATTGATCAGATGGGGTATGAGCGTAAGCACCGTCGCCCAGGCCAGAGCGACAAACAGATCGCGCGACGTCGGTATGTCCTTGAGATTTTTGTAACGGAAAAACGCCCGCAGAAACCGTGGCATAAACGTCATATGGTAAGCACTGCCGGCAACCGATGCGAAAAGCATCAGCACTCCCAATTCCCGTTTTATCATAAAGCTCAAAAACAGCAGCACCAGTATACTCGCTCCGGAAACAATCCAGAGCTGCCTTCGGTATACCTGGTAAAAACGGTAGCGGGAAATACCATGATGTTCCATCGATTCGATACTCCCCAGACTGTTCCACAGATACATTGACAGAAAATAAAGAAACGCCATTGCGGCGCCTCCCGCAGTAAACGGTAATCCGAGCAGAAAGCTGCTCGCATACAGCAGACTCACCGCGCCCAGTGCGACGAATATATTCAGATTCGCACAGATATCGAGTCCATGCCATATTAGATTGTGAATTCCCCGTTTGCGCGTCTGATCCATGAAATGGAGATAATCGTTCACCCGCTTAATCATCCAGTTGGGGGTTGATGCACCGGCAGTAACACCGACCGTCCGGCAGTTGGCGATACGGTTCCAGTCAATCTCCTGTTCGGTTTCCACCAGCTGGGTAGGAGTTCCGCTCTCAGCCGCTATTTTCGCAAGACGCTGCGTATTGGCACTGTTTTTTCCCCCCACCACGATCAGCGCATCAACCTGACTGGCCAGCAATGCCACCTCCGTTTGTCGAAGATCGGTGGCAGAGCAGATGGTTTTTTTCACCACAACATCCTGCGCATCGCGGTAGCGCTCCTTCACCGCATCCGCTATCGCATCAAACAACAGCCGGTCGAAAGTGGTTTGTGACACCAGGCACACTTTATCACCGTCGGGCAATGCGGCGACTTGTGCGACACTGTCAATAAGCACACCGTTCTCACCCGCATACCCGAGCAACCCGATCACCTCCGGATGACCGGCGTCTCCGGTTATAATGATCCGGTACTCCTGCCTGCGGTAGCGTTCGATAACTTTGTGGACGGTTTTCACCTTAGGACAGGTGCCGTCGATAATTTCATGACCGGCACTCCGATACCGCTCCTGTAATTGTGGAGGTATGCCGTGTGCCCGGATCAGAAGTTTGGAGGTGCTCTCCGGCGGCGTGGAATCGTCAAGCTCCTCAACACCCCGTTGTCTGAGCATTTCGAGGGTCTGACTGTTGTGAATAAGCGGTCCGATGGTATAAATTCCATCTGAATGTGCAGCCTGTTCAAGCGAAAGATCCACCGCACGTCTGACCCCCATACAGAATCCCGCGGTTTTTGCGCTTATTATCTTCATCGGATACCAGATATTCTCTCTGTTCTTGTCGTGTTCAACCGGCCGGCTTAACGGTTCACTTGCCATTGCAGCAAAAACCCGCCGGAAACCGTCTGCTCTGACTTAAAAATACATATCGCAGGCTGCAGTCCTGTGTAAAAAGGTTGGCGCGGTCTCTTCCGAAAGCCATATTTACACAATGTCACCGGTTATTGAAGTGGATTCCATCACCAAATCATTCGGAAAATATCAGATCATTTCTTCCGTCTCGATGCACATTGAACCGGGATGCATCTATGGGCTGGTAGGACTCAACGGAGCCGGGAAAACCACCTTACTGCGTCTGATGCTGGGTATCCTCAAACCGGACAATGGCAGCATCTCGATTAACGGCAACACTCCCTGGGACCACCATCCGCTGTTCTACCGCAATTGCGGGGTAGTACTTGAAAACGATGGATTCTGGGGCAATCTGACGGCTCGGGAAAACTGTGCGATTTATGCATCGGCCAAAGGAATTACCCGATCCGATCTGGAAAGTTATCTTGCCACCAGCTGGTCGTCCACCGGCCTCTTCGCCGGGGAAAAAAAGGTACGTCACTTCTCCCGCGGCCAGCGGATGCAATGCGCACTCTGTCGAGCATTCATCGGTGCACCAACCGTCTGTTTTCTCGATGAACCGGCACTCGCTCTCGATCTGAATGCCTATAATCACTTCAAGCAGCTGGCCACCGATGCACGCGATCGGGGTGCCGCACTTATCATCAGTTCACATCAGCTGGATACCATCGATGAATTGTGTGATCGCGTGGGAATTCTTCGGGACGGTACCATTACTGAAATTTCCAGAAACAGTACTGACGAAAACTGGTACATCGCCACCGGCGACAATCGGATCTACGGTACCATCATTACCGAAAATGGCGGCCGGGATGTGCAGTATGATAAGGGCTGGCATTTCACACTCGAGCAGGTGACCGTACGAATGCCTGTCATTATCCGGACTCTTGTTGAATCCGGCGCTGCAATCACCGAGGTCCGTCGGGAAGACACCGGCTTCTCACCCTTAATACGGACACACTATACCGGGAATACCCTCCGGAAGGAATCGGAATGAACGGTATACTTATAATAATCCGAAAAGAATGGCGTACCTTCGCCGGATCGGATCGTGGCATGTTTCTGCTCTACGCGATACTGATAGTCAGCTGGAGTTTCATGCTTGCGAACCCGTCGACCGGTCCGGTGGAAACGGGCCCGCTCTGGCTGGTGTTCTTCTCGGTAGTCATCTCGGCAAATTTCTCCAATACGGTATTTATTTCCGAACGGCTTAACGGTAATCTTGAAATACTTCTCACCAGTGGAATCGCCAGGAAGCATATACTTTTCGGAAAAATGATTTTCATCGCGGGGATAAGTACCCTGATAGGACTGGTGTGCATTGCGTTTTCGTCGTTTCTGCGCAGCGCGGTATTCCACACCACCGGCTCATCGACCGGCCCCGCCGAAGTACTGCTTTACTGCTGCGCAGTATTCATGAACACCGCCGGCAGTGCCTGGCTGTCGGTATTCATGAGCAACCCGCGTCTGCTGCATCTGGCGAATCTGTTCACCCTCGCACTGCTCATTACCGCGTACATGGTGATCTCCGCGTATCTGCCACTGCCCCCCGAAACGCTTTCAGCGGTACTGGTACTGCTCGGTATCGGTGCAACGATTTTCGCGGTTCGCCTGTACGAAAGCGAGAAAATACTGCAACCGGTCAACCTGTAGCCGCTTCCCCGGAATTCTCGATTTACATAACCGGGGGCAGTTATTTCGCATCCCCGAAAAAAAAAGAGACAAAAAATAATGCGACGATGTTCCAGCCATTTATTCCCACTGCTTCCAATTTTCATGTTTTTTTCTTCGAATACCGGAGCAGGCGTTTCTATAGCGGATGACACATTACACCACCGGGTAATGCTCATCAGTCGGTTTGAACACTATTCGATCGCCGGATACGGTTACGGTTCCTACAGATCAGATATTTCATTTCTCTACTACGGTTTTCTCTTTGAAAACGATCTGGAGACCATAACGGGAGTGAATTTTCCGGGAACGAATCTGGCAAAAGCCCTTCGTCCGGTTCCGCAGACTCGCGGCTGGATGGAAGCATACAAGTGGTCTCGGATCGCATCAATACCTTGCCTGATAGCAGGAATCGGAACGACCTTGAGTGGACTGGTGTATGCATTAAACGAGAATCCGGACGGGCGATTCGGCAACCGCGTGCCGCTTATCATCGGCCTGAGTACCCTCGGACTGAGTGCGTCGCTTGAAGTATCCCGACATGTCTGGATTCACATTGCAGTCGGGAAATACAACGAATCGGTATTAAAAACCGCGAATTAAAAGTATCATTGGAACGTCGCCGCAGGAACCATGCACGAATCCGGCAGGGTTCAAAGCCCCCGGAGCCATTCCGGAGTAAGCGGGATATCACCCCGTAACGCGCAATCAATGAGTGAAAGCGCGTGGAGTTTCTCCCTGGGCAACCGTATCTTCAACGGAAGGTAGTTCGAGGCGTGGTTGGCGTAGAACATTCCCGGTCGTAAATCTGTGTGCGCAAGCATGGTTCTGAGTTCACACAACATCTGACGTGCATCCGGCAATACGAAGGTTCCCGCTGTCAGCCGGTCGCACAGCACCGTTCCCTCAACCGGCATATAACTCAAAGCACCCACATACGGCGGATTCATTTCGCTGAGCGCTTCGCCGGTAGCAACGGCATGCACCTCCGAGCGTTCCACTCCGCCAAGCCCCAGAATCACCGTCACGAACAATTTGATTCCGGCGTTTCTCACTTTTTTCCCCTGTGCGATAATCTCCCTGGAACTTCCCCATTTTTCTACTGATTTCAGTGTAATATCATCACCTGATTCGAGTCCCATGTGGATCATCGAAAGCCCGAGTGTCTTAAGCTGTCGCAGCTCATTGCTATTTTTCCGTGCGATACTCCTGGCATTCGCATACATGCTGATCCGTTTTACCCGGGGAAGGCGCTCGTGTATTCTCATAAAAAGCTCAACCAGTCGCTCCTGCGGAAGTATCAGTGCATCTCCGTCACAGAAAAAAAGGCGTTCTTTATCCGGATAGTGTTGGGCAGCGTCTTCAAGGTCAGCATCGATGAGTTTCGTTTCCTTTATACGAAACCGCTTTTCCTTGTACGCAGCACAGAAAGCACACCGGTTATACGAACAACCTACCGTTACCTGTAGCAGAATACTGTCCGCCTCATTTGGAGGACGC
Source organism: Chitinispirillaceae bacterium (assembly GCA_016930275.1). GTDB lineage: Bacteria > Fibrobacterota > Chitinivibrionia > Chitinivibrionales > Chitinispirillaceae > JAFGNB01. The sequence continues at coordinate 31,085 of JAFGHA010000126.1, forward strand.
AACAGAGACCCTTCGTAGTGCATCACCACTCCCTTTCAGCGACCGGTGTAACTGACGCCGGATCTACTGCGTACCCTGTACCTTTCAGCTTTTTCATTTCCCGTAATGATATCGAGGTTGTATCCGGTATGCAAGATTCTCTTTGATTCCGGTCAGATCAGATGTCGTTTTTTTCAACCTGTACGGAAAACAACGTACTACTTGTATTTTTGTGAGCCCGATTCCGAAAAACCATATTCAAATTCATGACCAGAAACTAAATTTGTTTTATGAAATCTCTATTGCGAGCACCGGTGATAAAAAAAATATTGCTTAGCATTGCCAGTGCACCACTATTAAAAAAATTGGACCAGGCGTCCCGCGACATCAAAAGCTCACAGAACCAGATACTTTCCTCAATCATCAGACAGTCAGAGAATACCGCGTTCGGAAAAGAGCATCGTTTCAGTTCAATAAAAACACTGGACGATTTCAAAAAAGCTGTTCCAATACGCGATTTTGAAGGTCACCGCCCCTATATCGAAAAAATGTGCCGGGGAGAATCCGATGTTCTTTTTCCAGGCAAACCTCTTTTCTACAATACCACCAGCGGTACTGTTGACAAACCAAAATTGATTCCCGTATCCGAGGAATACTTTAAAACCGCCTACAGCGACATCAATAAACTCTGGTTTTCATCCTGTCTGAAAGACAATCCGCACCTGTTTCACGGACAGAACCTTTCCGCAGTGGCTCCGGCCGTCGAAGGCCATGTGGAAGACGGTACACCGTTCGGGTCGATATCCGGAGTAGCCTACCGTAATATTCCGCCGATTCTCAAGGATCTCTATTCATGCCCCTATCCGGTTATTTGTATCAAAGACTATCTGGCGAAATATTATGCAATGCTACGTTGTGCCCTCGGAACTACCATATCCTATATAATAACGGTCAACCCCTCCACGCTCCTGCAGTTCCACCGTACTGTTCTTGAAAATAAAGAGGATATTATCCGGGATATTCATGACGGCACCCTTCGCAGCGATGTAGCGGCACACATTGATCCGGCGGATCGTCCTGGGGTGCTTGAACAGTTCTCCCCGAATCATTCGAAAGCGAAACAGCTTGAATCAATTTTCCAGACACATGATGGACACCTCCTGCCGCTTCACTACTGGCCCGATCTCGTATGCATCAATACATGGAAACAGGGCAACTGCAGTTTAATACTGCCGAAACTGGCGGGGTATTTTCCGAAATGCACCGTGCTTCGTGAATTCGGCTATCAGGCAAGTGAAGTGCGGGCCGGCCTGGTACTCGGTAACGACTGGAATTATTCGCTGCTTCTGGCGCAGCAGTACCTTTTTGAATTCATCGAAGTGTCATCAGCTCCCACCGAGAATGCTCCCGTGCTGGAACCGCACGAACTGGAAATCGGAAAATCGTACTACATTCTCTTCAGTAACGGCAGCGGGCTTTACCGTTACAACATCAACGATATAATACGGGTAACCGGATTCTACCGGCAGTTTCCCCTCTTTGAATTCATCCAGAAGGGTGAAGGGGTCACCAGTCTTACCGGCGAAAAAATTTCAGAAGTACAGGTAATCAGAGCCGTGGAAGATGCCGCCAGACAGATCGGTATATCGGTGGAATTTTATACAATGTTCTGTGATCGAACCGCATTCCGCTACCGGCTTTATGTGGAATTCCGCCCAGATACCGGCGAAGAAACAAAAACGGAATTTCTCACCACGGTGGATGCACAGCTGAAATATTATAATCAGGAATATGCCGTTAAACGGGGTACCGAACGCCTGCAACGACCGGATCTGATAGAATTGCAACCGAATTCCTACGAATTACTGAAAAACAAGTTGATCGAAGAGGATCTGGTTCGGGAGGGACAGTATAAAGTCCGGTATCTGAGAGATGACCGAGAGATGCAGCGAAAATATGAAGCACTTGCGGTAAAAAAAATACTTATTGCTTCGGAAAACTAAATCGAACCAGCCGTTTCAACACACCGTTTTATACCGATTTTCATTCAGTAAACGGTTTTGGGAAATCTGCAGGATACCCGAATAGCTCCATATTTATTCAGAATTTATTCTGAACCGGTCTTAAGCCGAGACTGCACAGTTTGCCGTATGGTGGCAACAAGTGCGGCAGGGGGGAACGGACGCCTCAGGAATGGATACAATGTTTCCGTCTCTTTTTCATCCTTCTCAATTATCCACAGTGGTGTAATGACATCATTGAAACCGGGAAGAGACTTTGCTTCATCGGCATAGGTCGTCATAAGAAGAAGGATGATGTTACTGTTCCCGTTTTGCTTCACCCACACTGCGGTTTCTTTGACCGAAGGAAACTTGATCACCGTATACCCCTGTCGACTTAGAATCTGCGAGCAGTAATTCCTGAACACCATATCGTTGTCAATAACAACTATTGTTACCTTCTTGTTTTCTGAAAGTACAGTGTTTTCGGTGAACGGATTATCCGTTTCAAAAAGTGGAAGCCGGATTATAAAGGTCGTGCCGTCACCCGGACGCGAATCAACGGTAATTTCACCGCCGTGGGATTTGACGATACCGTATACGACCGACAGCCCGAGCCCCGTGCCTTCACCTTTCTTTTTCGTGGAAAAAAAAGGATCGAAAATACGGGCAATGATATCAGGTGGAATACCGGAACCGGTATCCTCAACTTCAAGCTGCACCCAGCGTGGATCACCATCCGACATTAACCGCATGATAACCGATCCGTCGATTTCAGCCATGGCGTCACGAGCATTGATACAGAGATTGAGCAGACACTGATTGATTTTTCCCGCGTCTCCCTTGATACAGAATGGCTCATCGGCCATTTCCACCGTTAGCCGGATATTCCTGCCGAGAATCGCCGGAAGAAGCGTTTTTACCTCATTCACGACATCATTTACAATAAATGGTTCATTAATGACCGTCTCACCACGGCTGAAAGTGAGTAGATTTTTCGTCAGATTGTAGGCCCGTTCGTTGGCAATAAGAATACTGTCGACATACTCCTTGACTTTAGGTTCTGTGGTGATTTTATTGATCAGTTTCCCGTAACCGGACACCACTGAGAGCAGATTCTTGAAATCGTGCGCAAGACCGCCGGCCATCTGACCCAGCAGGTCCATCCGCTGTGTTTGCACCAGCATTTCGTTGAGCCGTTTGGTTTCGGTAACGTCAACACCAATCGCACCAAGCCCGATCTCATCCCATTTGTCGTTGTAGAGCGGAAACGTGGCGAGTGCCACACTCTTCCAGTCGCCGTCTTTGGTACGGTAGTGTGTTTCCTGCAGTCCCACCCTGCCGGTCAGATTATTCAGGATACTATCGGCATCCGCCTTTGAATCCGGCGGCGCTACGAGCAGCGAGAAATGCGTACCCGTCAGTTCCTTTTCGGAATACCCGCTCTGCTCCACCATCGCGGGGTTCGCATACAGGATATCCCCTTTTTTATCGATTCCCACTATGATAGCCGGAGAATTTTCATACAGGGTCCGGTACCGGTTCTCCACCGCATACAGCCGGTGTTCAATAGCGCGTTTGTCGGTAATGTCGCGAATACTTAAAAGAAATCCTGGCTTCTGTTGCGCCGTGGAATCAACCCATAAACAGGCGGTCTGACCGAACCGCCCTTCCTCCTTTGCGGTGCAGAAATTCAACTCCAGCAGTTCCGGGACCTGCGGTTTAGCCCTGCACGAAGTGTACATGTTATTCAAAATATCCCGCTGGCTGTCATCCGCCAGAAATTCCCCGAAATCACAGCCTATTAAATCCCCCGGGTTTTCCCGCTGAACAATCGAACAAAAACCCTTATTCGCAAAGCTGACCTTCCCATCGCCGTCGAGCCAGAGAATCCCCTCGTGCATATTGGCCATGATGTGGGAGTAAAAGTCTTTGATGCCGAGAATTTCTTTATACTGGTCCTGGAGACGGTTGTAAGTTTCCTCCATATGAGCGAAGATCGCTTTCTGGGAGGAAACACGGAAGAGGAAAAAATTCTTCAGGCGCTCGAATACCGGAAGATCGGGAGTCCAGGTTATACGGTAGCGGCATTCGTGCGAGTCAGAACGCGCGGCACAGGTAATTTCAGTAAGCTGGAGATTACGCAATCGTTTCAACGCCAATGTCGCAAACGTGCATCCTCGATCAAAATCACAGATTTGCTGAGAATATGCTGAACCAGTTTTTGGAGTAAAAACGACGTCGATTGCTCCCTCTGATTTCTGTTCAGCAACTACGGTAACAGTCGTGCATATCTTACTTGAAAAAAAATCTGGGATTTTGGAAATTATTATTGAATGTGAAAAAACTTTTAAGAATAGTAACTGTATATTTGATGTCTGGTTTTTTGTTATCTCAACACCGGCTTCAAATAAGTTCCCACCAGCTCTTTCAAAGTTTTGCATCAGATGGATAACAAGCTCCATCGTCGTCCATTCATGCTGGTTTCGAAGTAATCCAACATGTTCTTCTATTCCATCGAATAGAGTGGATCGGCTAAAGTTATGTTCTGTCGCATAATTGATAAGTACAGAGGAGCTATAACACGAAACTTCTTTTTTAACCGATTCAGGCATTTTTAACCCTAATTTATTTTTACCAACATAGCAATGGTTCTATTATATAATGAAATCTGCTGCGACTGTAACTTTTATCAGTTGCAGTATAAAACCGGTATCACCTGACGAAATCGTACGATACCGCATTTAAGATTCATGTGCATGTATTGGGAGTTTTCGATATTCGCGAGAATATCCGCATCCCATTGCAATCCAACGATATCTGTTTTTGAAATGGTTCCATTAAAATATTTTCAAATCGGTTTCCCTATCAACAAACCAGGAAAAATATGATTAACCGGAAAAAACTACGTTCCTTGCCCGACTTGTTAAATAAGCGTCTTTTACTGATATTCGGGAATCCCCCTTTAGGAATAGCAGAAATTGAAAATAGCGGGATTCCGATTTCACCAGGAATCCGAAATCTATTAAATAGAGATGCTTATGTTACCCATGCGACTCAGCCGGGGTTAGGGGCCGTCTCATTGGCGACGTATATGAATCGTGCCGGTTATAAGGCAGTTGTTAAAGATTGGTACTTGGATTCCGTTCCCATAGAAGAATTTCAGATAATCGGAATTTCAACAACAGCACTTGATTTGAACAATCTGGCAGATATCACTAAAAAAATCAGAATAAAAAATCCCGATTGTCTGTTGATAGGCGGAGGTCCTCTAAGCTGGTCTTATTCTCCTGAAGAAATATTCACAGAAATTCAGGAAATTGATTTTTTCGTCAATAATGAAGGTGAGATTACCTTTATCGATTTACTGGTAGCGTTGGAAAAAGGGTATGACCTAACCGGTGTAAGCGGCATCTCTTTCCGTATGGGAGATAGCGTTCACACTACTCCGACACGAACCGCACTGAATCCGAAAAACATCTCCCTGCCCGATTGGTCATTAGTTGATTTTAACAACCGCATTCCCCTGCTGCCGTTTGAAACCATGAGAGGATGTCCATATCAGTGTGCCTTCTGTTCAGAGGTTACCTATTGGGGAAAACCTGTCAGATTCAGAGCTGTTTCGGATATTTTATCGGAGGTTGAACATGATATTGAGCGTTTTGGGATAACGACATTCCGCATTTCTGATTCCTGTTTCTCGGCACCGGAAAACAGATGTCTGGAAGTATGCTCCGGACTGACAGAACGATTCATTAACAATGGAGTCAAAATTCAGTGGTCCGCTTTTTCACGAATTACAAATTTACAACCCTTTCTAATTGAGAAAATGAAGGGTGCCGGATGTGTCGCATTGGATATCGGAATGGAATCGGGTGATACAGCCATTTTAAAGGGAATGAAGAAAAATTATGAAAGTAAGGATATTATTGAACGGGTTACCATGGTTCACGAGGCGGGAATTATTGCACATTGTAATGTGGTTGTCGGATTCCCGGGAGAAACACGAACAAGTATTCAAAATACTATTGACACCTTGAATGCATCCCGGCCGGACACCTACCATTGCATGCTGTTATATGTAGCTCCCAATACAGACTTATCCATTCATCGGAATCACTATTCGCTTGTTGGTGATAAACTGCATTGGAACCACGCAACCATGTCAAGCGATCAAGCAAGCGAAGCTATGAATGAGATAGTGCAATCAGTAAAAAATTCGTGTCTTTTTATATCCGGAGAAATTTCCAGTATCATGCTTATCGCGAGTGGATTCACACAAAATGACGTGAGAAGTTTCTTTTCAAATATTGCAGATAATAAAATCGGTGATGCTGAAAGAGCAATGTCGGAAAAAGCATTACTGCGAAAAGTACTTCCTGTGCGGGAATAGACTTTCCTCAGGAAGGAAAAAATTAACGTCGAGGCGACTATACTCATTGGCCCCAGCTCCTGACAGATGGTTTCGACCTGAATAATTTATCAATTTCTTTTTTTTCACAGCAATCCGTTACCAAATACGATATAATTATAAATGAGGGTTGTATACCTTACGATGTAAAAGTTGGCGATGCTATTAAAACGCCTGATTACTTAAGCGGTTAACAACGTTCGGGTAGTCGGGACGACCCGGAGGAGAGAGGATGTTTAAAAATCCACTCCTTAATGTCCTCTTGCAAAGATTTCCGCAGAAGACATGGAACAAGCTGAGTTCCCTGTACACATTCTTTACACCACCGATAATCGGTTCACCGATCAGCTTCAAGCATAAAACTTTTTTTCTTCAGGAATATGCCACCCAGCAAATGCCCCGACCTGTTTTCGAAAATTTTCTCAGATTCTGTTACCCCGCCGACATACCCGATCGTGAGAAAGAAATTGAATGCGACCGGCATAATTACTGGGAGCAAACTTCGACGTTTCTTGTTTACAAAGGATCTGAAATCGTCGGATGTGTGCAGATAGTTCCCAAAACCGAAACTCAGAACCTTCCGGTTGAATATGCGACCATATGTTATAAAAATGGATCGACAGCCAGGCTCAGACTATCCGAACTGGTACCGAATAATAATGTCACCGAGATATACCGCTGCAGGCGCTCGTTTGATTTAAACAGAATGGAGGCAATTACCGTACTGATGATACTGTATAAAGCGATATGGGCGAAGGTCATACAAATGGGTACCGCTTACACCTGCATCAGTTTTGACCGTTCAAAAAAAGATCTGAAAAGCCTTTATGTCAATAAAATAGCATTCACTGACCCGGCTATTGTTCTCCGTTTCGGTTCCGACCCGAAACAATGGAACCTTTTGCTGAAAGACTGGGCTGAACATGAACATTCTTTTGCAACCATAAGCAAATCGCATTTTTACCTTCAGACCTGGTGCAGAACGTCGCTCAGAAAAAAACACCTGCACCTCAGGCGGCAACACATGATTGCCCCTCAGGAGGCACAGATCATTAAAAAAGAAGACGTTCTCATCGCGCAGACGATGATCACCTCAGGAAAGATACGCAGAAAAAAGTAACATCTCTCAATTGTCAGATACCGCTCAGGTAGTGAAACTGTTCATCAATACCTCAAACAGTTCGATCCCGGAGAACGCACCGTCCCAGGATTGCTGCACCTCCTCCTTTGCTGTAATTCCAACCAGCGGCAGCAGTACCGGAGGTTCGCCCAGCAGTTTCGCTGCAAAACGCGCTGCCACCGAGGTCATTTTCGGAACGACCTGCACTTTTCGAACTCGGTTTATGAAAGGATTTTCACACAATTCGGGCAACGAAATTGCATTGAATTCACGACAGGCGAAAGGCCGGACCGCATGAATAGAACAGGCACCATTTTCCAGAAACGGACAATTATATTCCTGGTTGAAATATGCCTCCGCCGCAGCGATCGCCTCGTGATCGGAGCCTGCGTTTTCAAGCGCGGGAAGGATTCCATTTCTGCTGGCTGAATCAACTATGGTTTTCAAACGTGATTGATAGCATTCGCGGCCTTCCGATGGAAGCCGGTCGAGAAAAGAACGCAAAAACAATACCTCGGGAATTGAAACCGGTACCACCTGCCGGCAGCAGGAACCGCACCCTTTACTGCAGGTGACCTTCTCCCCCGGTTTCATGTGCTTACACGCGATGTCGACACATCGATCGCACAATTCATAAAGCAGCGGCACCACCTCTGAAAGCCCCATCGGAATATCAGGCACCTCAATGGAAAGAGGTGGAAGATTTCCATAGGGAGTGGCCAGTGAAAAGGAAAATGTTCTGACTCGTAATTGCCGTTTATTTTCAGTCATAAAGCTCCTCGTGAAATCGACCTGACCATGTACCTGACGGGGACAATCGAAACCCACCCTGCAATATCAGTGAATTACCGTTAAAATATCCAAAAGCGTTTTGGGCACGCCACTTTCCGTTGACTATTTACTGTTAAAACATTATTTTGATGGCGTTAAAATTACATAAACATCCTAAAGACATTCAGAATGATGTTACCTGTTACAGCTCACCAGTATCCTCCATCAGACACCCGGGGGATATTTTTTTTATGATGCGCTCTCGCAAACGAGCTGCCGCTATCATCCCTATTTTTTCTGATTCACTGTTTTCACCCACTCCTGCGAGGTTTATTTGAGAGGCATAGTTGCACTTGAAGACGGAACTGTATTTGAAGGCGAATCATTCGGCGCTCCGGGTGAATCCGTCGGCGAAGTGGTTTTCAATACCAGCCTGACCGGATATCAGGAAATCCTGACGGATCCCTCATACACTTCGCAGATCATCACCATGACCTATCCGCTCATCGGTAATTACGGAGTGAATGAGACCGATGTCGAGTCTTCACGGGTACAGGTGCGCGGTTTTCTGGTCAAGGAAGCATGCAAATACCCTTCCAATTTCCGGTCTCAAAAGAGTATCGCTCAGTATCTTCAGGAAAACACAATAATCGGTATCGAAGACATCGATACTCGGGCTCTGACCCGGCACATCCGCCTGCAGGGTGCCATGAAAGCAGCTTTATGGGCAGGTGAAGGAAACAGCAATCCCGATGATCTGGTCGATAAAGCGAAAGCCTGGGAGGGTCTGGTCGGTGTGGATTGCGTAAAAGAAGTCACCTGCGAGAAACCCTATATATGGAATGATCGTTCGGACCGTCAAAACAGCAGTGTTCCTGTACGATTTTCAATTGTCGCATTTGACTTCGGTATCAAATACAATATTTTGCGAATCCTGGAATCACTCGGGTGCAAAATTACCGTCGTACCGGCGAATACCAGTGCAGATGAGGTCAAGACGCTTAATCCTGACGGCATTTTTCTTTCGAACGGGCCCGGTGATCCCGCAGCGGTTACCTATGCCATTGAAACTATAAAATCCCTTTTCGGGTACCGCCCCATTTTCGGCATCTGTCTCGGACATCAACTGCTCGGACTCGCACTCGGTGCAAAAACCTATAAACTCAAATTCGGTCATCGCGGCGGGAATCATCCTGTTCGCAACATGAAAACCGGCGCAATTGAAATCACTGCGCAAAACCACGGATTCTGCGTTGACATGGAGAGCCTGCCTGAAAACGGCGGTATCGAAATGACACATCTGAATCTCAACGATATAACCTGTGAAGGGCTTTCCGATCTGGAGCGGGAAATTTTCTGTGTACAGTATCACCCGGAAGCTTCACCCGGACCGCATGACAGCGGTTATCTCTTCGAGCAGTTTATTACCATGCTCGAAAAAAGGAAAGGAAATTGACCGGCACGACGGTCTGACGGAAACGTATTTCATTTAAAGCGGAATAATTATCAGTACCTCCGCCGTTGACGATCTCACTTTTCGGACGGAGGTGAATGAAAGGTAGTATGCCAAAAAGAACCGACATCAACAGCATTCTCATTATCGGCAGCGGTCCGATCATCATCGGTCAGGCGTGTGAATTCGACTACTCGGGAACGCAGGCATGCAAAGCGCTGAAAGAGGACGGCTTTCGCGTTATTCTGGTGAATTCCAATCCGGCAACCATCATGACCGATCCCCAGATGGCTGATCGAACCTACATTGAGCCGATCACCCCCGAAATCGTCGAGAAAATCATCGCCCAGGAACGTCCCGATGCGCTGCTTCCCACCATGGGCGGTCAGACCGGTCTTAACACCGCCATGGAACTGGCTGAAAACGGTGTACTGCAGCGATATAACGTGAAACTGATCGGTGCCGATGAGCGCGCGATCAAACGTGCCGAAAACCGCAATGAATTCAAACAGGCGATCGATCGTATCGGCCTCGATCTGCCGAAGAGTGCATTTGCCTACAATCTTGATGAAGCCTGGGCGATTGCCCGTGAAATAAGTTTTCCGCTGATCATCCGTCCTTCTTTTACCATGGGCGGCACCGGCGGTAGTATCGTTCTCAAGGAGGAGGATTTTCACCGTAAAGCCCAACACGGCCTTCATTCCAGCCGGATCAATGAAATACTGATTGAAGAATCCGTCATCGGGTGGAAAGAATACGAACTCGAAATCATGCGCGATAAAGCCGATAACGTGGTAATCATCTGTTCGATCGAAAACCTCGATCCGATGGGAATCCATACCGGTGACAGTATCACGGTCGCACCGGCTCAGACCCTTACCGATCAGCAGTATCAGAAGATGCGTGACGCCGCAGTGGCGATCATCCGTGAAATCGGAGTGGAAACCGGCGGTTCCAACATCCAGTTCGCGGTCAATCCCCTTGACGGCAGGATGGTAGTGATCGAGATGAACCCTCGAGTGAGCCGCAGCAGCGCACTCGCGAGCAAGGCGACCGGTTTTCCAATTGCAAAGTTCGCCGCGAAACTCGCCGTCGGCTATACACTCGATGAAATCCGCAACGATATTACGAAGGAAACCCCGGCCTCCTTCGAACCAACAATCGATTACTGCGTCGTGAAAATCCCACGTTTCACCTTCGAGAAATTCCCCGAGGCGGATCCGTCACTCGGCGTTCAGATGAAATCGGTGGGTGAAACCATGGCGATCGGCAGAACTTTCAAGGAAGCACTTCAGAAAGGGCTCCGCGGGCTGGAGATCGGGCGAAAGGGTTTCGAACTGGTTCCCACACCGGAAAAAACCAAGGCAGCCTTTCTCGAAACACTCGCAAAACCCCTGTGCAACCGAATGTTTCTTATCCGTCACGCCTTCGAAAAGGGAGTTACGGTCGACGAAATCGCCGAAGTTTCCGGTATTGACCCCTGGTTTCTCAACAACCTTTTTGATATCTTCACTTTCGAAAAAGCGATCGACGACGGTATTCTCAAAAAACCGGAGGAAGAAGTCATCCGCTTCATCCGGAAAGCGAAACGACTCGGTTTCTCAGATGCCCAGCTGGCACCAGTCGGTAACATGTCCGAACCGGAGTTCCGTGCGTTCCGTAAAAAGAAAGGTATTCTTCCAACTTACAAGTTGGTTGACACCTGCGCCGCTGAATTCGAGGCATATACTCCCTATTACTATTCAACCTACGAACTGGAAGACGAGAGTGTCGCCAGCGAGCGCGAAAAAATTGTTATTCTCGGCGGCGGGCCCAACCGGATCGGTCAGGGTATTGAATTCGACTACTGCTGCTGTCAGGCGGCATTCGCCATGAGTGAACTCGGCTACGAGTCAATCATGGTTAATTCCAATCCCGAAACGGTCAGTACCGATTACGATACTTCCGATAAGCTTTATTTCGAACCGCTCACCTTCGAAGATGTCATGAATATTATCGACAAGGAGCAACCTAAAGGGGTTATCGTCCAGTTCGGCGGACAGACCCCCCTCAATCTAGCGAAACTTCTCATGGACGCCGGCGCGCCGATTATCGGTACAACCGTTCAGTCAATCCAGCGTGCCGAGGATCGTGACGAATTCGCCGCGATGATCAACAAGCTCAAACTCAACCAGCCACCCAACGGTATGGCGACGTCCATCGACGAAGCGGCCACAATCGCCAGATCCATCGGTTACCCGGTACTGCTGCGGCCTTCATTCGTTCTCGGTGGACGTGCCATGAAAATCGTCTACGATGAAGATGACCTGCGTGCCTTCATCGACGAGGCGCTCGAGGCGTCGGAAAACCGTCCGGTACTTATTGACAAATTCATTAACGATGCGATCGAAGTCGATGTCGATGCGGTCTGTGACGGCAACGACGTTATGATCTGCGGTATCATGGAACATATCGAAGAAGCCGGCATTCACAGCGGCGACAGTGCCTGCGTGCTTCCCCCGCATACCCTCAGTGACGACATCATCGCCGAAATCCGGCGGGTGACCATCGCCATCGCCAAGGAACTGGAAGTAGTGGGTCTGCTTAACATACAATACGCCATCAAGGATACGTCGGTATTCATTCTCGAAGTCAATCCACGCGCATCCAGAACGGTTCCCTTTGTCAGCAAGGCAACCGGCACCCCCTGGGCGAAGATTGCGGCGAAACTGATGGTCGGTAAAAAACTCGCTGAAATCGAAGAAGCGGTTGAACGGCAGATTGACTATTTTGCCGTGAAGGAATCGGTGCTGCCGTTCAACAAATTTCCGGGTGCGGATATCATTCTCGGCCCGGAAATGAAATCAACCGGAGAAGTCATGGGGCTCGATAAGGATTTCGGCCTCGCATTCGCCAAGTCCCAGGACGCAGCCGGCAACAATCTTCCTCGCCGGGGTTCGGTCTTTATCAGTGTGCGGAACAGCATGCGTCGGAATATTATCTTCATGGTGAAAGCGATTGCTGCACTCGGATTTAAAATTTACGCTTCCGAGGGTACCTGGAACGTACTTCGTTCCAACGGCATGAACGTCAAAATGGTACCAAAAATCGGTGAAGGGAAACCGGATATTATCGATCTCATTAAAAACGGCGATATTGACCTGATTATCAATGTCCCTGCCGGTAAAAAATCCCAGCAGGATTCAAAACCTATCAGAAGCGCTGCCGTACTGCAGGGCATTCCGTACATCACCACCCTGGAGGGTGCACAGGCGGCAATCAGCGGGATGGACGCGCTGGAACGCACCGGGTTCTCGGTCAAACCCATTCAGGAATATACCCGTTCAACCGGAGGACGGGACAATCGCTACAAACATGATATAAACATACGCAAATCACTCTGGAACTGATATAACAACGGGCGCATTCTGATGCGCCCTCTTCATTTGAACTATTATTTGAGATGGAGATGACCAATGACTAAATTCATTTTTGTTACAGGGGGTGTCGTTTCTTCACTCGGAAAAGGCATTACCGCTGCATCCATCGGACTGTTGCTCAAATCCCGTGGTCTCAGTGTCATCCATCAGAAATTCGATCCCTATCTCAATGTCGACCCCGGCACCATGAATCCGTACCAGCACGGCGAGGTCTACGTAACCGACGACGGTGCGGAAACGGATCTTGATCTCGGACATTATGAACGGTTTACCGGAGTTACCACCACACAAAACTGCAACTATACCTCAGGTCGTATCTACGATTCGCTCATAAAAAAAGAACGCCGCGGCGACTATCTCGGTGGTACTGTTCAAGTGGTCCCCCACGTCACGACGGAAATATGCGACAGCATTCGCAGTGTGGTTACCCCCGAAATTGACGTGGTCATCAGTGAAATAGGCGGAACGGTCGGTGATATTGAAAGCCTTCCGTTTCTGGAAGCACTCCGTCAATTTCAGCAGCAGACCGGACGAAGCAACACACTCTTCATTCATGTAACCCTGATACCGTATCTCGAACGCGCTGGAGAAGTGAAAACCAAACCGACGCAACACTCGGTCGGACGTCTCAGGGAAATCGGTATAATCCCCGACATTCTTATCTGTCGAACGGAAAAACATCTTGACAAGGAGGTCAGAAGAAAACTCTCACTGTTCTGCAATGTCGATGAGGAGGCCGTAATTGAAGCGATGGATGTGCCGAATACCATTTATGAAGTGCCGCTCGAATTCGCCGCACAGGAACTCGATACCGTCATTATCGATTCACTCGGTCTGCGTGCGGGACGACGCAAACTCAAACAGTGGCGTGAATATGTTGACCGGGTCACCAATGCCGAACGGGAGACCACGATTGCGATCGTCGGAAAATACAGTGAACTGCTTGATGCCTACAAATCGATTCACGAATCACTCAACCACGCGGGTGCCGCACATAATGCACGGGTACATATCGAAACGGTTTCCTCCGAAGATATTGAAGAAAAGGGAGCCGCGGAAGTTCTGAAGGGTTGTGACGGTATCCTGGTTCCGGGCGGATTCGGCGGACGCGGAGTGGAAGGAAAAATTCTGGCGGTACAATACGCCCGTGAAAACAAGATACCCTATTTCGGTATCTGTTACGGCATGCATATGGCGGTAATTGAATTCGCACGTAATGTTCTCGATCTCAAGGATGCCGATACCCATGAGAACAATGAAAAAACCACCAATCCGGTTATTAACCTGATGGAAGAGCAGAAGAAAATAATGAATCTCGGCGGTACCATGCGCCTCGGTGCTTTCCCCTGCAACCTGGTGAAAGGAACGGCCATCAGGAAAATTTACGGCAGGGAACAGATCAGTGAACGGCATCGGCACCGGTTTGAATTCAACAATGACTACCGTGAACAATTTGAAAAGGCGGGTATGGTCCTTGCAGGAATATCGCCCAACGGCATGCTGGTGGAAACCGTGGAGCTGTCCGACCATCCCTGGTTTATAGGCGTTCAGTTTCATCCTGAATTCAAATCACGTCCGGTTGATCCACATCCGCTCTTCAAGGGATTCATCGGTGCCAGTCTTGACAACAAGGGCAAAAAGAAATAACAGCGTTCTCTATCATGCGGCCCGTACAACGGGCCGTTTTCATTTACCTTTCGCAGGAGCCAGGAAACCAGTATTATGTTTGACGAATCGTTGCACGAAGGATGCGGCATTTTCGGCGTTTTCAACAACCCTCAGGCGGCCCATCTCACCTATCTCGGTCTTTATGCACTGCAGCACCGTGGTCAGGAAAGCAGCGGAATCGCCGTTGCCGGCCCACAGAGAATTTCCATGTATAAGGGTATGGGACTGGTAAGCCAGGTATTCAAACGGCAACAACGTATCGAACAACTGGCCGGTTCCAGCTCAATCGGTCATAACCGGTATTCAACTACCGGTTCTTCCACACTCACCAACGCGCAACCAATCGTCATCAACTGCCGAGCAGGCCAGATCGCCGGTGCGCATAACGGTAACCTGACCAATGCGGATACACTCCGTAAGCGGATGGTGGACGACGGCTCCATTTTCACTTCAACCACCGACACGGAAGTCATCATGCATCTCATCGCCCGGTCGAAGCGTAATTCCATTGATGCGATGCTGCTCGATGCACTTTCTGAAGTCAAAGGTGCATTCTCGATAGTTTTCCTCACCGGTGATGCGCTCTACGGTGCACGAGACCCCTACGGAATCAGACCGTTGATTATAGGAAAATGTGAAGAAAGTTATTTTCTCTCTTCGGAAACCTGCGCGTTCGATCTTGTCGGAGCGGAAATGATTCGTGAGGTCAAACCCGGCGAAATGGTCCGTATCGACCGTAACAGTCTGACCTCGTTTACCATTCCCGCATTCGAACAGGCCAGTCGCCTGTCGCATTGTGTTTTCGAATTCATCTATTTTTCACGACCCGACAGCTTTGTGTTCGGCAAAAATGTCGACCGAGTTCGCCGGAAATTAGGACGCCAACTTGCTGCTGAACACCCGGTCCCTAATGCCGATGTGGTCATGGGTGTTCCCGACAGTGCGACCACCGCAGCGCTGGGATTTTCTGAAGCCTCCGGAGTCCGGTTTGATATCGGCCTCATCCGTAATCATTACATAGGTCGTACGTTCATTCATCCCGTGCAGGAGGCACGAGACTTCGGGGTACGTATTAAATTCAACCCGGTCAAAGGAGTCCTGAAAAACAAATGCGTTGTTATCGTCGATGATTCGATTGTACGCGGGACCACGATGAAAAAAATCATCCGTCTTATCCGCACGGCCGAACCGGCGGAAATACATCTGCGGATATCATCACCACCGATTATATGCCCCTGTTTTTACGGTATCGATATGCCAACAAAAGAGGAATTGATCGCCACTTCTCAGGATGTTGAGGAAATCAGAAAGTATCTTGAAGTGGACACTCTCGGTTACCTCTCGATAGAGGGAATGCTCTCGGTAATGCCCGGGCCCAAAGAGAATTTCTGCGCAGCATGTTTCAATGGAGAGTACCCCATCGCACTCTGATCGCAGCCGCCAGAATAAGACTACCCGTCAGTAATGCGCACGATTTCATTGGTTTTACCGAACCAACGGCGATCAGTTCATTTCATCTGGAATGGCGGGATTATAATAAGTCCCGTATCGATAGGAATAATCTGGATACGATTCCATACGTACGGAATTTTCGCGGTAACCGTCGCGGTATCGGTTCCGGTAACACTTTGCACCGTAAATCGTAAAGTATCCGCGATCGTTGATTGCGTGGTGGGCACTGCATTGATAACAACAGTATCCGGAGCGATCCGGACTTTTCCGGTAAACATCAGGAAGCAACTCGGTACTCCTTTTCCCCCCGGACAATTGACGGTATACAATGATTCAGGATAAAAATATTCACCCCGTTCGATATTCCAGTAGAGGCGACTGTTGTGTTCGGGATCGTAACCGCATGAATCGATAACCAACGTATCAAACGGTGTATTGAACAGCTTGCTCTGCCCCCGTAACGTAATCACCGGCCCGTCATTCTTTTCGATAATAATAAAAGTGTTCCCATGCAATGTGGATGAGATTCCGGAGGGATCGGTTACCGTTACCGACAACATGATGATCCGGTCCCGCAGGAGTTCTCCGGTCGGAGCAGTAACGAGGAGTTTGCGCTTGAGAGAATCGAAATGAACTTCCATACCGCTGTCCGCGCTATCAATGGCTACCGACCACCGGAGCGAATCTTTACCATAGGCAGCAGTGGTATCCGTAATCGTCACTTTTGTATCAAGAAATACGGTGTCGAACTGCTGTCGTTCATTGACGGTCTGAAAAAACGGTGTGATTTTCGGAGGATATACTTTTGCGCCGGCATACTGCAGTGTAATCATCTTCACGGTCCTGTTTCCCGCCGGATCCCATGCTTCAAGTGAATCAATCGTTGTTCCGCTGTCAATGTTCGCGACGGGTATCATAACCGTATCATCGGCGGTAAAAAGTACGCGAGTACCACCACATTTTACGGAATCAACCCGCCACGCGTCCCGTACGGTCATCCTCAGGGTATCGGGCAGATTATCCACCATGTACGCTGAATCGCCAAGCGGTGCGACTGCTGCCACCATCGGCGGCACCGAATCCGATACCAGAAGAGTGCATACCGCCGCACGACTTGTCTGACCTCTTTCATCGACAGCCGTCATCGCAAAGAACATCAGCGTATCCCGCAATGACCGTACCTGTTCTTCCGGCAAAGTCAGCGTTACCGTTGCCGCTGCACGTTCACTTGCCAGAAACGGATGTGTTTCGGCGGTAAAAATTCCTCCGGAAAACATATATTCAAGCATATTGCTGTCCGCATCGGTTACCGCAAACGTGTATACCACGGAATCCCCCACCGGGACAGTTCGTCTGGCACTCTCAGCATGCACCTCCGGAGTCGTTGAAAATACCGACAGCGAAGCAGTAACCGTATCGACCCCGTCTGTTTTATACAGGAAAAACGAGAAATCATACGAAGCGGGATGCGGTAGAACAATCGAGAGAACGATAACCGTATCGTCACCGAGTACTCCTCCGTCAATTTTCACGGATTGAGCACCATCAGTTGACTGATACAAGGCGAAACTGTCGATGAATTCGGGATACAACACCGATACGGTACAGGCGAAAACCGCATTAGCCGCGGCTTTTACGGGTAGAGAAGATAGTGTTTCATGATCGACCCCCGCATTTTCCGGAGTTCGGAGATTCTGAGGTAATTGACACAGGCACATTAAAACGATGATCGGCACGATTACTGAATACCGCAGATGCATATTCCACCCCTTCCGGATATTGAAACTACTTAAAATATAGTTCCGGAACCCGCGATACTCTACTGCATAAAACTGCCATGGTATAATATTCAGGGGATTGAACCACCAGCAGGCTGTTGTTTTGCTTAACGTCCGTCTTCCAGCCGGGATATCAGAAATTCCGGCATCTTTATTTTTTTCATCTTCTGTTGGGTCTTATCAATATTGTAGGCGACCCGACGGTAAGAAAAATCACCATTGTCCGAATCGAATATACCGTAACAGGATTTCGGATTACGGTCACGAGGCTGACCGACGCTCCCGACATTTATCAGCAACCGGGCGCCGTCAATGTCACTTAGTCCAATACCCATGTCCTGATGCACATATAATTCTTTCTGACTGTCAAGCACGATAATAATAGGAATATGGGTATGTCCGACCATACAGATCTGGGTTTCAAAAAACTGGAAATTGAATGCCGCCTCTTCTAGTGAAGTAATATAATACCACATATTCGGTTCATAAGGCGTGGCATGCACTAACGTTATGGGATCAACCGCAGCTTTCATGGGAAGCTCGGTGAGATAGTCTTTAGTATCGCGCCGAAGGGTTTGCGTCGTCCATTCGATGGCGATTTTTGCATGAATATTGAAATGCTGGGTGGAAAGCAACTCTACTGCTGCCGCATCGTGATTGCCGAGCAGGACTACCGAACACTCTTTCCGCACAAGGTCTACACACTCATTGGGATTGGCACCATATCCGACAATATCCCCCAGACAAATAATATCATCGATATTCTGTGTCTCGATATCTTCAAGTACCGCTTCGAGTGCCTCTAAATTCGCATGGATATCAGAAATGAAGGCATATCGCATCGGTTAACCGTTCTCCATATACCGGAATGTACTCGATCCTACTTCGATCCTGTCTTTATGCTGAAGTATATGATGACGCATGGGTTTTCCATTAACCTTGATCTTTCCCATCAGTTTATTCGTCGAGATATGAATACCATCGGGCAGCACCTCGATTGAAACCTGATGTTCAGTAACCATAAATCCGGAAATGAATATGTCGTCTTCCTCACTATTCCCCATGGTTAAAAACTTTTTATCCAGTTTGTGAACGACATGTTTGTTCGTTTCAATAAGAACGGCAGAATTATCTGCTCCCTGCGGTATATCCGATACCGTATTCCCTGATGAATCAGCAACAACGGTGGGTCTGTCATTGTATACCGCCCGCATCCGCGGCTCGGTGGTCCGGTGTACGTATGATATGTCGGGACTGCCGATAAACTCCCGTGCGAGAGGTTTAACCGGTTCTGCTTCCGACTCGGCAGGATGGTAATTTCTGTTGCCGGAAACCTCTTCGTAAATTATGGTATATTTGCCGATAGCAATCCGGTCTCCGCTTTGCAACGTAACTTTTTTAATTCTTTTTCCGTTAACGTAGGTACCGTTGAGTGAATTGAGATCGGAACAGAGATAGGAGCGGTCGGTATCTTCCTCAATTTTAACATGCCGCCGCGAAACACCCATGTTCGCAATTGAAATAGTGTTCTCCGGCAAACGGCCTATTGAGATGACCGGTTCATCGAGTTCGTAGGTTTTCAGAAGTTCATTATTGTAGAAAACAACGAATTTTGCCATGTGAATGCTTCAGGTTAAGAGGCCCCGGCAAGATACCAAAATGAGAAAACAGTACCCGGGTAATTCAAAAAATATACAATCTACTGCTGTAATTGGCAACAAATCATCCGGCAAAAAAGGGGATTTTTGGATTTGACGGTGTATCGCAGAAAAAAAGCAGTGCCGGGGCAGTGAGCGCATCTTTAACCTGTTAATTTTATTCAGGATAAATTCATAGTCCGACATTATGAAACTAAAGGATGTTCCTCTTACGTCCCGAAAGGATATCCCGCTTGTATCGCACAGTACCGAAGAACCCGCGTATTGCAGAAATGAAAGATGGTAATGAACTCTCTCAGTCCCCGTATACAGAGTAATCGTTCAATTGCACAAGCTCCTATTCACGATATATCTTATTTACTGTAATGAAACCATCATCGTCTTTATATTGCAGCCCTCTTTTTTTTATCCTGTTTTGCTTTCAAATAGTCTATTCCTCAGCAACCACGCTCGGTGATCTCTCAGAACGGCGTGCAGAAATCACCCAACAGCTCGACTCCCTTGATCTTCTGAAACAGAATCTCAAACGGGAGGGAATCGCCATAACAGAAGTTGAACTGCGGCAGTCGCGGTTGAGAGATTCGCTGAATTATCTCCGAAGCCGGATCCAATCGACATCGGAAGCGCCATCACCCTCAGGGAATCGCAATCCTGCTACATTCCTTAAAATGCCCTCGAATCTTTTCGACTGGATTATAGTAATTGTCGGAGGAGTGGCATTCTTCAGTGGGTTGATGCTGGTTATCGGTATTTCTCGATCTGTATCATCACGTAAACGCCGCAGTGCACTTAAAAAGTATCAACGTCAGGCTCAACCGCAGCAGTCAGCCCCGAAAGAAGTCGAAACAAAACCTGAGCCGGCATACCCATCCCCCGATCCGGCTCCCCCTCCGCCTGCCACTTCAGGCGAATCCATGAACATCACCTCTCTTCGCCAGCGAATCGCCCACTCTGCGGATCATGCAGAGGAAAACCATATGGTTCTCAAAGAGGCGCCCCGGCATTCCATACAACCGCGCATTCCGGAAAACAGTACCGACGATACTTCACTCGAGAAACAGGTCATTGCAGCTGCGAATGATGGGATGGACACGCTGGCTATTTCACGGAAATTCCATATAAGTGTCGACCATGTCGACCTTCTGCTGAAGATGGCGCCCCGACGGAAATAGCACGCTTCATTACTCATTCAGTTCCAATTATACTATCCCAAGAAAAGAAACCGGCCGGCAGGATATTCGGAAGCATTGCGATGCACCGAAAGGGAATGAATACAGTGTTAAAATTTATCAATGACTAAACATACTTCTCCTATTATCTGTGTATCCCTTCCCGGGATACAACTTCCGTTTGACATAGTAACAGTAGGCGCGTATATTAAAAGCGTAAAGTAAAGAACCACATCACCAGGTTACCGGCCATATTGTGCCGATGCACGACATACCAAGGTAATTCCCACCGTAGCCTGACCAGACAGAAACTTTTTCAAGAGAAACAGCGTATTATGAGAGTCAGCCCGAATATCTTTGAATTTATCGACTTCCGGAAATTTCTCACCGCCTGGCGCGAAACAGAAAAAGAAAATAATCCCGGAATCACTCTTGAATACCTGAGCGCTAAACTGGGCCAGAAAAACAGAGTTTATTTCAGCGATCTCGAAAAAGGCCGACGCACCATAGGTCCGGAAGTTCTGGATCGCCTTACCAGACTTATGGATCTCTCCCGCGATGAAGCCAAATATTTCCGTGCCATTGTCGGGTATGGACAGCCCTCCACCTACGAAGAACGGGAATTCTGGTTTGAGCAGGTAGTGCAACTCAACAACACCCCAAAAAAAATAGTTGACAAAAACACATACGATTACTATAAAAAATGGTATCATACGACAATCCGCGCCTATCTCGAAACCTGCAATTTCACAAGTGAATACGGCACCGCATCAAAACGACTCTATAATCGGGTATCCCCGAAAGAAGTTGAGATGACAGTTAAAAATCTTATGGCTCTCGGACTTGCCGCTCCCGATGGCGACGGTTATATTAAGCCTACCGATAAAGTCCTTACCACCGGAGACGTTGTCAAAAACGAGTTACTCCGTCAGTACCAGATTGCGAATCACGACGTACTCCGTACTATTCTCGAAAAAGATGAACCCGGTACCCACGACAGCACACAACTGACTGTAAGCGTCTCCAAAGAGGGTATCGAACGGATTCTAAAACGGATAAAACAGTTCCGCTCTGAAATAATTTCAATTGCCCACAAAGATGAACAGAAGGCGGAACGGGTTTATAAAATCGCCATTCACGCCTATCCGGAATCCAGGAAGGATTGACCATGAAACACTTCCTTCTTTTTACTGTTGTTCTTTGTCTTTTATCTACCTGCTCAAAAAAAAATCCGGTTGACTCTGACCGTGCCGGTACCGTCGAAGATGTTCATTCCGGAACAATTACCGGGAACCTGCTGACCAAAGACGGAACGACCATTGACGATACCGTAACGGTACTCCTCTACTCAATGGAAAATTCCGATAGCGGTCTCTCAAAACGACTGGCTTCCGGCGATTCGCTCATAGAAGCGTTCCTTTCAACCGACGGTACCTATGAATTCGACTCATTGAATGAGGGTGTCTACCGGATGGAAGTCACCAAAAAAGAAATCATTATCGGACGAAAAGATGATATCAGACTTGAAAAAGATGAAAAGAAAAATATAGACATAACGATCACCATCATCATCAACCAGACCTTCAACATCTGGAACACCGACAACAGTCAGAATATAACAATCAACAATTTCACCATCATTAATGGTACCGTCGTGAAATCGGACAGTGGTTACATTCTTACCACCGCAGAAACCGACACATTTACATTCGATGCCGAGATCGAAATAAATGGCGATACCAGTAACGTTACCATACGGATTATCTGGAAAGACGATGGTTCGGTTACCATTGATATCGTTGATGGCGATGAAGATGACGAGTTAATCGTTACCCCGGATCCCAATCCGCCAAAGGGATACATCGGTACTATCGATATTAATATTACTGAACCGGGTCTCATGGAAATCGAAACAGTCTTTGACACGTCCGGCGTTCCGAAAAAGAGCAGATGAGTGCTTACCTCGATACGATTTGTCCGTTCCCCGAGTTATCTAACAATGTATCTATGGGAACGAACGAATCACTCGGTGTGCAAAAAAAGTTACTGCTCTTTTGACCCGAGCGTTGCTCCAAATGGCAATTGAGATATAACTGGAAGCAGTATCGAGAAGGAACTACTGAACGAAATAAGGAGTAACGAAAATAGCGCTATACATACAGTATACATCACACAACATCCTGCAAAGGAGACAACAATGCCCTACTTTCATAGGATCAGGTTATGGATACAACTATTTCTGTTACTTGTAATTACGGCAATCTTGCTGCTGTCGGGATGTACCGGAAGTGAACTTACAGGCCAGCAGGAATCCGTCGTTTCCGGCGGCGGTGCGGCAACGATCGATATTCGAGTCGGTAAAGTAGGTGTTCTCGCGAAGCGAACGGCGATCGAAATGGAATACCTTATTATAAAAATCATCCGTGCGTCAGACGATTCGGTGATCATCACCGATACCTCAGATCTTTCAGGCCATGGTGAAACGGCCGTAAGTAAAACATTCACTGACCTGTCCGCGCCGGAAACCTATACTCTTGCCGCAACCGCAATCGATGAAGAGGGTAAAGAGATACACTCGGGATCAACCGATTTCGCCACGATCCCCGCTGATACGGTCGATGTGTCACTCGATCTCGATGCCCGGTATTCGATGCTGCTCGTTTCCTTCAATGAAATTCCAGACAGCGTGAACGCGGTATCGCTCGGAATTGAGGATGTCGCGACACTCGATTCCTCATTCACCTTCGGATCACGAAACAGTATTTCACTGACATACGACTATCTTGCTGCAAATATTAATGGAATTGAGTACGACATTTCCCTCAGGGCAAGAGGCAGTTTCTACGGAACCGACACGGTACTCTATGCCGCGGATACAACAGTTGTCGCACGATCCGGTCTCGACACCAGCTACCAGATTGTACTGAAGTGGGTCGGACCGGACATCCCCGACGGCGCCGCGGAATTTACGGTAACTATAGGTACAGTGGGGACAACCGTTATTAATACTGATTTTACCGAGATGGGAGGCTTGAGCGATCTGGTGGATGATCTGGAGGACGGTGACGAACTCACGAGATATCTGACTTACTGGTTTTCATACTGTGACCAGGATTCCGGAGGTAACTCAACGATCACCCCACAACGAACAGTTGAAGGGTATCCATTCACACCAGTTTCCAGCGGAGCCCGTAACTCCAAATATGCAGCAAGTTTTACATACGTTTTAAACCAGGGCAGCTACCAGTATCAACCGTATGCCGGTATTGGTTTCAATCTCGATATAATTTCTGGATGGGACATCTCCGCAGCAACAGGAATTCGTTTCTATTATAAGGGAAGCAGTTCCCGCGTCCGCATCGGTTCCTCAAACATCACCGATTTCGGCTGGTGGGGATACGATGTTCCTGCATCAACCGACTGGAAACTGGTCAATCTTGTATGGTCACAGTTCAATCAACCGGAATGGGCTGAAATAATGCCGTTCGACAGAACTGCCGTACTGCATATCACCTTTGAAGTTTTAGGTGAAACCGGTGATGCCGGAACGGTGTGGGTGGACGACATTCATCTTCCGGGTTTTTTACGATAAGTTTATCGTCACAGGTTACTTAAAGTTTCCTTAAATAAAACCAAGCATCATCCAACAACCAACAAGGTAAACCGCCATGATCCATCAAATCAATCCATCGCCGCTATTAAAGGGAGTAATCTGCAGCATCTCCGCAGGCATCCTTTTCCTTGCCGGATGCAACGGCAACAATATCACCGATACCTCTGATCAGAAAAAATCAGAATCCGGTGCAGTAAACGTCTCAGTTCACCTGGGAAAAATAGGTACACTTTCCAAACGATCGGTAATTGAAATGGATTATCTGGTCATTCAGATCAGAAATACGGAAACCGATTCGATCGTGGTTTCCGACACATCGGAACTATCAGGCAATGAGGAAGCAATTATCGACAAATCATTTCCTGATCTCTCGGCTCCCGACAGTTTCATGCTCTCGGTAATAAGTATCGACATGAATGAAGAAACAATTCACCGGGGATCAACCGGATTCGCCACCACACCCGACGATACCGTCGACGTATCACTCGACCTTGACGCGCTGTACTCGATGCTGCGGGCTTCCTTCAACGACATACCCGACAGCATCGACGAGGTGACACTCATGATTGACGGCCTCGACACGCTCGATTCATCATTCACCACCGGCACCCGTGAAAGAATCGTTTTCGAGTATGATTATCTCGATGCTGATGCGGAAGGTATCGAATATGATCTTTCCCTACGGGCGAGCGGCAGTTTCTGCGGAAACGATACGGTACTGTATGCCGCGGATACGACGATTGTCGCGATTTCGGGTGTGGATACCAATTTTCGGATTGTGCTTACATGGGTCGGACCGGATATTCCCCATGGAGCGGCGGAGTTTACCGTAACAATAGGCTCGATAGGTACAACATCCATTAACACGGAATTCGAGTCGATACCGGGTGTGATTCCCGTTAACGGACTGACCGCCTATTTTCCTTTTAACGGTAATGCCGATGACGCGAGTGGAAACGGAATCGACGGCACGGTTCACGGAGCGAATTTGACGAGTGACCGGTTCGGGAGAAGTAATGCAGCTTATTCATTTAACGGGACGTCTGATTATATTGATCTTGGCACTGAAAATCCTGTGACGGGAAATCATTTTTCATTATCAATGTGGATTCATTTTACTGACACGGTAGCTACATATATAGCAAATGAATGGTATGGTTCCACGGTCCTTATGAAAGGTAACCAAGCGGGAATTAGCGGATCCTACGGAGTAAATATTAGCAATTATGTCCAAGGAGAACCAATAACTTTTAAGAATGCGGCGGCTTGGGTACATGTAAATCCCAACAATGAAACCACCAGTTATTCTGCGGGATCTTCCAAAGGCATCTTTTCAGCACATCAATGGTATCACGTTGTCTGCACACTTAATAATAATGTACTAAAGATGTTCATCGACGGTGAACTCGCATCGAGTTCTTCCGTAAACGGACAAATAGTGAGTTCAGACCTTCCCCTTGCAATCGGCAGAAAAGGTACAACTCTCAACGCGGATCATTTCTTCAAAGGAAGTATAGATGACATTCGAATATATGACAAGGCAATTTCTGAAAACCAGGTAGTAACCCTCTACCACGAAAACGGCTGGACCGGTAACTGATCCGCTTATCTCTTAAAAAAAGGATTCACCATGAAAAGTAACATACAAACACCAGACCGCCGCGTAGTGTCTGCCATTTTGATACTGTTTATTTCGCTGCTTACAGCAATGATGAACTGCAACAACCTCACCCCGAACGGTTCCACCGACCTGCACGCCGAAACCGGCACCGCCCAGATAAACATTGACATAGGCGCCATCGGCACCATAGCGAAAAAGAAGACAATCGAACTCGAACGACTCATCTTCACTCTCAGCTGTTCCGATGAGGATACCATCCGTGACACCATCGATATCAGCGGCAGCGGCGGCAACAACGTGCAGAAAACCATCGGCGACCTTGCCGCGCCGAAACAATGGCGACTCTCCGCCATCACCCTCGATGAACAAGACAGCTGTATTCACGCGGGCTCAACCACCTTTACCACCGAACCAGCCGATACCATCGACGTTTCGCTTGAACTCGATGCCCGTTTCTCCATGCTGCGTGTTTCCTTCAACGGCATTCCCGACAGCGCGACCACACTGTCGATCGACGTTGACGCAGGCGATTTTTCATCCGATTCGACATTCGAGGCAACCAGCCGTGACACGGTGGTGCTCACCTATGACTATCTGACCG
Source organism: Chitinispirillaceae bacterium (assembly GCA_016930275.1). Classification (GTDB taxonomy): domain Bacteria; phylum Fibrobacterota; class Chitinivibrionia; order Chitinivibrionales; family Chitinispirillaceae; genus JAFGNB01. The sequence goes on from JAFGHA010000126.1 coordinate 57,798, forward strand.
CAACCGCCGAAGGTGACACGCACACCGTTTCCTTGAACGTGCGAGGAGTATACCATGGGATCAGTACCATACTCTATACGGCAGACACTACCCTGACCGTCATTTCAGGCGAAGACCGAAACTATACGGTTACACTCACCTGGGTCGGTCCGTTCATCAATGAACCGCCGGTCTTCTCGACGGAAGAGACGGATATGACTGACTCCATTTATGCCGGAACCGTCTACCGGGACACTGTTTCCTTTTCAGACCCGGATGGTGATGACGTGACACTGCTGTTCGGTGAACACCCCGACGGTATGACTGTTGAGGACAGCATCATTCTCTGGACAACGGAACTCTCCGATACCGGGAATCATACCATTATACTGATCGCCCGCAACGGTAACGGCGGGTACGATACGCTTGAATGGACGATTGAAGTGGTGCCACCACCGGTCAGTAATCATCCGCCGGTTTTCACTTCGTCAGCTTCAGATATGCTCTCTTCAGTATATGTCGATTCAGACTATATCGATACAATTCATGCAACCGATAGTGATGGTGATGAAATCTCCTTTACACTTATAGGCGATGCCGAGGGATTAACCCTTGACGACACTATCCTCACCTGGATGCCGACCGAAGACGATATCGGGACCTATAATATTTCGGCTATTGCTGATGACGGAAATGGAGGGACGGATACTCTTGAGTGGACGATACGGGTACGTTCTAACAGTACACCTGATTACCCGGAGATTCCATTCGATTCTATAATGACTGGTGAGATCAATCCCAGTGTCGATGTAGACCAGTACTGGTTTCAGGGTACAGCAGGAGATATTATAACTCTGCGAGTCGACCCTGATGGAGGAGGGAACTCGGCATATCCTGACAGCCGTATTCTGCTCATAAACCCTGATGACAGTGTCCTTATCAATCAGAAT
>JAFGHA010000127.1 GCA_016930275.1 Chitinispirillaceae bacterium
GGTTTATCTCCGCCGGTTGCTTCCCGACGATACAACCATAATAACTCTCCCCGATACACCGGCATACGTCCCGCGATGGTATATCGATCCATCAGTCGCCGATACGTTCATCATCTATGTCACCTCCGCGCAACTCAATGATCAGGTGGGGTGGGAAAGCGCCCAGACCAGAATGATACGATTTGTCAATGGGTTATTCAGCGGCGTCCCGGAAGTGGTCGAAGCGAACGGCGCGTATCATGGCGGCAGGTCAGCCGACGGCGTCTACCTTGCAACCGGTTATCCGCTGCTGAAAATGAAAAATCTGGTCAGCGGAGAGAAAAAAACGCTTTTCTATTCTCCATTCGACGGAAAACAGGGAAATGATACTTCACAGGTCTGCAATGTTTCCATATCTCCTGACGCTTCCACTCCGGACCGGGTGCTCTTTCTGGATTTCGGATCGGGAAGAGATGCCAGCACCCTCACGGGAACAGTATATCATTCACATGAGTATCTTTTCGGTGGAGGCTTCAGCGGTGAGGTGTTCAACTGGTACCGGGTTCCCGCACCGTATTATTCCTGGAATCATACCGAATTTTCGAACAATGAAAAATACGCGGTAGCCACTGCAGCCACTTCCGATGGAGCCCACCGGGCGGTGTTCTGTATCAACCTGCTCACCTCGGTCTGCACACCGATGTGTGAAGGAACCGATCTGTACCATCCGAGTCTCTGGATCGCTCCCGGAGCAGATACATTCTCCACCACCTACAATCTTGACAGCATCGGACAGTACAACGATCCTCATCTCTCCGACCAGCAGCAGCAACTCAGTTTCAAAATGCGTCTCTTCTGGCATTGGGCGGATTCCATCGAGGTATTTTTCGCCGGCAGCTCCGTTGCTGCTGATGGTATCGACCCCCGGTATTTTACCGGGCTTCGGGGTTTCAATGTCGCCATCGGAGGTGGAGATCTCGCACTGGCCACTGAAATGATAAAAAATTATGCACTCAATCATTGCGGTAAATTGAAAATTGTAGGATTAAGCTACGATCCGCACCTTTTCTTTCTTCAGGACGGGGCCGGAGAGGCCTATAAAACATTTGTCCAGGGAAAGGGATACAACTACGATAAAAACCACCTTTTCTGGAGTTCCGGCGTTACCGAAGAATTCCACACGCTCATCAATGCTGTTACTCCTCCTCCCGACAACGATCATATCGACTCTCTCGGTCTGGTTCAATTCGGATGCCAGGGTTACGGCCCGGTTCCACCACCGATTCTCGGGAACATAACCCTGACAACGGATATGCCGGTTTACCGGGAAAACATGAACCTGCTTCTGGAAACGATACGTTTGTGTTCACTCAGAAATATCAAGGTTCTCCTGGTCGATTTCCCGACACATCCCGGCTATGCCGCAACCGATGCATATGGTCCGCTCGGCCCCTCCCAGACCGCCGCACATATCATGCTCTCCGAGATCAGAGCCGAAGCGGAAAAAAACAGTTCGCTCACCTTTTATGATGCCCATAAGGATGGAACCCACGATTATACTGAATTTGAGTTTTTCGATTACCTCCATCTCTGTTATGATGGGGCGAAAAAAATAAGTACCCGGATCGACAGTATCCTTCATGTCATGTTGGATGAATAGCGACCATTTTTTCCGGTCGGTGACATCGTCACTTCAGGTGAATCGCATCAATGAACAACATCTGTTCCCGGAAGATCTGACTTTCTCGAGATAATTCCAGAAGAAAACAGATAGTATTCGCCATATCACCTGATTTATATTTTTCCATCTTTCGACCACTATCTCAGGAGTGAATCATTCATGGAACTTTGTCCCTGCGGATCTCAAACGGCATTTGCGGAATGCTGTGAACCCATAATCACTGAATCTGTCAAGGCGTCGACCGCCGAAAAACTCATGCGTGCCCGTTATACCGCGTATGCGAAAACAGCTGTCGGATTCATCCTCTCTTCGACTATTGAGGAAAAACGTAAAGAGTGCGATGAAAAAGCGATCCGCTCCTGGTCTGAAAAATCAACCTGGCACCAGCTTGAAATCCTTTCCACCGAAAAAGGCTCCGCCGATGATGACGAAGGACAGGTGGAATTTGTGGCTCATTTTTCTGAAAGCGGTATCAGAAAAAATTATCATGAAAAAGGGCTTTTTAAAAAGGTGAACGGCTGCTGGCAGTATGTTGACGGTGAAATTCAGAAACAGAAACCCTTCACCCGTTCCGATGAGAAAATCTCCCGGAACTCCCCCTGCAGCTGCGGCAGCGGGAAAAAATACAAGAAGTGCTGCGGCCGTCAGTAGTCGGTATCCTCCCGATCCGGGCATCTCCGGAGTGAATCCTCCCCGCTCAGGTTTCACTTGTCGTCACTATGGTTAGATATATATCATTAAATACTCGGTACCGGGCATCGACGATACCGGCCAAGCCGTATCGGACGTAATGGTTGAAGTACCTGTGAGTTAACCGATGCAACCATCTTTGTCAGGTAATAATTACCATGCGGGAGTGGTGGACATGGACACGTTATCAGACTCATCAATACCCGGCACTCCCCAGTGTCCGGCATATCAATTCGTGATACTGTCGCTTTCATTTTTACTTCTGATAAACAGCACAGCTTTCAGCGAAGGAAAAAAACCGCTAAAAGCGAACTTACTGATCTACTCCGCAGGATCGTGGATGGTCTTCAGCGACAAACCCGCTCCATATGCCTTCAACAAGTTCACCCGTACGCTCTATGGTCAGATTTTCGGCCTCTCCGGAATGGCAAAAATCCCCCTGGATCTCACCATCCCCAACACCTCCACCGCACCGCGCATGTGGTTCGGTGACTTTGATTTCTATGTGGGAAAGCGGTTCGGCTGGATTGAACCGCGTATCGGACTGGAGCTGCCGCTCGGATATGCGATTGATGACGACTGGAAAAAAAAGGCATGGATCGGTACGAATAACGTCCGACTGCAAACCGGTTTCAGTATAAGCAGAACTCATTTTGAAACTATTGGTCTCCCCTTCGGCGCCGAAGCAATGATGTCCGTTGCATTGACGGAAAAAAATGCCCATTACGAGAGGGGAACAATAAATGGTTCTCTGTATTTAAAAACCAGTCGAAATTTCCTGAAAAAACTAAACGGCGGCTTGGAACTTGCGGTCTACGGGAAATCCGGCATTCCCACATGGAGTCGCACCCGAAAGAGAGAAAACGGTATTACTCTGCTGCCTGCCCTCTTCGGAAGTTTCCGTACCGCCAAAAAAATGTTCATCGGGGTCAAATTCGGTTTCGGGCCCTCTTTCGGAGTCTATCAGAACAGCGAACAATCAGAACACCGCAGTAACTCAATGGACTGCGGCATCAGCATTCAGTACTATCCATAGCTGCGACGGGAAACATTCCCTGATCAACAATACTTGCACAATGGTACCCATCATGTCATAATTATTTGCGGTCCGTATACCGCGTGTGATGCAATCTTCACCGTCTGTTGCTGTAGTAGTATCGTTGGTGCGGATCCGATAAATTACATCGTAACTAACAGCATACAAATAATTTAATCTGTGGTTGCTCTGTCCAACGTGGCTGTACCGGCAAAGATTATGTAACCGTTATCATTACAAAAATATTATAATATGACGATAGAACCATCCGTATTCACCATCATCCTCTCCGGAATTACCGTCATCGGCGGTATCGTCGGTTATTTTCTCTATCAGAAATTTCATCCCGAGCCTGCCATTTCGCCGCTGGAACAGCATGCGGAACCAGATCCGGAAAACCGTCTGCAGATAGAAATCAGTAAAAAGGAACTGGAACTCGTTTTTGACGCGATTCCCGAACAGGTGTACATCATTGACCGCGATTTCATTATTCTACGTGCAAATAAAAGCTTTTCACAATTTGTAATTCAACCGGTCCGGGAAGTTCCGGGAAATAAATGTTATGCGCTCCAGTGGAACAGAAAAAGTCTCTGTCATGAGTGTCCCGTGAAAATCACCTTCGAGCAGGGAATTCCGATCATTAAAAAACTCATCTCGCGTTCAGAAAACGAAACGGTCAAATACTATGAGATGAGTACCTTCCCCGTCAAAGATGATTCGGGGCAAACCATCCATGTCATTATTTTTACAAAAGATATAACCGAAGAAAAACAGATGATCGAACAGATTATCCGCTCTGAAAAACTTGCAAGCATCGGAAACATGACCGCAGGAATAGCCCATGAAATGAATAATCCGCTTTCAGGAATCAGTGGAAATGCAACCAATCTTCTTAAAATGCCTCAAAAATACGGGCTTAATGAAAAGGGCATAAGCAGAATTACAACAATACTCAATTCAGCTGCTCACGCTACAGCAATAATGAATGATCTGCTTCATCTTTCAAACCGTCCGGAACAAACAAATATCTTGGTTAATATCAATGCATTATTGGCAAAAACCGCCAACGCCGTTCACATCAACGGATCACAGGATATCGAACGCTCCTTCAACTTTGATGAACATCTCCCACCGGTTAAATGTGATCCCTCAAAAATTCAACAAGTAATCGTTCATATCATTACGAATGCCATAATGGCAATTCTCGACAAGAAAAACACCATTCAAAATGATTCTCCATTCAAAGGGCAGATAGTACTTTCTACTCAGCAAAAGAATTCTCAAGTACTTATCACTATTGCAGATAACGGAATCGGCATTTCGGAAGAACACCGGTCAAAAATTTTTGACCCCTTTTTCAGCACACGACCGACTGGCCAGGGTACCGGTCTCGGGTTGAGCGTATCAACAAAAATCATTGAACAACACAGTGGGCAGATATTTTACGAAACTATAAATAGCATGACACAATTTTCAATTTTACTTCCACTCGAAAAATGTGAACCGGAATTTGCCGATTACTTAAAGAAGTGAGTACACTATGGTGGAACCACAAAAAAAAGACAGCTCCTACCGGATTCTCATCGTCGACGATGAGAAAGCAATCAGAATGATGTTGCTTGATTATCTCGAAAACGACTATGAGATCGTAACCGCCGAAACCGGAGAGGAAGCCCTTGGAATTCTGCAACAGAGCCGGTTTGATCTGGTCATTTCCGATATCAATATGCCGGGGATGAACGGTCCACAGCTGCTCTCACAGATTCGCCTTAAATACCCAGGGACAAAAACGGCCCTGATTACCGCTTACAATGTAGATGAATATATAAAAACAGCGAAAGAATATTCTATTACCAATATCATCCCCAAGACGGTTCCTTTCAATTTTACGGAACTTGATTTTATCGTTCACGGTCTGGTAACCGGAGATATTTTCGGTCTTTCCCGCTACCTTCTTTCAGAGGGAAAGATTCTGGAAACCCATATCATAAAATCTTCTGCCGATGCCCGTATCGTTCAGGACCATCTCATTGAACTTTTTGAAACAAAATTCGGAACTGCCGGCGACATGAAACTGATTCTCGACGAAATTATCACCAATGCATTATATCATGCACCCACCTTTGATGACGGTACTGAAAAATACCAGGAGTTCAATGATGTAGAGCTTGAACCCCATGAATACATTCACATCGAATGCGGATTTGATGAGGAAAAATATGCAGTCGCGGTAACGGATTGCCAGGGAAGACTCACTAAAGAAACGGTGCTTTATAAAATTGAGCGTCAGATCACCGGAGAAGGACTGCTCGACGATTCCGGACGTGGAATTCATATGAGCCGCCTTTTCGCTGACCGCATGGTTATCAATATCGATCCAAATAAAAAGACGGAAGTCATACTCATAAATTATTTTTCCAATAAATACCGTGGGTACAAACCCCTCTATATAAATGAACTCTGATACCCGCAGTATTCGACCTGAACATTGATGCACGTGTAAGTGACATCTGGTATGTGATGGTGCCACCGAAAAGGCGGAGTAGTGATCGGACCACGCCACGTGTACACCGACTCCCACCGTAATCGGATCTCAACTATTTTCCGGAAAGATTGGAGGTGAATGATGATCAATCGTTGCCGCGGGCGAAAAATCAAACTGAAGGGCTTCAACAATCTTACCAAGTCCCTCAGTTTCAACATTTATGATATCTGTTACGCCCGTTCCAAGGCTTCGCAAATTGATTACCTCGAATATATCGATGAAGAATACAATTCGGAAAAACTGCGTTCGATCGCAGAAGAAGTCACCAACATCATTCAGGCACGGATTGTCAATATTTCGTCTCAGGACTATGACCCCCGTGGCGCGTCGGTAACGGTTCTCATCAACGAGGGACATCACCCGCGTGACCCCGGCCTGCTCGGGCATCTGGATAAAAGTCATATCGCCGCCCACACGTACCCCGAAAACAATATCAATACCGGCATCGCCACCTTCAGAGTCGACATCGACGTTTCAACCTGCGGAATGATCTCTCCGCTGCGCGCTCTTGACTTTCTTATCGACAGCTTTGATTCCGACGTGGTTCTGATGGACTACAAGGTACGTGGATTTACCCGCGACGTCAACGGGCGTAAAGTGTACATCGACCATGATATCTCTTCCATACAGGATTACATTTCCGATGAACTTCTTGAGAAATATACGGCATACGACATCAATGTCGTATCCGACAATATCTTTCATACGAAAATGACCCTAAAAAACCTCAAACTGGAAAACTATCTTTTCGACCCCGATATCGGTATGCTGAAAAAAGCCGAGCGTTCGCGCATCCGGTCGTTGCTGCGAAAAGAAATACAGGAGATATTCGAATGCCGAAATCTGTTCGACCGGGAGTAACCCCCATTCCGCATATCGCCCAAAAGAGGCGGTTGTTCTTTGAGACCCTCAATCCATTTTTCGGATTTTTTTACACGGTAAAAAAAAGAATCCGCAAGATGCGTACCGCCTACCAGCAGATTGAACTTATTGAAACCGATGAATTCGGTAAAGTGCTATTGCTCGACAATATCACTCAGCTCGGCGAACGCAATGATCAGAGCTACCATGAACCGATGGTGCATCCGGCACTCTGTTCTCATCCGAGGCCGGAATCGGTGCTCGTTATCGGCGGTGGTGACGGTGGTATTCTCCGCGAAGTATTCAGACATTCCGCAGTCAAACGGGTACAGCTGGTGGAACTTGACGATGGTGTCATCTCGTTCGCGAAAAAACATCTTTCCTCTTTCCACCGGAATGCCTTCGACGATCCCCGCCTCGAACTGACCATCGCGGATGGACGATCGTTCATTCAGAACCACCCGAAAGAATTCGATGTGATCATCATGGATATGACCGATCCGTTCGGTCCGTCGAAAATGCTCTATACCTCCAACTTTTTCCGGATGGTAAAAAAAGCACTTCGAAACGATAAGGGTTTGTTCGTCATGCACAGTGAATCACCCATATCCCGTCCGACTGCGTTCGCCTGCATCAATAAAACCCTCAAATCGGTATTTCCGGAAGTAGCGGTTCTCTATCTTTACATTCAGATGTACGGAACGCTCTGGTCTGTTTCTGTCTGTTCTCCAACAATTGACATTTCTACATTGTCCGTTCCCACGATAAACAGGAAACTCGCCAGAAGCGGTATCGGAAATCTCCAGGTGTACAACGGTGCCACGCACCAGTCCATGCAGACTGCGTTTCCGTTCGTATCGGAAATTCTGCGTAAACCAGCGCGCATCATTACCGACCACCGTCCCGATTTTCCGGATGATTTCATCTCCAGAAAGGAAAACTGATTTTCTCCATGGATATTAAATCGTTCAAGGGTCTGGTGGCGGTACACGGGACACCGACACTCTTTCTTTACGAAACGCGTCTGCGTGAATGCTACCAGCAGCTTCATGCGGCGCTCCCCGGTGTTGTGCTGTATTACGCGGTCAAATCGAATGCCACTCCCGAACTGATATCCATACTTTCCGATGAGGACAGTTGTTTCGATGTCTGCACCAATGGTGAAATCGATATCGTTAAAGGGTGCGGTGTCACTCCCGACCGATGTATTCATACCCATCCCATAAAACGCGATACTGATATCACCTATGCACTGCAGTACGGAGTTACCACCTTCGTCGCCGACAACGAGCATGAACTCTCGAAGTTCGTCCCTTATAAAGACCGGGTGCGGATTCTTATCCGGATGAGCATCCAGAATCCCGGCTGTCTCGTCAATCTTTCTCACAAATTCGGGGTCGCTCCTGAAAAAACCTGGGCTTTGATTCGCAAGGCATATAAACTCGGCCTTGATATTGCCGGAATCAGCTTCCATGCCGGTTCACAGAATGAGAATGCGCTCAAATACATCGAAGCACTCGAGTACTGCCGGGATATTTACCGGAAAGCGGCCTTGCGCGGTATAATTTTCGACACTATCGATATCGGGGGCGGATTTCCGATCAGTTATCTGACGCCGGTTATTCCCATGGTGCAATTCTGCCAACCGATCAATGAATATCTCGACCGGTTTTTCTCCAACTACACCATCATAGCGGAACCGGGCAGAGTTCTGAGCGGTCCTTCCATGCTGCTGGCAACCCGGGTCATGGGAAAATCGCTGCGCAACGGTGTCTGGTGGTACTACCTTGATGACGGAATGTACGGTTCCTTTTCAGGTAAAATGTATGACCATGCCGATTATCCGATGTTCGTTGGGCGGGAAGGTCCGCGTCATACTTCGGTGCTTGCCGGGCCGACCTGTGACTCAATCGATGTTATTTACGAAAATATCAGTCTACCGCGCCTGGAAATCGGCGACCTGCTTATTTTCGAGTCGATGGGAGCCTATACGTCAGCGAGTGCATCCAATTTCAACGGATTTCCCCGCGCAAAAATTGTTCTTGTCAATTGATCACGAAAGCACGGGACAAGGCCTCCTAAGCAAACGCTACGGAGTAATCTGGAGTATGGTAAAATTTCAACGGTAAAGAGGTGATCATGAATGAAGTGAACCTGTACCCCGAAAGCGTATCCTCTCTCTGGATACAGAATCTGGTGAACGGACTCTCCGGTCTGATCATTAAAGTGAAGCAGGCGCTTTACTGCGGTTCCAGTCCGTTTCAGAAAGTCGAGGTCTTTGAAACCTACAGTTACGGCAATGTTCTCTGCCTTGGTGGAAACGTGGTCATGACCGAGAATGAAGACGCCTATCATGAAATGATGGTACATCCTGCACTTTTAATGCATAAAAATCCAAGAACCGTCTGTTGTATCGGCGGGGGCGACGGCGGCTGCCTCAAAGAACTACTCAAACATCCGTCCATCGAAAAAATTGTCGTTATCGAGATTGATCAACTGGTGCCGGAAACTATTAAAAATTACTTTCCATCCTTTGCCGAAGGATTTGATGATCCGCGTACTGAAATGGTTATTGATGACGGCTACAACTTTCTCAATTCCAACGAACAGATCTTTGACGTTATTCTGGTTGATTCCTTCGATCCGGGCGGTCCGGTGCAGTCACTTGAAACAACCGATTTTCATCAGATTGTTTCTCAGAGGCTTTCGCAGGACGGAATTGCGGTTTTTCAAACAGATTCTCCAACGATACGAAGTAATTATCTGCGTACAACTATCCAGAGTATTTCCCCGTTTTTTTCAGGATACAACCCGTATATCTGCCATATTCGGTCTTTTCCCGATGGTATCTGCAGCTTTCTCGCCTGTGCCCATAAAAAAGAAACCCTTGATCAATTTGATGGTGAGCGGTATAATACAATAATGTCTCAATGCAATTATTATAATGACGCCATCCACCGGGGAGCATTCATGCTGCCGCAATATCTCAATCGTATTGTGTATTCATGAATCCTATGATACTTGCCGCCATTACCATCCGTGTAATATTTTTAGGGTATTCGCATCTACCCGGCCAGAGTTCCCCATGGAAAATCTGAAAATTATATGGATTATCATCTTTTTTTTCTTTTCTTTGTGCCTGATTTTCATCTGGAGTAAAATACTGGTCCTTTTCAAACGCACCACCGCCATCATCGACCTGCTGAAAAGTTTCGATCTGCTTGATGCCGACAGCGTTCATTCCGACCTGAAGACCACAGAGGAATCAGCACCCGTTCATTGACATTTAATTAATTGCCGCAGAACATTCCGCAGTACAATCCCGGTGCATCCACCGAGTACACAGAAGATTGTTTCCGGAATTCCCTGACTGTAGTGAACACCTGAAGGATAAAACGTCAGGAGAGAAGAATCATTCCGGGGAAGTTCATCCGCAGGTCCTCATTTCAAAGGAGGTCCATCGACGCTCTGATACCCTCAGTGACGGTATCGAATATACCGGTCACTTTGCTACAGAGAATATCACACCTTAATTACACCTTTTTCGATCGTCAGATTCTACGATCGCCTATCGACGCGCTGCCTGCAGAGATCAGGTACCGCAATCTACAACTTTTATGGAGAAGTATACTTATGGAATTTGTTGTAATCCCACTTTTACTGATCGTCGTCATCATACTCCAGATCGTTATTCTGGGTAATCAGCAGAAAAATACAAAACTGCTTAAAAGTTTATCGACGTTCAAACCAAGAAATCAGCATCCGGATCATGGTCGAGAACGTAATCGCGACCGGAAAGACAATAATTTCAAGCATAACCGGAGAAATCAGCAGGATTTCAAACCGAAACAGTCCTCATCATCCGGTCAACAGACGGCCCAGGCCTCCGGTGCGGTTGAAAATGTTGAAAAATCACTTCGCGACATCAATCTGAAGCTTAAAAATGCAGAACGTGACCAGGAAGCCGCCCGTCGCCGTATTCAGGAAAACATCGGAGAAGAAGGCTCTGGGCCCCGTCAACGCCAACGCAACGACGGTAACCGCGGTGGACGCGACAACAATCGCCGAGACCGTAACAACCGCAATAACTGGCGAGGCCGCAACAATCAGGATCGTCCCTCCAATTCCGGAAAAAGTCACTCGCCGGCAGATCACCACCCTTCTGAAGGAAACACTTTTCAGGAATCACAGCAGGCGTCAACGGTGTCAGAACCCGCCACGCTTCCCGATCTTACCCCGGTCGATTTCGATGCGGAACTTGAACACGGTAGAAAAGTTCAGGTAAAACGTCGTATTTTAAAAGAAGAACTTCCGGGAGCAGCTCAGGAGAATCCAGCGGAAACGGGTACCTCTCAAAATTCCGACGCTGTCGATTTCAGTGTAGCCGAATCAACGGAACAGACGGAATCCTCCACAGACGAAATCCGTTTCGGACGCAGGTAACAAGCGGCGTTGGTATTTCAACGGACCGAAATTTCATAAAAAGCCGGAGAGGTGTAATCTCTCCGGCTTTTTTATTTTCTACGAATCGATCAATTTTCTTTAATAATGAAGTACAGGAAGTTTAGCAGCGGTATCACAGAAAAAAAAGTCTCGCCCGACAGGACCGGAAGAACGGCATTGTCCCTCTATCGATCACTCACTTACGCTTGAGCAAACCGGTTAACGACTCCCTGAACCGCTGAATACCGAAACGGTCGTACAGAAAAAAAATGCAGCAGATCATGACTGGTGCGATACAGAGGATTTTCAGTCCGTTGTCAAAAATACGGTTTTCCATCGTGACAACTTTCCCGCACCAACGATATGATAGTATTCCCACAACAGCTCCGACAACCGTACAAAGAACGATTTTCCCGATTGTCATGCCCATTTCACGGACCATGCTTCCTGATCCGTGACGTTTCGCCCAGATACCGTACAATATTCCACACTGCAGAAAAGAACCGGCAACCGCCGCGAGTGCGATCCCGCGCGCTCCGAAGAATCTACTGAACAGAAAGTACATAGGCACCGTAATAAGTGCCATTACGGTACTCGTTAACATCGGTAGAATCATATTCTGCATCGCGTAAAAAGCCCGAGCAACGATAAAATAAGCGCTGAATGAAAACGCGCCGGTAAGATACACCGTAAACACCGCTGTCGTTTCGATACTTGACTGAAAGTTAAATCGCCCCCGCTGATAAAGAAGCACGATTATCGGCTGCGCAAGAACGAAAAATACTGCAGAAAGCGGGAGAAGGTACAGTGCGATTTTCTTCAGTACCGAATGAAGCAACTGTTCCATCTCCGCGAATTTCCGTTCTGCGGCCAGTTTTGTCATGAACGGATAGAACGCTACTCCCGAAGCCTGACCGAACATCGCCACCAGCATCATGGTGGTACGCAATGCATAATTGACACTTGAAGTAGCACCTTCGGGAAGATACGACCCGAAATACCTGAAAAATATTTCGTTTGAAAAAGTCATACCCAGTCCGAGGATCAGTGGTAGTGTTTTCTTTATATAGATATAAAGATCAGGATCTCTGAAATCACATACTGCCGTCAGTCGCATCCCGCAACTGATCGCTCCGGGTATCTGCAACAGGAAGTTACCGAAGAACGCCCCCCCCACGACCCCCCAGGCGAACCCTTCAATACCATACCGGGTGCCAAAAAGAATACCGCCGAGAATTATCCCTAAGTTATAACCGAGGGGTGCCAGTGCCGGAAGGAAAAATTTCTTTTGTGCCATTTGTACTGCGCTGAGCAGTGCACCCCAATAGAATAAAAGTTGCGCCGGAAGAATGATCCGGGTCAGACGTACCGTGAGCGGAAAACTCTGCGGATCATTGATTTGCGGGCCGAGAAGTTTGAGGATGCCGGGAACCAGAAACACGGTAATGGGTATTATTATACCGAATACCATTGTACCGATAATAAAGAGATTTGAAAAAGACCTCCACGCCAGATCCTCCCGATTATTGACAAGGTGTTTCTGAAAAATAGGAATGAAGGTGATTGATAGAAATCCACCGGCGAGAAAGTGATTCAACAGTTCGGGAATTATAAATGAGGTAACATACGCATCCATTTCATAGGAAGTACCGCCGTAATCCGCAAGAATCATCTCCCGGAACAACCCAATGACTCTACTCAGCAATACCGATCCCATCATGATCAAAGCGGCAATTGAAAGAGATTGGCTTTCTCCGCCGGTAGTACTTTTATCCGATATTTTTTCCGCAGAATCCGACATCAGTGTCCTGAATGTTTTCTGGCCGTGCATTTATGAAGCGATCGTTGTATGGTCCCTCAGCTCCCTGACGGTCAGGGTACTATTAAAAATAGACATTGTCCTATGATTTGTGTCAATTTGACCTGTTTCAATTCAGTCTGAATCTTTTCTGGTTATAACTAATGCAAATAATGATGCACTCTCCTGTAATTGCGAACCGGTAGAAAGGTAACAATAAAAAAGGGTTTGCGATGACTACCGCAAACCCCTCTTTTTTCACTGTTACAAAAATTTACTTCTTACCTTTTTTCTTCGCTGCTTTTTTGGCTTTTTTGGCCGGACCTTTTTTAGCAACCTTTTTGGCAGCTTTTTTTGCCACTTTCTTTACTGGCTTTTTAGCGGCTTTCTTTACTACCTTTTTTACCGCTTTTTTTGCCACTTTCTTCGCTGGCTTTTTGGCGGCTTTCTTTACTACCTTTTTTACCGCTTTTTTTGCCACTTTCTTTGTTACTTTCTTGCCGGCTTTCTTTACTTTCTTCTTTGACTCATTGATAATCCGATACGTCTGAGAAATGGACAGCTTGAACTTTTTTGCCAGAGCTGTTCCGGACGCACCGCCTTCGTACATCGCGACAATTTCAGCGTTGCGTTTCGGATTGTCGGCAAGTGATGAATCAATGCCGTACTTTTTACGCAACTGATGAACCGCCTGACGGGTAATACCAAACTGTTCCCCGATTGCCGCATCGGTCTGCAACTTCTTCTGAAGTTTGATGAGTTGAGTTTTGCTGATACGTGCCATACGACGCTTACTCCTCTCTAAGTAAGGTTGTGGTATAAGTAACTAAAAGCACTGCGTGGCAATGAATATATTCGCTTGAAGCAATTGACCAGAGCTGATGGATTTATATAATTGAGGATCATTCCAATTTGACTTGCTGTTAGTTATAATATACAACCGATTTTTTAATTTAGCAATATATACAACTGTTTTTGTGTAATTGATTTGTATTATACCAGATTTTTCTCGACTTGTCCACTAGTAATAGACGTTTGAAAGTTTATTTTATTGTTTTTTTCTGATATCATAAAATCAATTGACGATACCGGTACGGGAAAAGTGCTTCCCGATGTCCATTCTATGCGGTTCCGCAGCTCAAAAACTACAGATGCAATATCGTACTAATATTGTCGGAAGCCCTTCCGGCAGCTTATTGTACGCTTGTTTTCCGCCAACCGGGAATTACAACGTCAAGCACTTCATCACTTCCGGTATTCCCCGGTCAAACAATCCGCAGATATTGCACCTGTCATGTAAGCACCGACACCTATTTGTTTGCCGCCGTCGTCTGGCTCCATCCGGTGGTATACGACCTTTACACCATTTGCAGGCAGTTTAATAAAAGAATAAACACGAATACCGTCCGTTTTCCTAAACACTTTACCCCTGCCTTTCGCTGGTCACCAATACCGGTACAGGGAACAAACCACAATATGCTGTTACACTACTACCGTTTGCACTATACGTTGATGCTGGATTTTCGGGTTTTTTGATGTATACTCATAGTCATATTTCAGTATCGCTTTCGACAGACCGGAACAGCAATAGGTGTCCTCATCTCCTCATACCAGACGGCATAATACATTTTTTTACTGGTAGTCATCCGACAGCAAAACGAATGTTTAGCGAACCTGGGTTTTTACGGATGCTCCGGAAACGATTTCTCCCTCTGTCGATTATGGATTCAATACGTTTCAAATCCGCGTTGCGATGAATTAGTTGACGTATCTTTCATATAATCAACATATTGTCGTATAGTATATCTATCAAGGCCGATTCAACGAAAACGATATGATACCAATTAAAACAGACGTTCAAATCAAGACGCCACCTTATCTGACGATTATTTTCTGTCTTGTCTGCACAGTTATTTACTGTCTCCAGTCACCTGTTTTGTTTCCCGGAGGTGTTGTCCCTCTCGATTTTGTCTATTCTCTTCTGCATCCCGGCGGCCATCTCGTCACATCGGGAATTATTCTGATGAGCTCTTTTTTTCTCCATGGAAGCCTAATGCATCTAATCGGAAACATGTGGTATCTGTGGCTTTTCGGAAGCAAACTTGAAGGCACCATAGGCCATTTCCGTTTTCTTCTCCTCTATTTCGCATCCGGTATCATCGCGATGCTTACTCAGATCGCCAATGATCCTCTTTCCACCATACCGATAATCGGAGCAAGCGGAGCAATCGCCGGGTGCATGGGAATGTACCTGATCGTACTCCCGTTTTCCAAAGTAATCCTTGGTATTCCACCGCTGTTTTCCGTCCGTCTTTACGCAGGATTCTTCCTTCTTTTATGGTTCTGGTTACAATGGGCAAGTGTCGGATCAACGCATCTCTCCTCCGGTCGAATCGCATGGTGGGCACATATTGGAGGTTTCTGTTTCGGAGCGCTTTCCGGTTTGTATTTTCGATTTTTTCTTTCTTCCAGGAAGAATTATCACACAAAAAGACAAAAAGGACACCGACGAAAATGACACCATTTCCTCCCGCAAGACATTCAACTTACCAGATTATCCTAACTACCATAACCGGAGGGAGGGAGGCAGATGTCTTTTTCATAGACTAGTATCAGTTCCCGAATTCAGGAAAACACCCGTTCCTTCCAACAGACGTGAACCTGAACCGGGCATTAATTATTATGAAAAAAAGCACAATGTCGTTTGAAGATGATATAGCTAACGACTAATTCTTCCGTTAACCGGGGAGGCAAGGTAGCCATTTTACCGGTGACGGTGTTGCCAACAGCTTATCTATAAGCACAAAGGGATCTGAGCTCTACCATTTTTGTCGTCAGTCTGAGATGAAAATTGATTTTAGTTTTTTCGGCTGTTTTTGATTATTTTATAGATAAGATCAAGGACAATTCTACTAAACTTATTTCTTAGTCTTAGGATTTACAATTATGGGTTTTTCGTACGACCATGATAAATTTGTCGCAAAAAACAGATCTCTTGCCTCTGCAGAGCGAATCGACCGAAAAGATGAAGAACTGGAGAAAAAAGGCTTCGCACACCTGAAAAGAAACCAGGAAGCATCCTGTTTCAACTGCAAAATGCGTTCGACCTGTCCTACATTCAAAGGAAAACGAAGTGGGGGAGCCTCAGGTGTCGTCTCTTTCGGCGGTGAACAGACATTTATCTGTGACCGTTATACCCCCGCACCAGCACAGGAAAAAAATATGTCCACCAAACAGATCAAATCTCTTCTCAAGAACATAAAAAAAGGATACTGACCTCCCACATTAGAAATAATCATTTTTTTCGGAGCTTGGTTTTATACATGAACCGGAACTCCGGCTACTCAGTGATCATTGTAAAAGTATATGCAGCAAGAGAACATTCGTTTCATTACTATTTATGTATTTCAAACCGTTGTGTTCCGGCACTTCCGAGAACATAATAAAGTGCGTCCACGACTTGGATGAAACTGAACGGTAATCGATATATTTTCCAAGGTGTATCTATCTTATTTCGGATTCTGTCTTCTCAGCACTATCGCTACCATTTAAGGAGCTTCTATGGCGACTTCTCCACTAGAATTGTACGAAAATGCCTATCGTTTACACTATACTGAAAATCGGATTCCAGCAGCAGTAGAGCTCTACAAACAACTGATCAAAGAGTTTCCCGATGCCAATGAATGCGGCTATGCGGTTATTCAACTTCAAAAAATAAAAGCCCAGAACGTAGCGGCATCATTTTCTGAATCGGCACCGGTTGCGAATGAAAAAAAAGTGAATACCATTATACTGGTATGTCTTTGTTTATCCATTGGATCACTTCTTTTTTCTGTATACCTCTACGGCAATTTTTCCGCACAACTTCGTGCAGAAAAAAAACTGAGCGCAACGGCTATGAACGCTCTTGGGAAAATCGCCCGGAACGAACCTGAAGAAGCCCTGCAGCTGCTCAGTGAACTTAAACGGCTCAATCCAAAAGCAATTGCTCCCTATGAATTCGCCGCGGATATCTACCGGAAGCAGCTGAAATACGATGAAGCAAGGAATGAATACAGCACCTACTTTAAAAACAACCCCGGTAAGAAGCCCACTCCTTCTGAAACCACCTATATGAACTACAACAACCGATCTGAAAAAACCGGGATGACCAATAGAAAGCCTCCACAACCATCCACGGCGGATGCCTTAAAAAGGCAGATCTCCCCTTCAGCAAGAAAAAAATTATCGAGTAAAAAACGAACCCCGAAACCACCGCCACCGAAAACCAGCGCGAAGAAGAAAAAAAGTATTTATCTTATCGATCCCGACAGTGTTTCCTATTTCTAACCGAGATCATAATGTCGACATCAAACAAAATTGAAAACCTCGTCTACTCCGGAAAAGTAATAGACGATCACGGCAACTGGATCACTATCGCCGAGAAGCTCCGTAAAGAAAAAATTTTTCTTTCACATCTGGAACGGGGTGAAATATTACTCAACGGCAAATGGACAGCAATGTCCGACCTCCCGGCCGAAGTGTCCTCAATCCATGCCGATACGATACGGTCCTCCCTGCAAGGAACCACCGTCCACGATGAAACGACGCTTGATCCACCGGAAATTCCCGAAGAAACGGTCTATTTTTCGACGGTACCTTCCAGCAATGATACCGGGCATAGAGCGGACCCGGATGCAAAAACCGTAACCGATATTCCCTCCTTTGCATCCGACGAAACGGTATCCGTTTCTACCGATTCGATTCGCGACCTCCAATCAGTGCCGCTACCTGCCGATACCAACCCTGATGTGGAATTTCCTCCGGAAACAAAATCAATGGTCGTTGAAGTCATTCCACCTCCGGAAACCACCCTTAATCTATCAACTGAATTTGAAGAAACAGCCCTTTACAATATCAAAGTTTTGAAGGACACCCCGACGGAAATTGCGGCTGCAAAAAGTGATCCCGCCACGGACACGACTGCCAATCCACCGGTATCGTCTCCATTTGATACCCCTCCTGTAAAACCGCTCTTTCCTATTACCGTCGCAGCGATTCTTATTATTATTGCTGTCATTTTCATACTGCTCACCAAAATCCCTTTTTAACTTGTATCCGGGATGTTATTTCTCCTGAATACATTATCATACCCTTGTCAATAACCTTATTCGGATTCAACCTGTTTTCCGCAGTTGAGCATGAAGCACAGGTGTGCCGCTGTTTTGAACCGACAGCAAAGATCATGACATCCGATTCATATCGGAATTTTTATTCCATTAGTGAGTGAAAATTGTACTTCCCGAAAAATTGATTTTCCGCAACTACAGAAGCGTTGATTGAGGCTCTGGACTGATCTGCCTAAAAAGATACGACAGTATGGCTGGTACCTGTATTTCTCTGTTGAACAACATTTCAGCCCGGTGGTAGCCGTTTTTTCCCTGTTCGGAAATCAGACCTGGATGGTGTACAAAGTTCGCCATCGCAGCGGCAAAACCCTCCATATCCCCCCGGGGAATCAGCCGCCCCGTCTCTCCATTAATAATTATTTCCGTCAACCCTCCGCCGGAAAAGCCGATTACCGGAAGTCCGCACCCCTGCGCTTCAACCGCAACCCTTCCGAACGGCTCATCGTCTGACGGCAAACAGAGAACATGATGGTGCTTCAGAACATCATATGGATTATCTGTTTTATCCTCCATCACAACCAATTCCTCTAACGACGATTGCTTAATAAGCGCTTCAAGGTCCGTGCGATAGGTACATTCCCAATAACTCGTCGCTCCGACAAGACGGAGTGTGGCAGCATCCGGAGGCAGTTTTTTCCGCAGATTTCCGAACACCTCAATCAACCGGTGACACCCCTTCCAGGGGACGATTCGACCGAGATAGAGAAAACGGATCGGTCCCACAATTTCCTTTTTTTCACAGAACTCCGGAATATATACCCCGTTGTAGACTACAGTTGCTTTCCGTTTCAGTTCCGGGGGAAGTCTATCCCTGACGGCTTGCGAAATAGCGATAACCCTAATCTGTCTCAACCGGGAAAAAATCCGGTATAAATTATAAGCAAGAGAACCGCGGGGAAAAAGTTCCCGCATGTGTACCACTGCCGCACCGCGATATCCCATAAGCAAAAGACAGAAAAGTGTCATATGCGATTTGGGAACATTCGCATGAATACAATCCGGCTGCAGGCGATGAACCACCGCTGCTACACCTATAACATATCTGAAAAACCCGACCACCGACCACCACCGGCGGAGCAATCCGATTGCGAGCCGGTCTCGCTTGACCGACAGAATTCCGGAGGCACAGGGCACCACCAGGTGGTGCACACTGTTTGTTTTCAGCGAATCGACAAGTGCCCCTTGTTCAGAGGTGACAAGACCGACCCGGGCCTTGACGGAAGCAGCTTTGAGAATGTCGATCAGTGAGTACTCCGCACCACCGAGAGACCGCGCCCAGTGATTAATGAAGAGAATTCTCGGTCGTAGGCGTTTACCAGACATACCTGCGCTCCAGATAGTCACGTGCCGCATGCGCCATACGGCAACGCTTCTTTTCATCCCCGATCAGGTCCTGTATCACTTCCGAAAGCGCCGGACCGTTTCCCGGAGGAACAAGTTCGGCACATTCTACGCAACCCGCCAGAACCTCTTCGATACCTCCGCTGCGTGAAGCTATTATTGCGGCACCATACGCCATCGCTTCTAACAGTACGATACCGAATCCCTCCATTGCCGACGGAGTTGCTATGGAAGGAAGTATCAGGATATCCGCGTCTTCATACAACGCTGTCAACTCCTCATCGGAAACGGCGGTACGTATCTCTACCCGTGATGCAAGAGACAATTTCCCGACTCGCTCGACAAGATATTGCTCCTCCGAGCCGCTGCCGATGATGGTCAGGTGCCATTCCGGTTGATCCGTAAGCCTTGCCGCAGCCTCGATCAGTATCGCATGTCCTTTGTGTGGTACGAGTCTCCCGACGGAAAGTAACTCAACCCTGTTCCGGTTCCACTTTTTATTCTCAAGTACGAACGCGGGAAGATCAATTTTCGGTACCCATTGTTCGCACCATGTGCAGGAATACGCGATCTCAAGCAGGCGCTGAGTCGCACCGGTCAGATAATACACCCGCTCCGCCCTCCCAAGCACAGCCTTCCAGAGCATTGTCCGTAAAGAACCATTCCTGATCGGCAGTAACTCAGTTCCATAACAGAACACGCGATACTTAACGATGGTAAAAATTGAAAGCAACCATGGCACCATGGCCGCATATACGTTTCCCGCAAGGATCCGGCAATCATTGTTACCGTTGCCATACCGTACCATCCGAAGGAACATCGGAAGCAACAGAATCTTTTTATTTATCATTTCACCCGGAAACGCCAGCCGCAGGATGCGACAGGGATACTGCCGGTCGTTCTTATCACTGTTTCTTTCTCCTCTTCCCGTGATGACGAGGTCATCTTCGGAAAACGTATGTCGTACGATATCATGCAGATACCGCTGAATACCACCTTTTTCCGGAGGAAAATCGAGGGTGAACAGAATTTTCACGCGAGTTGTCCGTCCGGATCAAAGTCCGGCTCTGATGCGAGTTTGACAAGTACCCCGTTCCAGAACCAGTAATAGATATCCGCGGGAAACGAGTGAATATGGGTACCGGTTACATTGACTACGGCAAAAACGATATTCATGAGGGTAATCCCTTTTGCCAGCGAACGGACAACCGGCGATGCGGTCGTATCGAGCAGATGGAAACCCCTGAGAATCAGAAAAACGGTAATCCCTATTATAAACAGTAACCCCGGATAGCCGAGCTCAGCCAGATAGGTGAAGTAAAGAGAATCGGCATTGAACGCACCGACTCCTTTTCCCAAGAGTGCATTCACCGGTTGCACGGACATGGAAAGAATGTATTTCCAGAGATTGACCCTAGATAAAAAGGAGTATTCCTCAAACGGATTTGAAATCGCACTGGTCCGCTCCGTCACCAGAAGTTCCATATGTTTCTGATCAAACCCGCTGCCAAGCGAGGAGAACAGTGCATTCATTCCGACATTGTACTGGGAGGAAAGATCCAGCAACTGTGATAAAATAAAAAACAAAAAAAGCCCGGTTATCATCAGAATTCTGTTTCGTTTTCCTCTGATCTGAAGAAGCACCACCCATAAACCGAGCGCAAGCAGAATGCCGATCCAATTCGATCGTACCGAGGTCAGGAGCGCTCCGTAGAAATACAAAGGTATCAGTAATAAAAATCCTATTCTCCATCGTGAGGTACTCCAGCTGTGAATCATCAGTGTACCGATTATCGACAGCAACATATAATCGGCAAACGAAGCCGGCGACTGAAACACTGAAAACGGTCGCGCGAGACCTTTAATGAACAGGGTGGTGAATGAAATTGAAGAAAACCATATCTGCTCCGCGTTCGAATAACCGAACAACAGTTGCTTGAAACCGTACAACGCACCTACCACACCCACCATCAGAGACAGGTACCAGATACTTTTCAGAAAGGGAATATTTCGCGCATACAGTATTCCGATAAAGAAAAAAAGAACCGCCGGTCCGTAAAAATGAAAACGCATGACCGCTTCCTGAACCGGAAGAGAATTGAGAAAAAACGTCCTGAGGATAAGATATATAAAATAGGTCAGAAGCAGATTGACCGCACCCTTTGCACGATTTTCCTCATTCCGCTGTTCTCGGAAGACGAAAAACAGTCCGACGAAGGTTATTGCAATAATGATATCTCCGGCTGCAATGAGCGGATCGACTTTCGGACGCTGATCAACAAGATAATATAAACGTCGCACATGAGGAACAAACGGCATCAGTGTGAACATCAGGTAGATACCGATCGCCGGTTTCCTGATGATGGGGTAGGTCAACGCTGCGGTCATCAGCACGACAAGTTCAAGTTGCGTGGGGATATGAACGATCTTGTAGGCGATGAAATTCCCGGCTGCTGCGATGGCCATCAGAAATGCACCATTACGCAGAAACCGTTTTTGTCCTGCGGAAACAAAGGTCATGGTGAATCGTACCTTTACGAGACGCGGTTGTCCGGAGAACGTTCCGGCTCCTCTGATATTATAAGCTCCCGGGGGTACCAGGTCAACCGTACCGGCTGCTATTTCCCTATCCTGATTTGCTGCCAGAGGGTATTATACAGCTCGATATGATCACCCAGATCCTCCTTGAACTGCGATCTGGATAGATCCTCAAGCGAATAACGGGCGTGTTCCTTCCGGACTTTTTCTGCTGCCGTATTTATCGAGGGCAGCTTGAGATAGTCAACTATTCTGGAGTAAACGGCTGGTTCATGAATAAAATTCATGAAGGCATAGGCGAGTTCGGGATGTTTCGCTCCCTTGAGCAGCACCATATTGTCCATGTAGGCGCAACTGCCCTCCTCGGGAATAAAAAAATCAGCATCGGCCGTCTGCTGTGAATCAAGCTCAAGAAAAACATTCTCGGCGTAGCCGTGCACCACCTGGAATTCACCCGCGGCAAATCCCTTACCGAATGCCTCCGCATCGAATTTGACGATGTTTTCCTTCCACCCCAATACGATGTCTTTCGCCTTTTGGAGCTCTGTTTCATCGGTGGTATTAACGGAATATCCGAGAGTGAGAAGTGCGGCTCCGAGAACTTCTCGCATGTCATCGAGGAGCGTCATCCTCCCCCGGAGATCGGTGCGGTTGAAAATATTCCAACTGTGTGTATAATCGGACACCTTCGTGCGGTTGACGCTTACCCCCGCAGCTCCCACCATGTAGGGAACGCTGTAGCGACATCCTTCATCAAATCTGATTTTGGCCAGAATACCGCTATCCAGATGTGCGAAATTGGGAATTTTTGATCGGTCAATCGGTTGCAGCATGTTTTCCCGGATCATGATCGAAACATAATCACCCGAAGGGAAAACGATATCATAGCCGCCGCCGCCCGCCTTGAGTTTTGCGAACATCTCCTCATTCGAGGCATACATATCATATACCACCGATGCGCCAAACCGTTGCTCGAATTCCTTTATCACTTCATCGGGAATATAGTAGGTCCAGTTGTAGATAAAAAGCTTCGGCCGCACATTTTTCTGACACATGCAACTCAGCCCCAGCAACAATGCAATAACAACACCTCCTCCTTTTCTCATGTTCACTCCTTATTTCCGGATAATGTATTTGAAAAAATTTCTTGTCGAGAGTGCCAGAACTACCGTACCGGCGATCACTACAACCGAAAGTGCATTGATTACCGGAGAAACACCGAATCGTATCATGGAATATACGTGTAGCGGCAGTGTGGATGATCCCGGACCGGCTACGAAAAACGTGATGACAAAATCTTCCAGCGAAAGAGTTACGGCCATCAGAAATCCTGAAAGTATGCCGGGAAACGCGAGAGGTACAATCACCCGCACCAGCGTATCCGTTTCACGTGCCCCCAGATCATACGATGCCTCGATAATGGAAAAATCGAACTCTTCCAGCCGTGCCATCACCAGAAGCAGAACAAATGGGATATTGAATGTCGTATGCGCAAGAAAGATGGTGAAAAGACTCAATTGCATTTTGATACCGGCAAAAAAAATGAGCAGGCTGACTCCTATTATTATCTCCGGTAAAACCAGCGGTAGAAACCCGGCGATTTGCAGCAGTTTTTTGAATCTGAACCGGTACCAGTACAAACCGATTGCGCCAAGCGTGCCGATTGCCGTGGATACTGATGCAGAAGTAATCGCTACGATGACACTGTTCAGAAAGGAATTCCACAATGTCCGGGAGTGCAGGAAAAGTTCTTCGTACCAGTGCAGCGAAAAACCTGTCCATGCCATGGTCTTTGACCGGTTGAACGAAAAAACGATCAGAATGGTCAATGGTAAATAGAAAAACAACATCACCAGAGCAAACACGACAGGTGAAACCATCCTTTTGCCGCTCACGGGGTACCCGCCGGTGTTTCGCTCACCGTGACATTCCTCACTTTTTCAACGGAAGACCGGTTCATTCTCAGAAACACCACCACCCCCAGAGTGGTGATGACGGTGAGTACCATGGAAATCGACGAAGCAAGGGGCCAGTTTCTTGTGACAGTCAATTCGCGTGCGATAATATTACCGAGCATGAGCGAATCGCGTCCGCCGAGAATCTGCGGAATGGCGTATGATCCAAACGCCGGAATGAACGTGAAGAGAAACGCCGTCGCGATTCCTCCCCGGATCGAAGGCAGGAGCACCCTGAGAATGGACTGCCATTTGGTTGCTCCGAGATCGCGTGCGGCTTCGAACAATGAAAAATCGAATTTCTCTATTGTCGAATACAGGGGTAAAATGGCGAACGGCAGGTACGTATACACCGTTACCAGGATGACCGCATATTTATTATAGAGAAACTGGACATGGCCGTTCGTGATACCGCAGCCGATGAGCAAGCTGTTAAGAAAACCGTTATTCCCCAGAATGGCGATCCATGCGTAAATCCTGATAAGAAAATTCGTCCAGAAGGGAATGATCACCAGAAACAGCCAGATGTTTTTCCGTTTACTCCGGGCAATGAAATATGCTGCGGGAAGAGCCATAAGCACCATCAGGACCGATGAAAAGAGCGCGATCAGCAGTGTTGCGATTGCGACCGAAAGGAACGTAGGATTGAACAATGCCAGGTACCCGTTCACACTCGGACGATACACCACCCCCCCGTAAATACCTTTACTCATGAAACTGTAGAGTGCGATGATCGACAGCGGTACCAGAAAAAACAGGAGCAGCCAGATCGCCAGCGGCGCCACGTACAAGGGACCGATGTTTTTTTTCACTGTCCGTCCCCCTCGACAATAAAGCTGTCGGCAGCCGACCACCATATCGTGACCTTCTCTTTCCATGCGATCGGTTTTTCGTTATGATGGTACCTGATATGCTGTTTGAATACTCTGAAAAGGACCTCTCCCGCCTTAATGAAATATTTACTCTGAAATCCGGAGTAAATGATTTCATCCACCACTCCGGTGAACACATTATTACCTTCTTCTTCAAATTCCGGCGGTTCGGCTGAGATCCTTATTTTTTCAGGCCTGACCGTCACCTTGACTTCAGCCCCGGCGCGGAGTCTCCTCCCGGTGGTAATCCAGATACACCCGATCCGATCGACCTCGATACGGGCTCGTCCCGGTGCGCACTCCTCACACACCGTTCCGGTAATGAAATTTGTTTCCCCTATGAAACTAGCGACAAATGCATCCGCCGGATTTTCATAGATATCGAGGGGTGTTCCCACCTGGTGCACCACCCCCTCGTTAAAAACCGCCACCCGATCTGAAACGCTCAGTGCCTCCTGCTGATCGTGCGTTACGTAAATGAAGGTGATACCGACCTGATCATGAATCTTATCGAGTTCGATGAGCATGTGCTGCCGTAATTTCGCATCCAGTGCGGAAAGCGGCTCATCAAGCAGCAATACACTAGGTTCATTGATGAGCGCACGCGCTATCGCCACCCGTTGTTTCTGCCCGCCGCTCAACTGAGACGGCAACTTGCGGGCTTCATTGCCGAGTTTGACGAGATCAAGATATTGACCGACAGTCGATTCTATTTTGTTCTGTCTGAATTTTTTCAGCCGTAACGGAAATGCAACATTCTCAAAAACCGACAGGTGAGGAAAAAGTGCATAACTCTGGAAAACGGTATTGATATGACGCTTATTCGGAGCGATCGGCAGGATGTTGCAGCCGTCCAGAGCAAGGGTTCCCGACGTCGGATTTTCAAATCCGGCGATGATCCGTAAAAGCGTTGTTTTTCCGCATCCTGACGGACCAAGCAATGAGAAAAATTCCCCTCGGTTGATTTCCAAGCTGATTGTGTCAAGCGCCTGAAACGTACCGAAACGTTTGCTGACCTGCCCGATGGAAACACTGCTTCCCTTCACCGTTAGAACCCTTTGAAAGAGGGAATTTCCGCATCAATGCCGCAAACCGAATACACCTGACAGCTGATGATTTCGATCAAAAATAAATTAGGAAATGAAGGGACAATGGAAATTTCTTACGGGAAAGACCTGGAGAAAACCGCATGTCCGGAATGACGGAGGGGGGAGGGTTTCGTATCAGCCCACCAGGTAGAGAACAGTCGCCTACGGCGTTTTCAGCGATACTTCCATCGCGAAATTTCCGAGGGAGCTTTCAAACGGAACGATAATGGTTGGAATACCTCTCTGTGAGGCGATTTTGTGATCTTTTCCCATAATTACTTTCGGCAGGGATATCGAGAGGTTATATTGAGTCAGATGCTGCTTGGCATTCCCTGCAATGATATTGGCGATCTCCCCGATCGCATCGGACACTTCCGGACCGATAATTTTTATATCGGCGCCGACCAGTGCCGATACCACCTTAAGGGCAATAAGCTTCGGAAAACTCAGACATATCGAACCCTGCGCTTCGCCGGAAAGCCCGATCACCCCCGAAATATCATAGGTATTCGATTCATCATTCTTGAGCTGAATCTTTCCCGGCTTCGCCTCACTATTGAGCATTTTGGTGAAGGTCTCAATTGTAGAGACAACAAAAGGATTGATATAAGCAACATCCATTCTGTCCTCCAGAATAAATCGGGTGGTATCCTAAACGAGTGCTAGATTGGTAGTGTAACATGAATGTTTCACAGCGGCAAGTATTTTTATGATCCCCGGAGTCAATCAGTTGCCACGACGATTACACACCCCCCACCTTTCTGATACGAAAGGTGTTCGTGGCACCTCGAATTGAATTCGTACCGCTGATAATACCGATGAAATCACCCCGTTTTACCCATTTTCTTTCCAGCATTTTCGCCTCACCGCTGGTATGCAGTTCCTCGATATCAGTGATGAAAGGAAGCGGCACCGCTGTGATATTCCAGGCGAGGGAGAGCATTTTCACCACCTGATTTTCGGGAGAAAAAGCGATAATAGGTGCTTCATAATGGAGCTTTGAAAGGTAGAGTGCGGTGGAACCGGAAAGGGTGAACACACACAGTGGAATTCCCCCGAGATCGCGTCCGGCCCAGACGGCGGCCTCACAAAGTGCATGAGCGGCACTGCGGTCATTCCTGGTGAGATCGACCATATCATGGTTGATGAATCTACTTTTTTCGGTTTCCTGGACGATTTGCGCCATGGTTGCAACCGCCTCACCCGGATACTTTCCCATGGCCGTCTCCCCCGAAAGCATGATCGCATCGGTGCCATCAATGATCGCGTTCGCCACATCCGTCGACTCAGCCCTGGTCGGCAGCGGATGCTGTATCATCGATTCGAGCATCTGTGTCGCGACAATCACCAGTTTTGCACGTGCGTTCGCATGCAGAATGAGCTCCTTCTGAAGAATCGGTACCGTAAACGGTGTAGCCTCGACTCCCAGATCTCCCCGGGCAACCATGATACCATCAGTATGATCGAGTATTGAATCTATCGCACGGGCAGCCTCAGGCTTTTCTATTTTGGCGATTATTTTTATATCCTGCCGTTTCTTTTCAATAATCTTTCTGAGAGAAATGACATCCTGCGCCTTCCTGACAAAAGAGAGAGCGATGAACTGAATATCCTCTTTCAGAATGAAATCGAGATCGCTCCGATCTTTCCGTGTCAGAGACGGTATGCTCAAATCGACATCAGGGAAGTTCACTCCTTTATGGGAGGCGTACTCACCACCCGAGAGTACCTTTGCAATCAGATCTCCGTTTTTACCTATACCGGTCACTTTCAACCTGATCGCACCGTCGTTGATCATTATCTGCTGCCCCGCACCGACTTCCTTCGCCAGTTTGCCGTAATCCACCGAAATAACCGTCGCGTCTGAGATAACATTCCGTGAGGTGATCCGCACCAACGAACCAGTTTTTACCTCCACCGGACGATTACCCTCAGTGGCACGTGTCCGGATTTTCGGTCCCTGCAGATCGGCAAGCACGGCGACATCAACGCCTAGTCGGTCGGTAACGCTCCTGATCTTCCTGATGGTGTTCCGGTGCGTCTCATGATCACCATGTGAAAAATTCAGGCGGAATACATTGACCCCTTTTTGAATGAGGTCACGGATCACGGACGACGATCCGCTGGCCGGTCCGATGGTCGCGACAATTTTCACTCTTTTATCAAATGCCTTCATAACGGCAGTCTCCCGATAAAAAACGACCGTCCGTCGATGGTGATCCGGTTTCACCCCACCGACAACACTTTCCATTCTGAAAATAATGCCCGGACGGACAGAACCGAAACTGCAGCAGTGATCCACTTTTTTCAGGAGTAATAAACGCAGCGAATTGTGCAGCTGCCGGTGGGGATGTGTAAAGGGAAGGAAAATTGTTCGGCTATATACCTGGAGGGATATCCCGTTTCAGCGGTTGACCCATCGGGCAACGTATACTGTCCCGTCGGAATAACGGTGACGCATCAGGCATACCCCTTCGGGAATCATTCGAAGCGGTACGCTGAGTCCGGAAGGATGTCGCCATGTATACCGATGGTGAATTCTTCCCAGACAATCCAGAAGTTCCGTGCTCACGATTGACGGACGACTCAATTTCGCGGTGAATTCCAGGTGGTTATTGAACCGATGCATCGATACCATCCGGTCATTCGCAGCCGTGCTTTCCCACCGCATGGAAACCGAACTACCGCTATCCGTTTCCGTGCAAGAACCTTCCCCTACAGTAGTAAGCATTCCCTCCTCCGGATACTTCAGCGTATGCCCATCGGTAAATGCAGCCTCCACCGAATATACCCGGCACGACGTGGCGACGGGAACGGTGATTTCCCAGGTGCCGGCATGAGCACTTCCCATGGTCGGAACAAAGGGCAACCGGTCCCCCTCAAGCAGCAGCGTCAACGTTGCAACCGTTTCTGCTACATCATACAAATTCACCATAAACGTTATGCTGTCGCTGCTGTAGAACAGATGGGAGGCTGCATATACCGGATGATAGGAATAATCACTTCTGCCGCCGCCGAAATCCTGACACCAGTAACCGGTGGCACTCCTGCCGGTACCGGTCAGGAAATAACCGCATCCGAGTTCGGTGAATCGCGATGACATGATATTCGCCCGGTGACCATCACCGTTTCCATCAGGTGCGGCAGTCGCCACACTCTGCCCGTCAATCAACCACCCGTTCACCACATCCTGGGGTGTACGGTATCCGGCGGCAATGTTCTCGCCGATGTATCCTGATTTTTTATAAAACTCCCGTAACCGGTCTCCAAACTCTACTCCGTTGCAGGTATGGGTCATCCCGCAATCAAGGGCCATCTCAACACAATGAAAACGTGCTGCCGCGTTGAGCTCCCTGTTCCAGTACAACGGAGCGACTGCCGGATAATTTCCCGGGAGGAGAATACCACTGTTACCAATAAACCGGTCGCGGTAAGTTATAGGTGCCATTCGACAGGCATTCGTCAGAACCGCGACCGCCCGTTCCTGCCAGTTCAGGAGAGTATCCACTTTATCCCCGTATCCGATAGCGGATCGGGAAAATATCAGCAGCACCCCGAGAGCCCACAGTACCGTTCTCATAATCCCCCCCCCCAGTAATTATAACCGTTGTCCTGAATAATCCGTATCCGTTGAACGGTGAAA
Source organism: Chitinispirillaceae bacterium (assembly GCA_016930275.1). GTDB lineage: Bacteria > Fibrobacterota > Chitinivibrionia > Chitinivibrionales > Chitinispirillaceae > JAFGNB01. The sequence continues at coordinate 29,639 of JAFGHA010000127.1, forward strand.
CAGTAGCTTCTTTTTAAATTCAATTAAAAACAGCTGTTTAAGTTCGCAAAATTAGATGTTTATAAGTTATAGTGTGTTCATTTTAATAGTACTGAATTTAAAAAGGAAGGTAAAGAAGAAGAGGAAGATCCGGTACATCCGATAATCCCCTCTGCGGGGAATACCGAGATGCAGAATGCTTGTTGGGGAGCGTCCGGACGGGATATTGATTTTTTACCTGATAATCAGCACGGTTCTGAATCCGATAGTGGGATCACCGGATTCCGGCGCCATGGAAACTCTGGTACCTGCCTGTGCAAAGAACAGCGTGGTGTTCCATGAACCGCCACGTATCACTTTTGTCGTTCCGGTTTCAGGCCCTTGCGGATCAACCCGCTCCGAGACTGTGTAAAATCCGGCATCATACCAGTCCTGACACCATTCCCATACATTTCCCGACATATCGTACAATTGCGACCCGTTCGGCAGTTTGTCAGCAACCTGATGTACCGTGGCTGCGCTGTTTTCTTTTGTCCAGGCGTACAAGGATGCTGTCGCCCGATCGTTTCCCCAGAAATATAAGGTGAGCGAATCGGACTTGCACGCATATTCCCATTCAGCCTCCGTAGGCAGTCGATAGCCGTCGGCGGTAGCGGAGATCGTACACTCTTCAAGGGAGCATTGCCGACCGATGTCCCCTGTCCTGGAAGTATAGAGATACACCGTGTCTTTCCCGTCTGATTTACTCCTGGCATTACAGTAAAGTGCGGCATCGTACCATGATACATTCGCCACCGGCATATCGCCGTCGTTACCGTTCGAGATATCGGTACCGGTCACCGCAGAGAAAGCGTCATACGTCACCTCGGTCGAATCCATCCAGAAATGAGCGTTGAAACAAACCTGATGAATGGGTTCCTCGGCCGGACTGAACCCGCTCTGACCCATTTCATAACAGATACCCCGTGCCCGGATCAGTACCATACCGTCGGGTGCTTTGGGCGGCGGTGCCGTTGTGAAAGCTCCCGTTGCGGAAGTACTGTCACCAAAAAGATCCTTCACCGTGAGGGTCCAGACATACTCCGTGGATGCCGTTACTCCCGACAGAATCACCGAAGTATCTTTTCCACTATAGAAAATAACGGTATCTTTCAGTGTCGGTCCGCAGAAAAACGTGTAAGTCAGGACATCCCCCTCATCCGGATCGTCAGCCGAAAATGAACAGACGACATCTCCGATCCCCTCGGCGATATCAAATCTCTGAAATAGTGCAGCGGTATCCTCTGCCGGAGAGGTCACTCCCACGCTTATCGGTCGGCGGTTGAATATCACGATAAACGTATCATATACCATGAGACCGTCGTCATCACGCGCTGCCCACCGCACCGGAACGGTACCACCCTCAGGATTGTCGAATGAAACCGTCACCGCCTCATCACCCGAAGCGCTGTCGTCCCACCCCTCGTTACCGGTACCCCAGAAATAGGAGGTGATGGCTCCGTTCGAATCGGTAGCGGAAAACGATCGTTCGACAACGGCCAGCTGGCTTACCGCGGCATCCTCAGGTTTGACCGTCAGTACCGGGTAGCAGCTTCGTACCTTCACCGAAAATGTTTCCGGATCCGAGATCATTTCCCATTCGTTTTCCGCCCGTATACTGACCGTGTGAATCCCGGAATCACTGGGTTCCCATATTTTTTCCAGTGTTCCTGCATCCGTTTCAACCGCTGTCGTACCATCGTCAAAGGACCAGTGGTACTTTGTAACTGTGGCATTGGTACATGATGCGGAAAAACTCATTTCAAGAGTATCGTTAATGATAATGGAAGTGTCATGCGGAACGCTATCAATTATCGGGACCCCCGCCGGGCGTGTACCCTTGACATCATACGGGTTGTTCCAGTCACGCTCGGAACCCACCCATGAACAACCGGAAACCAGGAGCAGCAGCACAGTCAGAATACCGCGGTCTACCCGGAGACAACAGGTGTGAAAAATGCTTTTTATAATCCCGTCTTGAAACGAACCATTCATTGCAGCTCCCGTGCCTGCTAGAAAACTATTGACAGGTAAAAACCGGCAAGACAGGCGCCGACAACTCCGTAGAGCGCATTCCTGTAAAGTATCGGCCGTTCCGCCTGTTCACGTTGCGACTTGTATTCTTCTTTGGCAGCCTGACAGGCGGGATCCGATCGGGCGGCATCATAATCTTCTGATGCTTTTTGCGCCTCTTCGAGATGACGATATGCCCGCTGATCAAAATAACCCCCGGCAATCAACGCCACGCATCCGATACCTCCGAACAGTGAACCCTGCAGTATCTGCCGCTTGCGGCGAAGCGCACGTTTGGCTGCAGCCAGGGAATCCTTTACCGCCTGTGTCTGTTCCAGTTCGAATGTGTGTACCTCTGATGAATCAGTATTCAGACTCAGCCGTCTGATCACTGGAATATAGCCCGGTCTCGTCACCATAATCGAAAGATCTCCGGGACGCATGAACCCGTCAAGAAAAGGTGTCGTACCGACGATATTCCCGTTGATTGAGAGGACGGCACCGGGAGGTTCCGTCGTGACATGCAGCAGAGCGCAGGTCCCGGTGCAACAATTGATGGGAATCTTCTGTACCTCGGTAGCAGTCAGAATAAAAAATGTCGAAAAGACAACCACGCGCCGCTGTTTTATTTCAAACAACACCGGTCCGGGATCTATAGTGAATCCGTTGTCTTCATCAGGAGTACGCTCCAGTCCGTTGATATAAAAAACTGCGCTGTCAGGAAGCGAAGTAAGGGTAATTCGTCCTGTTCCGGTCGAATCAGCGAACGCTACCACCGAAAAAAGCAACAACACGTAAGCAACCGTTATATGATGAAATTTCATTTCCACTGAATGCGTATCCTCCATGTTCCTGTAATCCGTCCCGAACCTGAAATACTCCGGACCGGCAGAACGTCTTCTGCAAGCATTTCCTTCGTCATGCTGCGGTCAGGGCCGCCTCTTCTCCGACCGGTGAATGAGATATGCTCCCGGTACTATCGCATTGTTTCCAGCACGTCCATTCCGTGATGAATTCCGGTTAATTTTCATCCCGGTACACCGTCCCTTCAGATCGATAATCCGGTATCCGGAATTTCCGGTTCCCTGTGACGGCAACCACCATCCGGCATTCCATCCGTTTCCCGGAAAAACACGGACTCCGGGCACTGCCGTTTTGCTCCGGTCGGTGCGCCTTACCGGCATGTCCGCCGATGCGACATACCATTCGACAAGACGCACTTCATCGATGAAAACATCTTTCGTCGCGTTGCCGCAATTGAATTCGAGCCGTGCGGCAGAATCACTTTCAGCTTCCATGACAAAATCGTAGGTGAATAATGCCGGTTCGTCCGAAAGCGAGATCATCCATTCCGTCGTATCAAAATAGGTACTAAACGGTTCATGATCCATCCCGATATTCACCTGGATATCCGTCGCTTCGAGTGCATAGGCGATGAAGGTAAGTCGATAACGTTTTCCATTGACAATATTAATTCCGGACTGCGTCAACTGAATCTGCCAGAGTTCAGACGCGGCGGTATCAATAGCGATATGATACCCGCCATCTTCCGAGACCCCTCCCTGAGCGGCTCCCCCATAAACACCGAAATTCCAGTACTGCTCGTTGGCGAACAATCCGTTTCTCACCAGATCAATCAGCGGAGCGAGTTCAAATATACCGGTGGTGTCGGCGGTCACCGTATCCCCCGTACCTTTACCGGTCAGCCGCAGCAGACACCAGGGTGAATGGGTAGCTTCGGGGATCCAGAGATATTGTCTGGCATCGGCATCTACCGAATCGACGGTTGTCCAGCTGGAACCGTTGTCACCCGAGAGTTCCACGGCAAGGCTGCCTTCGACATTGATGTGCGACCAGGTTACCGTATAGGGGATACCGGAATAGAGCAGATCCCCGGCCGAAGGTTTTTCTATTCTAAGAATTGTACCGGTAAATCTGACCAGTTTGACATCACTGATGGTAATCGACCCCTCCGTCTTTCCGCAATTGAACTCCAGCCGGACATTGGTATCCGTCGGATGACTCATGACAAACAGTTTTTCGTAATGATACACCTCTGATGAAAGATGAAGGGTGTCGCGTCCCGAGTACGGTTTATATTCACCGCCATCCTGAGAAAGGCTCACTTCGACCGTGCGTTCAACGGTTGCGGCAATGGAGAAGGAAAGGGTATAGGCGACACCGGTGTCAAGAGCGATGCCGGACTGGGTGAACTGAATCGACCACACCTCGGTTCCGGGAGAACTGATCGCTATCACATATGAATTATCATCAACGGTTCCCGTCGCTTCCCCGTTATTGTAAATTCCCAGATTCCAGCCCGATGTGTCGGTAAAATTCCCGTTGACAATCAGATTTTCCTGCGCCTGTACCGATAAAAACGGGAGAAGCACCAGCAGCCATCTGCGCCACTCTTTACCTATAAAAATCTTCATGCCTACCCTTTCAAACAGAGCTGACCGCTGAAACCCGCGAAACGTACCGTCAGCGGTTTTACATTCCGATCCTTACGTACGATATATCGCTGCCCTATCGAATTTATCTTCCTGGTAATCGATCCGGTTACGGTTTTTCCCAATCACCATGAAAATGATATACAACCGCAATCTGAACGCGCAGGAAAAAAGCCGGTACTGCCCCCGGCAATCATGCCAGAAATTGTTTCCAAACCGGTTGTTACAACGCCACTAAATGACCGATAACAACCATGTAGTCCGACAAAAAAGAAACGTACTGCGGTAATTTACTCCGAATCCAATTAAAATATACTTACATCGCTGCACGTCAGCAAAACTGCAACCGTCCGTACAGCAGTGCTTTCAACACCGTCAATTTCTATTCAATGTACGATCAGGTCTTCCCGAAAAACTACCATGCCGGGGAATTGCACCCCTGATTACTCAGACGGATTCCAGACTGAAAAAACAGCTCAAATTACTTCAACAAATTTTCTGTATGTTTCTCAATCTAAAAAAAAACAAATATCAAATCAGTGGTAAAAAAATTAAAATTGATCGATTTTACTTAAAATATATATTTTTAAACGAATATTACTTTGTAGCAGTTTATTTCTTTTTCGATCAATAATAATTCGATGCATAGTATGTATGCCGCTGTCTACAAAATATTCTCCTGAAAACGTCTCATCAACAAATCCACTAATGAGGAATTATTTGTGAGCCGTCTCCCGGAAAATACACCTCAAAGCGAAAACAGCATCGCGCAGGAGTGTCTGATTCCTGTTAAAAATATAGATGCATTCCTCGATTCGAAACGGGATTTCATCCATCATGCAACAAATTCTGATACTTCCGACGAGGAACACATGAGCGTTGAAGAGCTCAGACATAAGCAACCGCAACTGAAGCAAAAGACCAGGATTTCTAAAACATTTCAATCAGATCACAGCGAATCGACATCCACCAGCCAGTCAGATTCCCCTATTTTTCAGACCAGGGATGTTCTGCCATCATCAGAATCTGACGATTTTCATTTAACCGTGGAAATTCCCGGAAAAAAGAAATCCAGCAGTCATACCGATCTACCGATCATGGAAGAAAAAAATTCCTATTACCTCGAGATCCCTTCTATTCATTATCAAAATGACTTCAGGGATGAATATGAGATTGAAACATATGCCGATCTCGACGAGGAATCGATCGACGTAAATCAGACCTCCTCTCCCGATTCAGGGAAAGATACGATACCGACGGTAATTCTCCCCGGCACCAAGAAACAGGAACCGACGATTTTATTTGCAGATGAACATTCTCACCCTACTATTGATGAAGTAATTGGGCAACATATCTGTAATGAACCGTTTCTTTCTGAAAATGAGTTATATTCTCTTCTGAAACACGAAACCTTCAGTAATTTCAAACTAACTCGTCAGAGCCTGAGAAAAAGACTTGTAACCAAAGGATTGGAAACCGGTTACAAGCGTTTTCTCGCCTACATATCAGGATAGCAACTACGATGAAAAGAACTTCAGTGGACATTGCCGGCAGCAATAGCGCACTTGAACTCTATTCAACCGCTTATGAATATCAGTACGATCAGGAGAACTTGAAAGAAGCCTGTCGGCTGTATCGGGAAATTATCAGAAATTTTCCGGATTCAAACGAAAGTGCCTATGCAGTCGTGCAACTTGAGAAAATCGGAGCTCAGGAAGCAATAAAATCATTGCAGACCAGTTCATGGCAGAAAATTCTGCCTATTGCCGCCCTTCTTTTCAGTCTGCTCTCTTTTATCATCGCCGGTACGGCACTTCTGCTCGTTCTGGAAAAAAACCAGAATTCGCTACAGAATTATAACAGCACCATTCATCTCTGTTCAAATCATCTCAATACCCGACAATCTACAATAATCAATCTTTTTTAACCTTTACCATGTTGTACCTTCTAACCGAGAACTGGTAGTAGCAGTATGCATCCAATCGAAAACTTCCAGAAAATGGTCACCGCCGGCAATGTTCTCGGCCCGGAAGGAACTTGGATAACACGAAACGAGGCACTTAAACGGAAAAAAAGTATTCTGAAACATGTCATTTCCGGTGAGATCGAAAAAAACGGTACATGGATTTCGATGGCAAATCTCTTTAGGCAGGATACTCCGCAATCCGCTACTCTTCCGACATCGCAGGCTGAAGAGGTTATTCACCTTAATCCATCAATACTTTTGAACGATCCGGTTTCCGATCTGACCCTGACACCCTTTTCGGATGATTCTCTTACCAGACAAGCACCGCCTCCTTTTTTACGGCAATCCACGCTGCGGCAACCACCGGAATCAGTTAAGACAACCGATCACCCTGCCGGAATCACCACGCCTCCAGATCGGGAAGAACCCGTACTTTTTTCTCCGCAGAAGCAGCACACCATTCCCCCTGTTCGGGAAAAACAGCATCCTGTTCCCCACGTAGAACCGGATAAACCATTTATTCCGGCATCTGATCTCACGACCGAAACCGAACAAACCACACCTCCTGCTTCCCGCCCCGAGGAGCCCGTAATTTCCACCTCAAAAAAACAGGACGAAACTCCTCCCGTTCGGGAAAAACCGAAATCCGTTGCCACACCGAAAACTGCGGAAACGACAGTTCCACCAATCGACCTCTCGGACCGAATTGATGACCGTGCAATAACGGTCTCTCAAAAAGGAGAACAGGACCAGTCCTCCCGCCAGATGCCGAAAACCGGTTTTCCTGTTCAGAAAGATTCCGGTTCCGCACATGAACCGCAACCCGCCGAATACCCGAAGCGTGAAACCATCACCATCCGCACGATTCCTCTTGGTAAAGATACAACTCTGACGGTCTCAGAAACGCGCGCCGCATCAGCCCTTGTTGCGGTGTGTTCCATACAGGGTTTCATCGATCAGTCCAATGCCGACGACTTCAACGCTCAGCTTGCATCGATGCTCGAATTCGGTGTCCGGTATTTCATTCTCGATCTGGAACAAACCATCCTTGTCGGAAGTGCCGGTTGGGGTATTTTTGCGGTTACCGCCCGTTTCATCAAGTCATCTCACGGCCACTTCATGATCTGTGGAATGAAGGAGGATATCGAAGAGAGCTTCCATCTGCTCCAATTCAACGAGGTAATTGATTCACGAAAAACCATTTCCGAGTGTCTTGACGCTATTCAACAGATCATCATCAAGAGTACACCCGAACAGGAAAGCAGCGATGAATCTCCGTCAATATTCATGAAATACGGAGAATCGTATGACGACCTGCCCCTCCCCGAAAAAATCAAAACCATTATTGCCCAAAATGGTCCGCTTTCCCTTTTCAGGATTGTCACCTTTCTTAAAACCGAACAATTCGGATCCATCTCGATCAACCCTGTAAAACTCTATATGCTTCTTAGAGAAATGAACCTAGATACAAAGCTGAAACAGACCCGGTATTACCGCTCGTGCTGAACGATGCCCCCTTCTACTTTTCCGGAAATTTCCTCTAACTTGAACTAAACGAGTTTTCACACGGAAAGTCGCTCAGATCAGGCTTGACTTTTTTCCCAAATTGGGTTATATTATTAGTACGAGAAACGAACTATTCGAAAGAAGAACTTACTATGGCAGATTCCGAGATACTTGATCTTATTTTCGATAACGTAAAAAAGGTCATCTTTCCGGAAGAGTGGATCGAAATCGATCTGACGCTATCCAAGCATGAATTGTTCACACTGATGCTGGTCGAGCGCAAAGGTGAGATTACCATGTCGCAGATCGCCGCATATGTGAACGTCTCTATGAGCACGGCCACCGGAATCGTCGACCGGCTGGTGAAAAATGGTTTTCTCGTCAGAAACCGCACGGAAACCGACCGCCGTATCGTAATAATCTCACTTACTGAAAAAGCGAAAAAACTTGTTGCTGAAATACAGGGGATTGCCACCCGATACATCACTCTTATTGGTGAGTCCCTTTCGGATGAAGAAAAGAAGTTTCTGTTCGGAATTTTCACAAAAATCATCGGCGTTCTCAACATGAAGCGGGACGAAATCGCTCCGAAAGAGGAAAAGGCGGCGATCAACCGGATAACCATCGAATAATTTTTTTACAATTTACTTCGCATTTCGAATTGTTTGAACATAGTATTAAAAGAGGAGGTTTTATGCGTATCATTCTTTATACCGGAAAAGGTGGGGTTGGTAAAACAAGTATCGCTGCCGCAACAGCTTTGAAAATTGCACGATCCGGCAAAAAAACCCTCATTGTCAGTACGGATGCGGCGCACAGCCTGGGCGATTCGCTCGACATCAAACTCTCTCCTGAACCGGTGGAAATTGAGACGAATCTCTGGGCACAGGAAATTGATTCCGCTCATGAAGTCGAGCAGGGATGGGGTAAAATTCAGGAATACCTGACCACCCTTTTCACCTCAAAAACCATCAAAAATATAACCACCGAGGAACTGACCATTTTTCCCGGTATGGAAGACCTTGCCAGCTTACTGAGGATTCTGCGGTATTACAAGGAGAAAACCTTCGAGGTAATCATCATCGACTGCGCCCCCACCGGTGAAACCCTTGCTCTGCTGAGTTTTCCGGAGATGCTCCGCTGGTGGATGGACAAGCTCTTTCCATTCAAACGGAAAATGCTCAAGGTGGTACGACCGGTCATTCAACCGGTACTCGGAATTCCGATGCCGCATGACAGTGTCATGGCGGAAATTGAACACGTCTACGAACAGCTCGATGAAATGAAAACCATTTTTTCCGATCGGGAGGTCACCAGCATCCGCATCGTGGTGAATCCCGAAAAGATGGTAATCAAGGAAGCGCAACGAAGCTTTACATATCTTAATATTTATGATTTCAATATCGATGCGGTCATAATTAACCGGGTAATCCCCGATGGTGTCAGCGATGAGTACTTCTCGGTATGGAAGGAGATCCAGAAAAAATACCGGCAGACAATTGAGGAGAGTTTCTCACCGTTGCCCTTTTTCAACGCACCCCTTTTTGAACGGGAAATCGTCGGATGTGCGATGCTTGAACGGTTGGGAAACGAACTTTTTCCCGAAACCGATCCGGCAGCAGTTATGCATAACACCCGCCTGCAGCAGGTGGAGAAGCAGGGAGATGAGTATGTTTTTTCAATCACCATGCCTTTTGTCGAAAAACAAGACCTCTCACTCAACCAGAAAGGTGATGAAGTCATCGTGAGGACCGGGAATGTGAAACGAACCATCACGCTTCCTAGAACACTTGTCAATTCAACGATTCTCGGTGCGAAATTCGAGAACGAACAGCTTCGTATACGCTTTGGAGGGAAATAACATGAATGCGGATATAATAAAACAACTGATCGTCTTTAAACTTGACATGTCCGACCGTGTTATCGGAATGCTCCCCGAACGCCACCGCAAACAGGCGGCAGCGATCCGACGGATGCTACTCCCCTCGGTAAAGGAAGCAACCGAACAGTTCCTTCGGGAGCAACCAGAAGAGAAAGAATCCGGTAAGGAGTGTTCCGCGATCCCGATCGATTGAAAAACAGCTTCGCCGTATCTGCTCATCGCCAGAAAACTATATATTAACTGTCTCAAAATAGAAGGCATATCGTCACCCCGGCAATAGCCGGGATCCAACGGAGAGATGTCATAACGCACTTGTCTCAACCAGTAGAATACAATTCCCGCTCCCGATAGTATTTTTCCTTTTTCTTTAACAAAAAGAAAAAGCACATGAATCATATTCCTATACATTTTCACTCCGCAGCCGCATTTGTTTCAGATATCGGACGATCCAAGGCTTTTTATACCGGGCTGCTCGGTCAGGAGATCGAACTGGATTTCGGAAAAAACGTCATCCTCAAATGCGGCCTTACCCTCTGGGAAATACAGCCAGCACATATCATCACCCACACCCTCGGAAGTGAGCAGCTCACAGAGGGAAACCGTTTTGAATTTTACTTTGAAACACCGGACATCGACGAGGTGTATCGACGATTACTCGCAGCAGAGGTCACATTTCTTCATCCGGTGCATGAGGAACCGTGGGGTCAGAGAACCATCCGGCTTTTCGATCCCGACCGGCACCTTATTGAAATCGGTGAACCCCTGAAAATATTCATCGGGAGACTGCTGTCGGAAGGAATGACTCCCGAAGCGATAACCGAAAAAACCGGATTACCTCTCGAAATGGTACACGAACTGAACATATAACCGGGAATGCTCTTTTCGCTGACGGAACCCTATCAAGTAGTGAATATATTTAATCATTATTTAAGCTCAAATCTTCGGGAATGAGTAGCTGCAGAAAAAAACAGAAGAAATTATCCGGCTTTTATTATATATCTTGAGTGAAAACAATTCATTTTTTTAGATCCGTATAAATGACAGGTATACTGAATCTGTCATCATATTCGTGTTTTGCGCTTCAAAGATGGAAAGTATCCACCGGCTTTAAACCCATCAGCATGCAGTGACTTTGCAAAAATGATCAACCAACAAAGAACCGCCGCTACAGCCACAAAAAATATCCACGTCCAACAGGAACTCCTTCTGGCAAACGAATTATTCATTCAAGATATTGAAATAGTAAAACAAAGCAGGAAGAAATTTTCATCAATTCTATCGATTGCAGCCATGCTGCTGGTTCCGGTAATCAGTACGGTTTTAGTTATTCGATATATTTCAAATAGTTACTCTCATTCAAAACCAGCCGAAACAACTTCCAGCCAGCCCGTACAATCTTCCGTCAACAACACTGACGACACTCGACATCCGGATACGACGCTTTCCGCAACTGGAGAAAATGCCCGGATAGCTTCACTCACCGGGAAAAAAGCACTATCAAACATTCCAAAATCAGGGTCCTCCTATAGAACCTCCACGTCTGTCAGAAAAAGTACACGATCCGATTTCGCCCCCTCTTCCTCTGAACCCACATCCCTATATCGCTCGGAACCGTATATACCGCATACACCCCGAACACCGTCCTCCTCTCAGGATATAGAAGCATCTGACGGGATACAATCTATTCCGGAAACGTCAACCGACAACAGAACGTACGTATCTTCCTCTGAAGGGTTGAACGACATCGACCGTTCTGTTTTTTATCGCCCCGCCAACAGTAAAACATCCGGAACCTTAGTTTCCGCAAATGACAGAAGTCCGCAAATAGCACGTCTTGCACGGCAATACAAGGGTCGACTGGCCAGTACCCTCGAGCATAATGGCGATTACTACAAGTTGAAACTGATTATTCCGGAAAAAAAACTGACACTGTTTAAAAAAGATCTTGCAAAAATTGTTGAATATGCATCGTATACCGATGTGCCGGAAGAATCCATAGCCGACCTCAGATGTATAATTCTTGAAACACATTTCAGGTAGTTCTCCGGCACTAATGATGTAACGACATTTATTTTTTCCAATTATTTTTAACGGAACATTTCTGCTTCCAGCGTGTCTATATCAAAGGATGGCAAAACCAGGTGACTCCGGCTTCAGTACATGATAATGATCAGAAACTGGTTGAACTCTGCAGAGCCGGTGACCGGATAGCTTTTGACCGTCTGGTGGTAAAATATCAGCACCTTGTTGTCGGCATGTGCATCCGGCTTACCGGATCGCGTGCGGATGGTGAAGATACGGCACAGGAGTGTTTCGTGAAAGTATACCGGCATATCAACCGTTTTTCCGGAGAGAGCACGTTCTCGACATGGCTCTATCGTATTGTCATAAATACCTGCCGGAACCGTCACCGATCCTGGTGGAACCGGCTCTCCCGACAATCGGTAACCTTAAACACCGGTACCGACTCGGATGGCACCGGCGAGGAACCGACACTGGAACTTAGTGATACCCGGTTTACTCCAGTAAAGGATCTTGAACATAAAAGACTTGGTATGGCGATCGAACAGGCAATAGGCGAACTTCCACGTGAGCAGAAGGAACTGGTGCTTCTGCGTGACCTGCAGGGCCTTTCGTACGAAGAGATCGAACGGATTACCGGACTTGCCGAAGGTACAGTCAAATCCCGTCTGTTCAGGGCCAGAAACATTCTGCAACAGAAACTCAAAGGAATTGTACAATGACCGACCATGAAATGCAGCTGCTACTGCCCGATTATCTGGCCGGTCGCCTTGACCCGGATCTCAGCCGTCAGATAGAACAACGATGTGCCGCATCTATGGAAATGAGCAACGCTCTGGATGCGGCTCGACGATACACCGATGCGCTCGGCGCGGTTGAAGAAATCCGTGCCCCTGACGATTTTCTTGACAAGGTGCACCAGCGTATCGAAGAACCCTCCGGTATGTTACATCGTCTGTTCACCCCGATCCGTCGATGGCTCCCGGTGGAACTCGCCGGTGTTCTGGTGACCGCACTGCTGGTCCTGTTTCTGTTTAACCCGTTCTCAGGAGAAATTCCGCAACTGCGCACCAGCCGACCGGTACAGGAGTACGAATCCAGGCAACAGCCGGCACCGGTTTCTCCTGCCACGACGCAGCAGGAACCATTGCGCAGTGACAAGGAACTAACCACCGAGGAGTATACAGCGCAGAAAAAAAGTAGACAATCGCGCCCCTCCGGACCGAATGAGCAAGTCGCGGCACGCGTCCGTCGGGAAGTGCACACTCCCTTCGCTGCAAAGAGGTCCGAACAGAAAAACACCCCTTCCACAGCCGCTCTCGATGCAACAGAGGAAGCCCCCGAATACAAAGGCACCGCAAAGCGGCGCACACAATCGTTCGGCGCGGCGGCAGGGGTCGCCTCGGGTGCCGCAGGAACAATACCGGATCACCTCAACGAACCGTCGATCGCCGCATCACCCCCGCCAGCTCCTCCCGCTGCCGCACCGGAACGAGTAATGGCTATTGAAGAAAAAGTGGCTTCCGAAATATCCGAAACCACCGATCGTCCGCAATCCATTATGAAAAGAAAAATGAGTGCTCCGCGACGATCTGCCGCCAGGGCATACAGCGAGGAACAATCCCTGAAAGCAGAAGCAGCCCCCTTTGCCGACGAAACGGAAGTGAAACCGGAACCCGCCGAACTGCTTCCGATTATCCACAAGGCAGTGCAGCGGTATCGGGGCTCGATCGATACGGTTATCACGTCCGAGGCACACATGGTTTCGCTGCAGATCACGCTTCCGTCGGGGAAACTTGACGATTTTTATACAAGACTTTCCCGATCGTGTTCAGTGACTATTGTCGATACTCTGCCGGAATCCGGGAAGGGGTTGATTTCGGTGGTACTGGAAGTTTACGAGTAAGGAGTTTGATGGTGAAACATTTAAAAACATTCGTTGTTTTTATACCTGTTTTTTGCTGTTGCAACACGGCATCAATAAGCAGTGATTGGGCAAGTGAATGGGAATTTCAAAACATGGAAGATTCAACTTACGCATTCAAAGGATTAGAATTTAACATTGGGAATTCAATGTATAGCACCAGATTGCATGGCGCCATTGATACATCCGGAAGGTTAATTGAAGATATGTTAATGCCCGGGTTTAGAGATGAAGTATTAGATGAAAATCCATAACTTTGAAGTGAAGGTACTGCCACCGGCACACGAATTTATCCGCAGTCTCAATCCGAAAATGCGGCAAAGGTTTACCGGGGAATAGACTTGCTCAATCTTTTTGGCTTCCGGCTTTCAGAGCCTCACTCGAAAACACTCAATAATGCCGAAGGACTCAAAGAACTTCGAGTAAAAGTAGCAGTCGATATCTGCAGGATTTTTTACTTTCATCACAAGAAAAGATTGTATGTCTGCACGTCGGGGTATATCAAAAAGACCGATAAAACAGACAAGCAGGAAATACAGCGGGCATTGCAAATACGAAACGATTTTGTACAGGAGTATGACGTATGACCATGAAAGTACACGACTACGACGAAATGCTGAAAGAGGAGCTCAAAGACCCGGTGTTCCGCAAGGAATACGAGACGCTCGAAGAGGAGTTCGAGGTTGCAATGCAAGTAATCGACCTGCGGCTAAAAAAGGGGCTGACGCAGAAGAAGCTTGCCGAAAAAGTGAATACCTCGCAATCGTGCATCGCCCGGCTTGAATCCGGCACGTACAGGAACCTTAGCTTGTCATTTCTACGTCGGGTCGGTGAAGCGCTCGGCTATCAACCACATGTTAAGTTCGAGAAACTCCGGGCGGCACACTGAAAAACAATGTAAAACTTCGGTTCAAAACCGGGGCCTTTCGAATATTATGCGGCAAGGTCTTTTACTCTTTAAAAGCCTTTTGCTAAGCGGCACTTCCTCCCTCTCGAACATCACCCGCAAAAAAAAATTAAAAAAATCCGGAACCTTTCTTCTGAAGCGTTGTCGAAAGGGGTGTAGCGTTCACTGTACCTGAACGCAAACAGAACAAATCACCTGATGAGGAGGATGTCATGATGAACCGTTACCTGTTTACCGCTGCTGTTACATGTCTGCTGGCCGTCGGATGTTCCGTACGGAATATCGCCCGCGATACCCGTGTCCAACCCATTGATTCCAATGAAACAGTATCAACCACAGCAGTTAAGCAGCCTGCTGCTCCCACCAAAAAACTGCCTCAGACGCCTGCAACACTGCCGCACCAATCCGTTGCCGACAGAGATGCAAGCAGGAGACTCATGGAAGAAAAAGAAGCGGTACCGGAGACCCGTCGTTGCGAAAAAAAAGCCGCACCACGGCTATCACGGCAGGTTAAGCTCCAGAAAGCGAAAGCGTTGTATGGCAGTGCCTCAGGAATAATGTCGGCACCGTGCCTGATCACTCCCGCCCCGGCGCTCCCTACGGATTTCAACACCGAGCAGTACAGCCACATCAATGAAAACGGCTTTAAAAAAGTGACGGATGATCCACTCTCCACGTTTTCCATCGACGTTGATGCCGCATCATACAGTAACGTCCGCCGTTTTCTCAACAGTAATACGCTTCCGCCGGCAGACGCCGTCAGGATCGAAGAGATGATTAATTACTTTTCGTATGATTACCCGCAGCCGACCGGAGAACATCCCTTTTCAATCACCACCGAAACCGGAAAATGCCCGTGGGACCCTCAGCACAGGCTGGTGCATATCGGTCTCCAGGGAAAAAAGATCGCCGACGAATCATTGCCGGCAAGTAATCTCGTGTTTCTGCTCGATGTCTCGGGATCGATGAATTCTCCCGACAAATTGCCGCTTCTCAAATCAGCGCTCAAGCTGCTGGTCGGCAACCTCCGGGAACAGGACCATGTGGCGATTACCGTGTATGCCGGAAATGCAGGACTTGTGCTTCCGTCAACACGGGGAAACGAAAAACAGACCATCATCGCCGCACTTGACCGGCTGGAAGCCGGTGGATCGACTGCGGGTGGTGCAGGAATTCAGCTAGCCTATGCAACGGCGGTCGAACATTTCATAAAAGACGGCAACAACCGTGTCATTCTCGCCACCGACGGTGATTTCAATGTCGGTCCGTCAAGTGATGGCGAACTGGTGCGGATGATTGAAGAGAAACGCAAGGCCGGTATCTTCCTGACAGTACTCGGTTTCGGGACCGGCAATTACAAGGATGCGAAAATGGAACAGCTCGCCGACAAGGGAAACGGTAACTTCGCCTACATCGACAACCTGCTCGAGGCGAAAAAAGTACTCGTAACCGAAATGGGCGGAACGCTTCTGACCATCGCGAAAGACGTGAAAATTCAGATCGAGTTCAATCCGCGGCAGGTGTCCGCCTACCGGCTTGTGGGCTACGAAAACCGCCTGCTCGCCAATCAGGATTTCAATGACGATAAAAAAGATGCCGGTGAACTCGGCAGCGGGCACACGGTTACCGCACTATACGAAATTGTCCCCGCGGGTGTAAAGAGTGATCTTCCCTCCGTCGATCCGCTCAAGTACCAGAAGCATTGGGTAAAAACCGACCGTTCGCAGAGAAACGAACTGCTGACGGTAAAATTCCGGTACAAAAAGCCTGCTGAAGAAAAAAGCCGCCTGATTCAGAAAACCGTCAAAACCACCGGTTCCGATGCCGTTTCCAATAATTTCCGGTTTTCAGCAGCCGTTGCCGGGTTCGGAATGTTGCTCAGGGGTTCCCGGTACATGGGGAGTTTCAATTACAACCAAGTAATTTCGCTTGCCCGTTCATCCAAAGGAGCTGATCTCAACGGCTACCGGAGTGAGTGTGTCAATCTGATGGAGAAGGCGCAGCTGTTGTCGGAGGGGTTGAGTGACGGAAGGTAATTATTGATCGTTTCTTCACTGGGGAATAGTATTCAACAGTCCTGATGCGGTGTACGTGAAAAACGTATACCGCATTTTTCAGTGCCGCTTGCCGAATAAACTCTAAAGAAGTATTATTGAAGTATTCGTTTCACAGTACTTCACACGTTTTAAAAGAGGGCCTATGCTGTTTCCCAAAAAAATATTAGCACTTTGCATTGTACTGTTTTCTTTTTCCGCTTTTTCCTCTAATGTTACAATGCTCTCTCGAAATCCGTTTCTGCTTCCGGTACTTTCCCCCTTTAAAAGTTACGACATTCCTCCTCTGGCCCCGGCAAAAAAACTCGCGGCAACGAAAGACACCCAGATGATAGCACGGATTGATTACAGTTCATGGGAAAATGATTGCTGGGTACCGACGCAATACACCCTCGTATCCTATAATGAATCCGGTATCGCAACTATGGTAAATACATTTTCCATGAATGATTCTCTTGAAAGTCAGACAATAACGACATTGCTGCCCGACGGAAAAACCGTCAGGACAATGTCGATAAATACCATCT
This sequence comes from Chitinispirillaceae bacterium, assembly GCA_016930275.1. GTDB lineage: Bacteria > Fibrobacterota > Chitinivibrionia > Chitinivibrionales > Chitinispirillaceae > JAFGNB01. The sequence continues at coordinate 46,911 of JAFGHA010000127.1, forward strand.
ATTCACTGGTTTACGGAACAGATACAATGATTTCCTTTGCAACCTATTATCCGTCCTGCAACCCCGTGATTCTTATTTCCGACCTGGTCGAGTATACCGGAGTCTTGCTGACCAGTTTTTCGACAGAATACAATATGCTCTCCAACCTTGATTCCATAATCACCACGATGCTCATTCCGGACTCTGGAACCGGTGATTACGACACCATGACAGTATCCCGTGCACGATATTCTAAAACCAGCCAGAACACCTTTTCCGTCAGCATGTTTCTTAACATGAATTACCTTACTACATCAAAAATTGAATATCAGCTGGATTATGCGTTTTCATCGACACCGGCCTCCGATACTGCAACAATCAAAATGACTATTGTAAATGCCGATCCTCCCGAACTTGGAGAAGAGATGAGGTTTATGAACAATATGATGCTGGTACAGAACAAAGATCAGGCTGGTCGGGTCACGGAAGCACTCATGCTTCCTGATACTTCCGAAACTCTCACAGGAGCAGGTGCCGACAGATATCTGGGTTCGTATTCACAGAATGGCACACTGGAATTCCTAATTTCACAGAAACGGGATACCATTACCGGAGAATGGATAAATACCCAAAAAGAAAGCTATACCTACTCCAGCATCTCCCTCGGTACGCGCCCTCGATCCGGTCAATCACCCCGCCACGCCAGTGTCACCGCCCGCCTGAAAAACAAAATTCTTTATCTGACCATCGCTCAGGATGTCCGTATCGACAATATCGGAGTATTCAACCTGCAGGGTCGGTGCATCAAACAATTCAACGGCAGCGCGCTGGCGAAGGGTTCGACAATAGCATACCCGTTTGAAGAAGTGCATCGCGGTATGACCCTTTTTCATATTTCGACAAACAAGGGCGATTACACCTTCAGAAGTGCGGATATTAACTGATAAAGCATCTATCCGCAGGACCTAAAAAAAGAGGACGGAATAGTTCATTCCGTCCTCTTTTTTTAATAATCAATGTAAATCTGTTTTACGCATTGAGCAGTCTTTGCATAAAACTATAATCCCATATTTTATAATTTTCCACTGAGAAGAAATACCGACGCAAACGCCACAATCGCATAGAGCTCCGGAAAAACACCCATAATGATCGAATTCCCGAAAACGTCGTGCCCCGAAGCGATACCACTGATACCGTTCGCACAGATTTTTCCCTGGTAGATCGCGGATATCAGACCACCCAGCCCCATCATGATTCCCGCACCGAAAATCGCGAATCCCTGAAACGGAGTCATCTCGGGGCTTACTTTGCTTAAGAGGATAAAAAACGCCGCGAATCCGTACAATCCCTGGGTACCCGGCATGGCACTGAGAACGATAAAACTGCCGAATGCCTCTTTTTTCTTTTTCAGCGCACCGATAGTCGCACTTCCCGCAATTGAAACACCTATTGCACTTCCTGCACCGGCCATTCCAACCATTAACCCTAATCCTATAAATGCGAAAATGAGTGGTAAAGACATAAAAACTCCTTTAAGTTAAATTAATTTTTCAATGGACTGTATTCTTTACCGCCACCTTTGAATTCAAGGTTGCCGTAAAATTCAACAAATGTCAATCGTAACGGATGCACGAACGATCCCAGACCGGACAGCAGCAGATTCCCCACATGACCGATCACCAGAAAGAGAATGCAGGCAATCCAGCCGACATACTTGATACCCGCCATCTGGAATCCGATATCATTAATGACATATCCCAGAATTCCCGAAGATAATCCCAGAGCGAACAACCGGATATACGACAGAATATCGCCCACGGCGCCCGACAGCGTGAAATACAGTTTCAGAACCAGGCTCACCATCCTGTTATCCATCAACTGTTCCATCCCGGCAATGAGCACCGCATAGACCATTACGACCGTTCCGATAATAAGAGCGGGTATCGCGAATTGTACCAGTGGTTTGACCGGTGCAAAATTCTGATAGAGCGCCAGAAAGAGAATGATCAGGCTGTCGATTATCAGCAACTTTGCGACTGCCGGAAGAGAATGTTTGAACGAGCCGAACAGCAATCGATTGGCGATGTTGGTGACAATACCGACATTGATCTGAATGACTCCCAACAATAGCGCAAAGTTGAACGGATCAATGGATTGACCGTTTTTAATGACGATGAACCGACTTAAATATGCAAACAGCGGAATATTCTGTTTTTCAAGTATGGTGATACCGAAAACCGTCCCGCTGTTGACAATACCCATAATTAAAGTGGAAAAACCGAGAATCAATCCGAACACCGTTAACGGCCGCACCGTTTTCGGCAGCTTCAGAAAAGCAATCAGCGAAGCGATTATAATAATGAGTGCATATCCCGCATCACCGAGACAGGTACCGAAAAAAATCGCATAAAAGGGAGCGACAAACGCCGTCGGATCAAGTTCCCGGTAATTGGGCAACTGAAACAGTCTGATAACCGTTTCAAATTTCTGAAAGAACGCATTGTTCTTCAATAAAATCGGTACCGCATCCTGTTCCGATGGAGCAAGTATTTCAAACCAGACAGTTTTTTTATTCAGAAACGAGCGTAGTTGTCCCTCTCTGGAGGCTGGAAGCCATCCGGTTAGAAATACAATTTTTCCTCCCGCCGCCGATTCGAAACTTGTTCGTGCACGCTCAAAACGTTCATCAAGTTCCATTTTATCAATTGCCGCTGAAAGAATTCCACAAAATGGGACGAGTGCGTTTATTTCCGCGGATATCGCGTTTATGCTCTTCTCAAGTTCCGTAATCTCGTTTATCAATGCCTTCAGCGATTGCATCGGCAGGGAAATCTCATCAGCATCGATAACGGAAGTGGCGTTTTCCCTCTCAAATACAATGAACCGGATTTTATTTCCTGAATGCACCTTCTCATAGGTGATATCCGTAAAATCCAGCTGTGGGAATTTTTTCAATCCCGTTTCAAAAAAACGCAGGGTAATACCGGCACTTCTCAATTTTTCAATCAGGGTCGGATTAAAGTCACCCCATGGTGTAAGTACCGCAATATCCTTCTGGAGAGCACTGATTTTCTGCTGAATTTCATCCCGTTTCTGTTCGAGCGTTTCAAATTGCTTTATAATATCCGATGCCTCTTTACCGGAAGGGACCGGTGCAAGGCTCTTCTTCACCATTCCTTCTAGTGCATGGTGAACGCTGCGGTACTGTTTGATTTTTGCGCCAATCTGTTCCAGATTGTCCGAGCGATTTTCATTGACACGCTCCTCGACATGGACAATACCGACACGTGCGAGATCCTCGAGAAACGTTTCGCGATCAGCAGCCGGCAGCAGTAGGTGCAGTTTCTTCATTTGTACTACCATTACGCAGCCTCCGCGGCGATTTTCTCTTTTAGTATCTTCTGAGACGATTTGGAGAGGTTGTCTTCATCCTCCATGAATCGCTTGATTTTACGGATCGCTTCCCGATATTCCGGAATCTGCACCTTTTCGTACAGATTCACCTTCTGCGTGGTTTTTTTCCGGGCGTATTCAAGAATTTCCACTTTTCTTTTCGCAAGCTCCGCTTCAATTTTCAACTGGGCAATCGTCTTGAGCGTTTCGATTCCTCCGGGCAGCCAGGCGGGTTGCAGAAAAGCGCTGTAGCGTTCCACGGTGAAGAGCACCTTCTGCAGTATGGGCGTTTTCACCCCGGCGATTTTTTTAACGTCAACCTGCACATCCTTCACCGAGACGAGGTTCTTCGGAAACTCGCTCCAGAAACGGAATGTCTCACGTTGCGCATCATACGTCCGGGTGAGCTGTTCTTCCAACGTAACGACCGATTCCCGCGCCTTTTTCACCTCGACACGGAGCGCCGACTCCTTCGCCACCAGTGTAGGGAGTGCGTTTTCACGGACTTTAAGCCCCTTGCCGAGTTGCTGAAGAAACGTTTTATTATACTGAAACTTTATTGCCATCACCGTACTCCGACGTCTGCGGCCGGTTTTCCTCCGGCTGAAGTGTTAATCAACCTGCGGAACCGACCCAGTATTTATCCATGAATTCCTGTTTGATACCGACTTCGTCTTTGCTGAAATATTTGCCGAACAACTGCCAGCCGGTATCGAGCATCTTGTCAATTTCTATATTGATATCGATGGCGAGCAGTTCCCGCGAATACTCTTTGGCAAAGTCAAGCGTACGACGGTCGTATTCGGTCAGATCGAAACCGTTGTCGAGCTTGGTGCGGGCATTCGCCGCATCGGCGTAGAGACGTACCGCGGTATTCATCACCTGCGGATGATCTTTTCTTGTCTTTTTTCCGATCACCAGCTGTTTCAGGCGTGACAAGCTTCGGAACGGGTCGATGACCACCTTCGCGATATCGGTATCACGACGCAGGTAGAGTTGCCCCTCGGTGATGTACCCGGTGTTGTCGGGGATCGCATGGGTAATATCACCGCCCGAAAGCGTGGTAACGGCGATAATCGTTATCGAACCGCCGTCGGGAAATTGCGCGGCTTTTTCGTAGATTTTCGCGAGGTCACTGTAGAGCGATCCCGGCATACTGTCCTTCGACGGAATCTGGTCCATACGGTTCGACACGATCGACAGCGCATCGGCAAAGAGCGTCATGTCGGTGAGAAGACAGAGTACCTTCGCTTTATGATTGACCGCGAAATATTCCGATGTGGTAAGTGCCATGTCGGGAACCAGCAGACGTTCCACCGGCGGATTATCGGTCGTGTTGATGAAAGCGACAATCCGGTCGAGTGCCCCGGCATTGTCGAACAGTGTTTTGTAGTACAGATAATCATCATTGCTCATTCCCATACCGCCCAGAACGATCACATCTGCCTGTGCCCGGAGCGCCACCGTCGCCATTACTTGATTGAACGGCTGATCCGGATCGGCAAAAAACGGGATCTTCTGACCGGTAACCAGAGTGTTGTTCAGATCGATTCCGGCGATTCCGGTTGCAATCAGTTCGGAGGGCTGCTTACGACGGACAGGATTCACCGACGGGCCACCGATTTCAACCTCTTCGCCTTCAACCTGTGGCCCCCCGTCAATCGGCTCGCCATAGGCATTGAAAAAACGTCCTTTGAGTTCATTTCCCACCTTGAGTGTCGGCGGTTTTCCGAGGAATACCACTTCTGCATTGGTGGCGATTCCCTGGGTACCCGGGAAAATCTGCAACGTAACTCTGTTGCCGGCGATTTTCACCACCTGCGCCGGACGACCGTCAACCGTTGCCATCTCCTCGTTCGAGACTCCTTCTGCCTCCACGAGGCATGTCGCCTTCGTTACGTTCTCGATATGCGTATAGATTTTCTGAAATGCTTTCGTCTTCATGTAGTGGTTCCCTTCAGTTTGCCGCCGCGGTCTGAGGTTCATGTTCCGATACGACCCGTTCGGAAAGCAGCGTATCGATTTCCTTCTCCAACGATTTGAAATCGGCTGATTCGAACTCTTTATAATTCATCTGTTTGAACAGGTTGATCATTTTCTTGAAATAGGCACCGATCTCTTCGAAGTGCTCGAATGAAAACTGGCTGTCGCAGATCGAAAGCAGTTTGTTGACAATATACTGTTGTCGCTTGAGCGGTGTCGATGCATCGACTTTGTCGAATGCATCCTGCTGCAGGATAACAAAGTCGATCAGTTCCGACTTGTTGAAGGTGATGTGATATTCGATCGGTACTCCGTCATCACCGAGGATATTGATCTGGTCATTGGCTTCCTTGCCCCGCAGCAGCGTATCCTTGAGCTTCATCACCTTGTCGGCCCAGCCGGTCTCGATCGTTGTATCGAGGTACTCCATCACCTCCGGGTATTCGAGATACTTCGAATAGCTGTCGATCGGGTCGACCGCGGGATACCGTTTTGAATCGGCGCGGTTCTGTGACAGGGCGTAGAAACAGCGCGCCGCTTTTTTGGTCGATTCGGTAACCGGTTCCTTGAGGTTCCCTCCGGCGGGGCTGACCGTACCGATGAAGGTGATGGATCCGGTTTCACCGTTGCTCAGATTGACAAATCCTGCACGGGAATAGAAGTTCGCCACGATCGCACTGAGATCCATCGGGAAGGCGTCGGGGCCGGGAAGTTCCTCCATGCGGTTCGACATTTCCCGCAGAGCCTGCGCCCAGCGGGAAGTGGAATCGGCAAGCAGCAGCACCTTGAGACCCATCGACCGATAGTACTCGGCAATAGTCATACCGGTATACACGCTCGCTTCACGGGCGGCAACCGGCATGTTCGAGGTGTTGCAGATGATGATCGTCCGTTCCATAAGCTTGCGGCCGGTACGCGGATCGTCGAGTTCCGGAAATTCCGTGAAGATTTCAACCACCTCGTTGGCACGCTCACCGCAGGCCACGACGATGATCAGATCGGATTCCGCATATTTCGACAGCGCGTGCTGCAATACCGTTTTTCCGCAACCGAACGGTCCGGGAATGAATCCGGTTCCCCCTTCGACAATCGGATTGAGGGTATCGATCGTGCGTTGTCCGGTTTCCATAATTTTGAAAGGACGCGGCTTGTTTTTATACGCCTTCACTTCAACCTTCACCGGCCAGCGCATTGTCATGGTGATCTCACGATCATTTCCGTCGGCATCGGTAACCACCGCAATTGGATCATCAGTCGTATAGTCTCCTTCGGCAACTATCGATTTTACCGTACCGCTACCCTTGTAATTAAACGGCATCATGATTTTGTGATCAATCCATCCCTCTTTCACCTTGCCGATCCAGTCACCTGCGGCAACCGTGGCGCCTGTTTCGACAAGAGGGATAAGGTGCCATTTCGTATCGCTGTCGAGTGCCGGAGTGTATTCACCCCGTTTGAGGAAAACACCGTCCATTTTATTGAGATCATTCTGCAGGCCGTCGTAATTTTTCGACAGCATCCCCGGACCCAGTGTGACTTCAAGCAGGTGTCCGGTGAATTCCGCTTCACAACCGACGTAGAGACCGCGGGTACTTTCGAACACCTGAACGAATGCGTTTTTACCGGTTATTTTGATAACCTCGGCCATCAGCTTCGTTCCACTCAGATCGATGTAACAGATCTCATTCTGAGCAACCGGACCATCGACCTCGATAGTGACCAGGTTCGCGACAATGCCGACCACTTTACCCTTGGTGCTCATTGTTTTCCTCCAAAATGTATACAGTGTATCTTGTTTCAGTTTTCACGATCAGAAAATCGCCGGTACGGAATACGATGCCTTCAGCTCTTCGAGCAACCGGTCGAGCTGTTCCTTCCCGGTTGCCGGATCGAGTGCGAGCCAGCGTTCAACAACAGTCAACTTGATGAAATTGGCGAATACCGTCTCCGCTCTGAAATGCGAATCGACGGTTATTTCACTGAGGAATTCCCAGCGCAGCAGATCAATTCCCTTCTCGAATTCCTGCAAAGAACCGCGGGAGAGTGCAAAGAGCCGATCCGCCCACGGCACTATCGCCGATAATCCGAAATCCGGTGCATTCGAGCGCAGCAGGGCTTCGGCCACCTCATCACGCCCCACGATCACCGCCGAAATCGCCTTGTCACGTTCGGTGGCGAGCGTTTCAAGATGCGCTAACTCTTTTCGGCAGTTGATACCCGCAATGCTGTTGCGCAACTGTAGTTCGAACGTGTACCATTCACGGATGAAATCATTTTCCTGCCGTGCCATACTTTCATAAAAAAACCAGGCAAGCTGATCGGCGGGGACAAGTCCCGGCGCCGGAGAACGGTTCTCCTGAAATGCCTCGAGGAACCGCAGCATATGGGTCGGCAGTTCATCGGGAAATTTAAGCCCCGCAGCGAGCGTTTCTTCACTTATGGATCCTCTGGTATCGAACAGTTTTCCCGTTTTCAGAAGGAGCGACAACAGGTTCTGATTATCATATGGTAAACGGAGCAGATTCAGGAGCCGGAGGTCGGCACCGTCAAGCTGTTCCACCGCCTCTTCCAGAAAATCAATGCAGGAAAGTGGCTGTTTCCCCTCATCGAGGAGCAGGTCCGGCAATCCGGCAACCAGATAGTAATAATTACTGGTCATGACCGTCACTCACCGAACAGCCAGGTCCGTGTTTTCGGCCGGAGGTATTCCTTGAAAAACTCCGCAAAATCCTCGTCGGAAAGACTGATTTTAAACGAACCGTCCTGTGGTCCGATACGGAAACCAGCTTTGAGCGTTTTCGAAAAGGAGAGAAAGACTCCTTTTTTCAGGAGATCCGAACCGCCTTTCTGAAATGCTTTCTGCAGCTCATCCTGCTTCTGCGCAGGAAGGAGTACCTCAAGCCGGGGCACTTCGTTACCCATTTTCCAGTTCTGTACCACCAGGGCAACGAACTCCTTGATGGTTGCGGGATCGGAAAGCGATGCAGTCATACTCTCATCAACGGTTCCCGCCGTAACGAGATCAAGTATCTGCTGTTTGATCGCCGAAAGCGCCTGAGTGCCACTGAGACGGATTTCAGCCTCGGTATTCCGCTTGAGTTCAGCTGACTGCTGCCCGGCATCGGCAACAATCTTTTCCGCCTGTTTTTTCGCATCGGTAATGATGCCGGCTGCTTTCTCCTGTGCAGCGGCGATGATCTTCTTTGCCTCCGCCTCTCCTTTTTCAACGCCTTCCTGATAGATCTTCGCGGTCAGTTCCTGGATTTTCTGTTCCATCGGTTTTCCCCTGAATGGATGTATGAAAAATGTATTTGTATATCCGGAAAAAAATACCCTTTGTTAAACGGGTAGCATAATCTGAAATACAAGCGGTTAAAATCCGTTGTTTATGCATATCGGAACGAATTTTCAATATACTTCCGTTACATATTGAATGCAATCGGGATGTATGCCCGAAACCTGATTCAAGCTTGCAATTCTACCATTCTGATGAACCCTATGCAACCAGTAACAACAATGTCGGATTTCATTACTTTTCACAAAAATTTCAGCAGTAACAACGCTCCCCGGATCGGTTGAAATCTGCAGAAACAGTTCCACCCGGAAAAATTGTCTTCGACCTGTTCGATACAGGCATCAGTGTGATAAATTTCACTTCCCCGGCAATTATTTTACGTTGAACAGGTATCCATTTCTTCTGATTTTCAAACGGAGTTTCCGATGAAAAAAATTCTTCTCACCGGCGGAGGTACCGCCGGCCATGTCACTCCCAATATCGCTTTGCTGCCCCGATTGCGCGAGGCCGGATTCGCGATCGAATATGTCGGAACCCGGACCGGGATTGAATACGGTCTCATACAAAAGGAGAACCTGCCCTTCCATACGATAACCGCCGGAAAACTCCGCCGATATTTTGATCTGAAAAATATCTCTGATCTCTTCCGCATCGCACTCGGCCTGCTGCAGGCAATCGGTATTCTCCTCCGAAGCAGGCCGGATGTCGTATTCAGTAAAGGAGGATTCGTTTCCTGCCCCGTTGTATGGGCTGCATGGCTTCTGAAAATTCCCGCAGTCATTCACGAATCCGATATCACTCCCGGACTGGCGAACAAGTTGTCGCTCCCCTTTGCGCGGAAGATATGCTACAGTTTTCCCGAAACCGCTTCGCATGTCGACGGAATGAAATCCGTGCATACCGGTCTTCCGGTGCGTGCATCACTGCTTGCCGGAAGTGCCGAAAAAGGCCTTGAACTCTGCGGATTTACGAAAGACAAACCGGTGGTCCTCGTGATGGGAGGAAGCCAGGGATCGGTTGCGGTGAATTCCGCCGTCCGTAATGCTCTTCCGGCAATCACCCGTGATTTCAACCTGTGTCATCTTTGCGGAAAGGGCAACCTCGGCCCGGAGGCATCCTCCTATTACCAGTTTGAGTATGTTTCGGATGAGCTGCCGCATCTTCTGGCTGCGACCACGCTGTTTGTCGGCAGGTCCGGTGCGACCACCCTCTTCGAATTGCTCGCCCTTAAAAAACCCTCACTGCTCATTCCGCTCTCCACCGGTGCGAGCAGAGGCGACCAGATCCTTAACGCGCGGTCTTTTGAGAAACAGGGATTCTGTGAAGTGCTTCCGCAGGAGGAATTGACGGAAGATGCTTTGACCACCGGGATACAACGCGTTTTCTCACGTCGGCAGGAGATTATCGGAGCGATTGAACGGGGTCATCTCCCCGATGGTACTGCGGCAGTAACTGAAATATTGAAGGAAATTGCGGGGAATTGACTCACAGTGGTTGTTCCGGCAGCCGGAGTGCGGGATACAGCGCAGTCGTTTTCAATAACGGGAGTAATGCTATTGAGCACTTCAGAAAAACCTGGAAAAATATCAATGCGGTTATTCTCGACCTTGTCTTGCCCGATCAGAGCGGTCGTGAGGTTTTTTCGGCGCTTAAAGAGATCAATCCCCCCTGAATGTTCTTCTTCATTCGGGATAAGCCCGCGACCAGAGTATTCAGGAAATAATTGATGACGGTGCAGAAGGATTCATGCAGAAACCTTTTTATCAGCGAAACATTTCTTGAAAACTCGCAACAATATGTGCGGAGTCCGGTTGAAATCCCAACTCCACCCATTGAAATGCTGAAAAGGAAACCGGGACAGAACAATGCAGAGTTTTGCACAAAATTCCTAAATCGTCCCTGTTCAGTATTGATATTACGCCCTCTGAAAGCGGTATAAGTGGTAAAGCGCAGCACACCAGATAATACGCTAAGAAAAGGAAATGAAAATTCCCCGAAGCGGGACTTTTACGGATTACTTTATTAAAATTAACATCTTACAAGCTCCTCTGCAGAGGGGGGTGTCCAGATCTAAAACCTGAAAAATAGCTTACCTGAACAGATACTGAATAATTTCGCCGGATAGAGCAGGATCACGGTTTGGAGTGCTGTTTCCGGATACCGCGTAACGACCCGGAAGATTTTTCACCGATTCGTTCCAGTATATATACAGGTGCACCATGGAGTAGGGTCCGCTGTGGAAGCGAACATCCCTGAAGGTTGAATTGACGTCGAGATCGTTCTGGAACCGTGATGATTATAGCATGCTGTTTTCGCGGGATCCGGAGTACCGATGTTGTCGTATCACCAAGATAAGAGGGTTCGGGAAGTGCGGAAAGTGGTTTGAGTTCTGTTGAATCGGAAAGGGCTCCTTTGTATGAATTTATTCCCTGAGCCACGGAAGCCACCTGGGTGAAACCTTTTTCGACCAGAAAATTGGCCGCCTCCAGCGAGCGGTTTCCACTGCGACAGTACACCACAAGGGGCATATCCTGCGGAAGCTGGCTGTACCACTGTTGCAGGTTCCCGTCATTCCAGGACATATGATACGGTTTACAGTATCTCGAAGCGATTATCCCGCTTTCCACTTCAAAATCATCCCGTACATCGATGAGGATAAAATCAAAATCCACCGTATGATCGGTAATCATCTCCTGCAGGTTGTCGGCAGGCATTAATGTCACATCAGTCTGGGCACTTGTTGATTTTAACAGTAGTACCGAATATAACAGAAAAAATGAATAGGCTTCTCGTTTCATTCTTGTTTCATCCCCGGAAATAAGCCGTTGAAATCAAACACTATTCCCTTTTCTGCTCTTGAAGAACATTAAAAACTGATAATTCCATTAAATTCCACACTATATTTATGATTAAAGTCGATATACGAATAAAAAGGTGGTTCATCGTTATACATTTATATTCATTACCCCTAAAATTGCGGTTATTTATTAAAAAATCTAAAATTAACAATATTTATCTCTTTAATGATCTTTAATATACACTTATAACCGTTAAAAAGTTCGGATATTGCTTTAACGGTTCTTAAGTGGAGAAAACAATGAATAGATTAACTCTAAAACGGTTGTGGTTTCTCTGCATTCTCGGATTCACCTTTTCAGTATCCGCTCAGTCGGAAGAGTTCAATAAAATTGATGCGTTCACCTCGGCAACTAAATATCTGAGAATAGATTCCATCCTTGTCTATAAAACTAAAGCGATCGTCTTCTGGAATGAATACTGGCCGGATGATGATATGGAGGTTCTTGTATACCAGTTGCGATGGGGTACCCGCGGGTCGCCGTTCCAGGATTCCCTTAACCTCAAACCATATATTGAAAAAGTAACCAACATTGATACTATTGAGCCCATCGTGGAAAATACCGAGTATAACGGACAGTTCAACCGTGATTACAACCGTAAACAGATCAACGTTGATTTCCGTTTCAATACGCCCCCTCTCCCCAATAAAACCATTAACAACAGACCGGTAGTATTCCCTTCAGGAAAAATCAGCAGAGTGAAAATATTCACCATTGAAGGAAAACTGATCGCAACCGGAAATGTCAAGGGCGGAAAAGTCACCCAGACACTCCTCCGCAGCATCCTCAGAAATCCGGGACTTTATATTGTTAATTTAAACGGGAAAAACGGAAGGGTTCTGCGCGCCGAGAAAATACTGATCGGCAGATAATGAAGCTGGTCCTCTCAGGAGTCACTCCTCCTGAGGGCAACCATCGTAATATCATCAAAAGGCGCGATTCCTGCGCTGTGTTCTTTCACCGCCCGGTCGATCGTTCCAACCAGATCGGCTGCCGATTGAACCGGGGAACTCAATAGTTCAGACAACCGTTGTTTCGAGAACAGTAATCCATCGGCACACCGTGCTTCGGTAACGCCGTCGGTATATAGAAACAGCGTTTCATCCGGACCGAGAGTCAGAGTTTTTCTGAGGAATTGAGCATCCGGCATGATACCGATGGCGGGGCCCGTGGGCCCCACCCATTGACTGATGGTGCCGTCTGCGGCAATAAGCGCCGCAGGATTATGCCCGGAGTTGACATACTGCACCGAATTATCCCCGGTATCGAGTACCGCCATGAACAGTGTCGCGTACATGTACCGGCCGTTATGCCCGTAATGATGGTTGATCAGATACCGGTTGGTCAACCCGACGGCATCGAGCGGTTCCGCAGCTCCCGAAAGCGCCTGTTCGGCCAGTGCCCTGATGAGTGTCCTGATAAGCGCCATGAACAGTGCGGCAGAAACATCTTTGCCCGAAACATCACAGATAACCAACACGACCTTGTCGTCGGGAAGGGTGAATATGTCGTAAAAATCTCCCGAAACCTCCCGTGCCGGTTGAAAGGCAGTGACAATTTCCCATCCGGAGATTTGCGGAACCGTACGCGGCAGGAAACTCATTTGAATCTGTCGTCCCAGTTCGAGTTCATGTTTGATTGCCTCAAGATACGCGTGCTCGGCATCACGAAGTTTCTGCAGCTGTTTATTGGCGAGTTCAAGCGCCGAAGATTGTTCCTGTACTTTTTTCATGAGCAACGCCCCCTTGAGCGCGCTGCTGATATACTGCTGAAGTATCTCGTAAGTCAATCCATCTCTGCATCGCCGCACTTCAAAAATGACCATCCCGATCTGCTCATCACGGAAGAATAGCGGTTCGATCAGTAGTGAATACGGGCCGCTGATCTGGAGAAACCCTTCAGGGAGCAGTTTCGGCGCGGAAAAAATGCTGTTCTCCGTATCGATCGACAGACGTTTTCCATCGTGCAGTGCAAGCACCATTCGCAAGGTGATCTGTCCGGATACGCTTTCCGGATTCTCATACAGAGAGAGGTAACACCCGTCCACCTCCAGATTGACGAGTTCAAGCGCGATGATTTCAACCAGCTCCGTCAAATCTATCCTCGAGGTGATTGCCTGCCCGGCCGACCGCAATACCATGGCCCGTCGCTCGCTGGCAAGACGACGATTCGCCTGTGCCCTGGTCGCGCTGTCGGCAATAGCCATATTGGCACTCTGAAAAATTCCTTCCACCGACAACGCCGACGTGCTTCCCGACCGGACCATCGCATATTGCCGCATCACTGCCAGAACATGATATAATCCCATCACATCACCGCCCATGGTGGCAAGATGCCAGGCGACCTTGTTAATTACGGTAATGAAAGTACCGGAATGAATACCGGCGATTTCATCGGTAAACGTATCCGTCAATTGAGTAATCATGGCAACGTCAAACTTATCAATCGCATGAAGCACGAGACGATGAATGATTTTTTCAACCGCTTCCCGAAGCTCGATACGCTGGTCGTCCGTTGCAGAATTGCCATTCGTCCGGAAGAGATCTTCATCAACATCATGATGTCGAAAACAACCGCAGGAGTGACGAGTCGTCAGAGTCGCGGGTACGATTATCGTTCCCTTGATGCTCTGTCCCGCGATACAGTTATGGATGACTTCCACTGCCTTTGAGCCCATTTCATACAGGGGCTGGCGAACCGTGGTAAGCGGCGGCGCCGAAAATCCGGACTCCTCGATATCATCGAAACCAACCACCAGCACCTCATCGGGCACCCGAATATGGTGCTCCTGAAAAGCCTTGAGCGCTCCAAGTGCGGTATCGTCGTTCGCACCCACCAGTGCATCGAATTCAAATTCATTCTTTAACAGGTATTCGACGGCATTGACACCCGCATCTCTGCTGAAATCACCGGACAGTACCAGGCTCGCATCGGGTTGCAGATCATGTTCGAACAACACCTCCCGGAAAATGCGAAGCCGTTCCTCTGCTTCCTGATTTCCCTCCGGCCCTCTGACAAATGCGATCCTGCGGCAGTTATGCGCTTCAACGAGATGAGAAATCAGTTCACGCATTCCATGGGTATTGTCGGCGATTACGGTCGGCACCGTCGGGATTTCGGGACCCAGACAGACAAGTGGAATATCGGTAAAGCGATTATAAAAATTTTTAAATTCGTCTCCGGTAATGAAATTGCCGAGAGAACCGGCGATAATGATTCCTTTAAGATTTTTGGTGTTGATGAAATTGTAGATAAGGTTTCTCTGCGGCTCGAATTCATTCCAGGAGGATTTTGATAATGAACCACCGGCGAAACAGATGAGAGAATACCCTGATCTGGTTGCGGCATCGGAAGCACCGATCCACAAATTGGACTGATACAAACTGGTAAGACTTTCAGTCAGAAATCCGATGGCGGGAACCGCAGTAGTGGCAAGCGCTGCGGCACCATCATTCTGATGTGTATGTAGCATGCAGACCAACCGTCCTAGGTGGTAAAGGACGGTGTTCAGAGGAAAACATCTTCACTCTGAAACACTACGCTTCCGTTACCTTTGGGATATTCTTTTTCAATATATTATAAACCGATATTCGAATTGTTACAATTTGAACCCTTATTCACCCAATTTGAATCTACACAGTAAGAACTATTCAATGATCTCTTCACTTCAAATTGGCGGAAATGTTTTAACGATTTGTACTTGGAGAAAAAAAGGACGGAACAGGGAGCAGGAAGCATATTCCGAAGGGACAGGCACAGGGTTATGGAAAGTATAGCAACCGCACCCCTTGTTCCGTTTAAGAAGGGATGAATTTGATCATCTATAATAGTAACTGTATCTTTCACACCGGTTCATGTTAAAGATCTGTTTTAAAAAAAAATTATTCAGGGATATTAAAAAAAAGATCTCCACATCCGAAAATCGAAGGTGAAGATCATAAAAATCAGGCAATAGCCTGCGAAATTACGTTTTTTTACCGATCCTGATGCTAACCCATAACTACTTCAACCGATACGGTACCGTTGTTATCGGAATGCGGAATTGTCGCCCCTTCAACAGTTTTTCCGTTCACCGTAAGTTTCACTACACCCTTTTTCACATGATCGGGATTCAGAATTTTGATTACGTAGGTGGTACCTCTGAATTTCCTGGTTATTTCGACAGTCTCCCACGCGGCGGGAATACAGGGATCCACTTTCAGACCCTCATACTGAGGCAGGATACCGAGTATATATTTCGTGGCAGCTTGATAAACCCATGACGAGGTTCCCGATAGCCAGCTGTTACGTGCCAGGCCGAATTGCGGATGCTCATCACCGAGAATATTCTGCGCATAGACATATGGTTCGAGTTCATACTCATCGATAATTTCATTCTTCTTGGCAGGATTAATCTGGTCGTAGTATTGATAAGCACGATCACCGTCACCGAGGATCGTCTCGGCAATCATCATCCATGGGTTGGTATGCAGAAATATTCCACAGTTTTCTTTCGCACCGGGTGGATACGTAGTGATACCACCTTTGGTCGGATCGAAACCGTTGAATCCGGGAGTACTCAGTTTCAATCCTTTTGAGGTGTTGAGCTTTTCCCGCGCGCTGTCCATTGCCTTGCGCCCACGATCCGGATCGGCCAGACCCGCGATGACCGGCCACGACTGACCGTTGAGATAAATCTTACCATGACTGTTTTTCTGCGATCCGAGCGGCGCACCGTCGGCCTCGAAATAGCGGACGAACCAGTCTCCGTCCCAGGAGTGCTCAGTGAAATTTTTCTTCATTACCGCAAAATCGGCCTGATAGCCATCAACCAGATCGTTTCTCCCGAGAAAAGCGGTGAGTTCAATCATCTCGGATAGTGCCTTACCATACAGACATGCGTTGAAAATCGATTCGGCTCCGGTGGGGAGATTAACGCAATCATTCCAGTCGGCAAACCCGAGCAACGGCAGGCCGTGTCGTCCAAGATTACTTTTTGTGAATGCCAACGACCGCTGGAGATGTTCGAAGACCGTTTCGCTCTCGAGAGGATTTCCCTCCCGGTCTTTCTCATAAAACGGTACTTTTTCCTGCAGAAAATCCGTTTCACCCGTTTCTTTGATATAGGCCGTCACCGCCAGAATAATCCAGAGATGATCATCGCCGTAAAATTGCGGACGGTCGGGCATTTCGGGAGCATCGCCAAGGCTCGCCTCCATGCTGAGCGGATTGAACTGATGCATTGCTGCCCCGTCCCGGCGCTGTACCGAGAGCAGTTTGACGATGAGCTTTTTCGCCTCGTCGGGAATCCGGTCGACTACCCCCATCACATCCTGAGAACTGTCACGGAACCCGAGCCCTCGTGTACCAAGGCCGAGCTGATAATACGAAAGATACCTCGACCAGTTGTAGGTAATGAAACATTGTCGTGGATTATGTACATTGAGCATCGAATTGAATGCTGCTTCGGGTGTCTTCACCTGCATGATGTCAAGATGCCCCTGCCAGAAGGCGGCAAGCTGTCCAAGTGATTGCTCTACTTCCACGGGATCCCGGAACCGGTGAATTACATGCTGGGCATCACCGATACTCGATGCCTGACCGAGCTGGGTGATGATTCGTTGCGATTTTCCCGGCTCAACCACGCCGCAATGGTGCAGCAACGCTGCGATATTATCTCCCCGTCGCGCCTGATAATTTGAGAGTTCCGGAGATTGCAGCGAGAGCGGCTTTGCCCAGGTGCAGTATTCATTGTTCCCCAGAAAAAGTTTACGATCGGTTTCAAATGAGGATACCGCGAAGTTGGAGGTGAAATAATTGATCTTGGTATCTTTGAACATGAAAGGATACTGGGTCAGTATTTTCAGGCCATTCTGCTGTTCAATCATATCCGACTGCATGGTTTGCGGAACCCAGTCGGCATTGGTAAACTGTTTGACCGCATCGGGATGGGTATACTCCACCACCGGTATGATGTCGATTTCCAGCGGTGTACCGGAAATATTGGTAACCCGGATATCACGGATCTCCACCATCGCATCGGAAGGAACAAATACCGTGCACTCAGTACGAACGCCGTAAAACTCCGACAAAATCCGCGAATAACCCAGACCGACATGGCACTCATACAGGTCGTATGCGTCGAGTGTCGGAACATAAAACGGTGAAAAAACAGTATATCCGTCTGCCGTTTTTATCCGCACATAAAGCGTTTCACCTTTGAACTCTCCTGAGGGCATCTGCTGAATGTATTTGGTGATTCTGTTGAGCGACGGATCTCCTTTACAGATAAGTGCACCGCCTGTGTGATCGACGAATCCGCCAAAGGCGAGTGTACCGATGTAGTTGATCCATTTGACGGGTGTTTTCGGATCGGTTATAACGTATTCACGAGCATTGTCATCAAAATATCCGTAATTCATGCACCACAATCCTTTCACCCGGAAAAAAGAATTTGAAATGTTCTTTAAATAATACCGTAGTATCTCTTTCACTATCAACGATTTAAAATACGTTTTGGAGATTAGGCAAAAGAAATATACCGGAACTGTACCTGATACAATTTGAGTAGATATATAGTAGCATATGAGGTAGATAAGTTCAGATTTCAAATTTCAGAATACCCTAGAACAGATTATTCTGCATTCCTGAAATAATACCATGAACATGGATCGTTAGATTACCCCGACACCCTTTCCCATGTTGCCACCGATCCGGCAATCTCCTGAAACAACGGATGAAGCTGAATCACACCAGCGTTTCTGAAAGCATTATAACGCTCCGGGTCGCGGATTTGTAATTTATTTAATAAATGGTTGAATTCATAAGAGATCTGGCCTTTCTCGACAGGGATAGTTTCCGGTTTCCGGGCCATACCGAGCTTTTCGGTGTTAAAGCGGTACCCTCGTTGCGATGCCTCCTCCGCAATTTTCTTCAGATACCAGGATACCGATTTAACCGGATTTCGTGTAGCTTTGAATCGCTCCAACTGAGGATGGTTGCGATACCCCTTCGTTTCTCCCGCCAGCACTTTACGGGCAAGGAGCCCCTCCCGCCAGACAGCGAGCAAACCCATGCGATCGAGATATTTTGGGTGCAGCGACCAGAGTCGCA
>JAFGHA010000128.1 GCA_016930275.1 Chitinispirillaceae bacterium
TATGATCGAGACCAAGAAAGCTGATGATGTTGATTCGGCAGAGGTTCAGGATAAAGCCCGATCAGCAATCGAGTATTGCCGAAATGCAACCGAGTACACCAGTCAGAATGGCGGTAAACCCTGGAAGTATGTGTTGATTCCGCATAATGCGGTGCAGCTTAATATGAGTTTTGATTTTCTGGTGCGGGAGTATGAGTTGGATTCATTATGAGTACGAACATTATAGTTTTTTAAACGGATGCTGGCGAATATGGGTTTCGGGGATGTCTCCAGTTTTTCGGATTGTATGCGGAAGTATCGCGATGGCGGGCTAAAAAACAAGGGACCCCTCAAATTACGAGAGGTCCGCAGATACATCGGTTTCAGATGGCTGGTTCGCTAACGTAGCTGTCCGAAATACATGCCACGGGGGAGCCCGTTGATTATCAGAGATTTGATGCCGGCCGGAACCGGCTTCCGGTAAACTGAAACTCCGCGGCAGTCGAAAACCGTAAGATTCTGACCTGCAGCGGTTTTCTGCGGCATGGTGACCGTGAGGTTGCCGTTATGCAGGTGGGAGATTCGCAGCTGTTGCACGGAACTGTTGAATCGGGCGGGAGCCTTGTGCAGTACTCCGGTGGTTACAAAACCTTCGGGAGGTACTTCAACGGCGGGGTTTATCGCTGAGCAGCCATGTACTCCATCCGTTTCGCTTATTCCCTTTACTCCGTAAACGCCATTGACCCCATCGGCCCCTACCCACTGGTTGAGCGTGGTGTCGTAATTGAACCATGAATTGTATCCGAGAACATTGTCGGCATGTGTCCAGTACTGATTGCCGCCGTTGGCCGCACCGGAAAGCGCCTCGTTGATGTCCGCGAGCTTTTCGTCGGTCAGTGCTATGACATTGTTCTCGACAAGCCATGCCAGTTCGGTGGTTACGGCAAGGGCGAAATCAAATTCCTCTCTCGGGATCGGTTCGTATATATCGGCGTCGTCGGGAAGCGGAAGAACAATGCCCATGCAGTTCAGGCTGAGGTCTTTCTGGTAAGACATGCCGTAATTTCCGATAAAAACCATGGCATGTGAGTTGTAATGGCTCATATACCGGATGCCGACGGCGTCGCCATCGCTGTCGATGTAACAGTTGATGCCCTCTGTTCCCGATTCTATAAGAATCTGAATGTCCAGAACCTCATCGGCGGTAAAGGCGACTCCTTCAATATTTACCGGGGGAAGACACGCCCATGATCGTATCGCCCAGGCGCAAACAAGTGCCATTGTCAATAATTTATTCATACAACCCTCCTTTGAAGCGGTGAATTGAGTTTTATTGTTTCAAGTCAATTGAAAGATCTATTGTTAAATCATCCGTCGAGGTGAAATCGACGGTTGTGGTATCTTCTCCTCCGTTTGAGTACATCGGGTTAACTATTACTGTGTAAACACCTTCAGGTATATTGCCGAGTATGAATGATCCCGTTGAGTCGGTGTTCGTGATGAATGGTGATCCGGGGATGTAAACCTGGCTGAAGGGTATCGGCTGTCCGAGGGTGGTAACCCTTCCTGTTATTGTCCGTGAAGCGGAAAAATCCTGTGAGTCGGTATATACTGTTTTATGGTTGATCTGAATGATCCGTATGGCAGGGATCATTGCACAGAAAGACCGCTGGTCACCGGCGTAGACGAACAGGTTGTAGGTGCCTTCGGGGAGATCGGAGAATAGTATGCCGCCTGTATCGTCGGCGACTGCGGTGTCGGCGTGTGTTCCCGGAAAGATACCGGAATATCCTGTGTCAAAGAGAAGCGCGGTGGCGCCGGGGGTGGTTGTCCCGTAAATGGTGGTTTCAACAACGGCGATTTCGACACCGCCGGTTGTTTCGGAGCCGGTGACGGGAGCTTCAGAACATCCGTGCAGGAATGCCATGCAGAGTAGCATGGCGCAGAAAAAGGAATTCCTGTTGTTTGCTGCGGTCATCGGGTATCTCTTTCGTAAGGTTGTGACAAAGGAAACAGCTGCAGGTTGATCTGGTAAACTCTGTTGCGGTTGGCGTCCTGTTCTTCGATTCTCGACAGCTCCTCCCGTGTACGTTTGAGCAGCTCTCTCACCTGTTTGTACCCTTCCGCAGAGTAACACATGGTCATTGTGGAGTAGTCCCGTTCAGAACGGGGAATTCGTTCAATTCCTTCAACGGCTTTGATAAGAGTGTCGCGGTGGAACCGCTGCACGGCGGTACCGTGCCAGACAGCGCCTGTTGTAATGGTATGGTCCTGAACCGTGTATGATTTTCCGTTTCGTTTGACAAAGCCGAGCCGGACAAGAAGGCGTACCGCTCGTTTCGCCTCATGCATGGTTATTGGCGGCTCCAGCATCCGGCTTAATGCCTGGTAATCTCCGTCGAATGGGTAGATCCGGAGCAGTTCTCTGACGGCCGAGAAGTACCACTCATCGTAGAGCGCGTGTTCTGCATCGGAAACAGTTTTTGTTTTTTCAGAGCGTAACTGAACAAGTGCATTGTATTCCTTCAGTCGCAGTCGTTCGGATCTGGACTGGCAAAAGTGCACCAGATGGGTGAAGTATTCGGCCTCTTTCGATCGGAAGCCGAGAAAAGAGATGAATTTAGGCAGCAGATTTTCGCTGATGTTTCGTTTTCCGTTGAAGATGCGGATGAGTGTACTGCTGCTGATATCGAGTTTGGCTGCCATCGACCGGAGGGAAAAACCAGGAGATCTGCCTTTCCGTTTCGCCAGATCGTCTTTAAGATATTCCCGGTAGTCAAAATAATTGAAGATAACAGCCATAGTACGTGTACCTTGCCGGAAAGTGCGGTTGCTTTATCGGGTGTCTTGTTAATAGTATACCCAAAAATGGCACAGAATGCAACGGGCAAAGTAATAAAGTGGTGCCATTAAATGGCATCGGATAAAAATAAATAAGATGTTGAAAATGAATTAAATATAAAGATAGTGAGGGAGAGTTAATATTAAAATTAGGTAAAATATGGCACAATGTCGGGCGGTTGTGGAGTTCTGGTGGTGTCAATGTCTGATCGAAAGGATACATTTCCATTATATATACGGAGCTGTGAAAGTAACAGATTAAGTTTATGAAGGCGGTTTGAAATAATGCGTCAGAAGAAGGTTCTGATCTGATCGTGTTCTGAATATGGAAGATAGAGAAAGTAACGCGGATGCTTTGCCCATACTGCAGCCGTATTCTTTAAAACACACCTGCAATAAGGCTAAGGCTGAATGATAGCTGGGTTAATGCTGTACACTCACCCGGTGGACGTGGGAGTGCCCGTTAATGGTTAACCGTGCCAGATACATTCCCGCAGGAAGATGGGAGGTGTTCCAGTCGAGCGAGTAGTCTCCGGCACTTACATGCCGGTTTTCCAGTGCCGCCATCTGCTGACCCGCAAGAGAAAATATCCTGAGTGAAACCTGGGCAGGGTTCGCAACGGTATACTGCAACGTCATCTGACGTGTACCGGCAGTCGGATGTGCACTGAACCCGACTTTTGTATTCAGGCTTTTGTTTACGCTGTTGTTGTTTTGTGCCGAAACGGGGGGTTCGTACTCATAAAAGGTGCCAACAACATTGGTACTGAACGTTTGTGCTGTCGTGTAGGTGCCGCGGAACCACAGTACCGCCTCCTTACCCGGTTTCCATTTCGGGATGATCGGGCGGAAATTATCCTGGGAAGAGTTGGCGGTCACCGGTTCCCATTCCCATGTTTCGCCGTGATCATCAGTGGTACCGCGCCAGATTTCCCGTTTTTTTGCCGTACTGTTATCATCCCCGGGGTTGAATGGTGAAGAGATATAGATCCTGTTCGGATCATCAGGATTAAGCGCCCCCAGGCCGGTATAGTCCTGTTCGTCGTTATACATTTTTGGTCCGGCCTTACCGATATATGTCCACTTCCACTCTTTACCATCAAATCGTGCGTAAAAGTTACGGTGATCAGTTTCTGAATCGTTGGCCCGGGCTTTGAATAAAATCGCAATGGTCCCGTCATCATATCTGCATATGTCAGACTGCCAGCAGCGTCCCATGGTTACGTTATTAACCTTGGTGCCATGGACAAACACTTTCGTAAACTTTTCAAAAGTAGGTATTACATTTTTACTGTATATGTCATTATCTCCGACTTCATCGAATGAGTTATACATTTTGTGATCCTGTATGTACCCATGATAGATACTTGTCTTCTGGTCACGGGGGTGTTCCTCGGTAAACACCATGTCGATACGATCTTTGCCGTTTCCCCAATACTTGTAGTACCCTTTATTGTACGAGTTACTGGAGTTGGTAGTCAGTTGACCACCGTATTTCCAGGTTTCACCGTTGTCATCGGAGAAAACAAAGTTCGGAGCTCTGTCAAACACGCGCCCGCAGGCATAAGCCCGTTTTTCATCCGAGAGATAATAAAGATTGGCGTAAGCAACGTTACAATCGCTGACGTCGCCATATTGACTCCAGGGAACAGACTTTTCACCCGACCAGCTTCCATTGCTGTAAATGAAATA
>JAFGHA010000015.1 GCA_016930275.1 Chitinispirillaceae bacterium
AGATGAAAACCAAATGGGGCGGCTGCAACCGGAAGGCGGGACATATCCGCTTGAATACGGAGCTTGCTAAAAAACCAAAGGACCTCGTGGAATATGTTCTGGTACATGAAATGGTACACCTGCTCGAACCGACTCATAGTGAACGTTTCGTAGCGATACTGGAAAAACATTATCCGGGTTGGAAAGATGCCCGGGCCGAGTTGAATGAGCTGCCGCTTGGGGCTGAGGGGTGGCGGGAGTGAGATGCTCGGCAGCAGTAGTAATTGGTTCAACGTAAAAAGCATGGTAGAATAGGCGAGATAATCAAAATGCACTACATAATGGTAACCGACTTTCCCGACCACTGGAACAGGATAAAAGGAAACCTCACCTCGTATCCGCCCAAAATGGTAAAGAATGCAAAGCCCGATTCATTGCAATCCGGTATCGACACAGTTTTCATAAAGAAATTCAAGGACTGTTCAGACATTGAAAATGCCTGGTCCGGCAAGGTCCACGACATCCAGAAAATTCCCGGAAGTATCTTCTTTCGCGTGGAAATTGAAAAAGAGATACCGTGTCCGGAGCGGTATGCTGATTATAACAACGGGTGGTATGTTGAATTCTGAGAGAAGGTAGAATGAATCCCACAATACTGCCAATACTGCCTACTGCAGAATGATCAGGAAATACGGGATTGGTGTCAAGAAAACGGAAAAGAAAAAAAGTCTCGTCTCGAAAGTATTCAGCAAATGAACGATCGATAATTATCGGTGTTTCAGTCCGCGATAGTAAAACCGCCCGTAATTGATCACTGCTCGCCAGAGTTCATCCCCCAGGTTCGCCCAGACCAGCGCCGCCACACCGAGCCGGCGGACAAACAGCAGGTAGGCGGCAAACAAGATGATCAGAACGGTGCCGATCGACTGGGTAATCAGCATCCAGCGCGGATCTCCGGTACCACGGATAGCATTGCCGATCACGATGTTGATTGCTTTCGGGAAACTCACCAGTGCCACAATACCGAGCAGTGATGCGAGTGATGCGATAACCGCCCGATCAGAAGTGAAAATATGCATGATCCGCTCCGGGATACCCCAGTACACCGTTCCGACAATGGTACAGAGTACCAGTGACCAGAGCGCGCATATATTGCCGGTTCTAAACGCTCCGCGGTGATCGGTCGCTCCCGTCGCTTGACCGACGAGCGTCGTGGCGGCAATGCCAATACCGAGGTAGAGGTTGACGGAGAGGTTCAGCAGGGTATTGAGAATCCCGTATAATCCTGCTCCGAGCTGATCAAAGACGTTGAGCATCCGCAGCATTGCAACCTGTGCACAGCTCCAGAGAAGAAATTCCGCCCCGGTTTGCAGACCGAAGCCGAGTACATGTATATAAATTCCCTTCACCGGCCGGAAAATTCCACCGACTCTGATCGGCAATATACCGCTCCTGAGCAGTGCGGCAAAAAGGGCGAGATTGCTGACCGTGACGCTGATAACCGTGGCATACGCCGCTCCCGTGACACCGAGCCGAGGAAAGCCATGATTGCCGAAAATGAGCAGATAGTCAAGGATGATATTGAGAACCACGCGGAGAAACGTGGTCACCATGATCGGAATGGTATTGCCTGCACCCTGATAAATCGCGGCGGCGGTCATATTCATACCCACGGTGCAGTAAACGAGCGCCATCACCCGGATATAACTCCCGCCCATCGCCAGAATGTCACCCCCGGTACCCATAAGGGCGAGGACTTTCGGACCGGCCACGATCCAGAACGCGACATAGACAAAGGAGATCAGCTGATTATGGAAAAGCGAACTTTCCGCGATCCGTGCAGCTTTCCGCTGATCGTTCGCACCGAGCGCCTGGGCGATAAATACGGTGGTACCCTGCGACAGGGCGACAAAAAAGGAAAAGAACATGAAGAATGGTATCATCGCATTGTTGATTGCACTCAATCCGTCGATACGGTAATGGCCGATGAATGCGGTATTAATGAACGACTGGAGATAAAACGCCATATTCTGCAGAGAGATCGGTAATGCAATGGTAAGGATGGAACGGGACAGGTGTTTTAAGGACGGTTGCTGAAGATGCATGGAATTACGGTTGCTCCAATTTCTTTCAGTAAATCAATCATAAAAATGTATGGTGACGGAGGAGCGGATGCAAGTGGTATTATCCAATTGAGGCTTAGCATGTTTAACCGTACCGCATTGTCGACGCGGATAAACTGCATATTCTCACTACCAGGGACTGTTGTTTGTTGAGCTCATCTGCCGGGTGGGACCAGAGATTTACTAGGAAGCCATAGATGGCTGAAGAGTACAGCTGCAAGCTGCCCGGAGGGCACCGAGGATAAATCGGTTTGTTTCCGGATGCGTGTAAAAATTATTTTGCTACTTTCCGGTAAATCAGTTTAATTCGGCTGATATCGCCCATAGAATCAAGGGCCAGTAATTGATCACCGGAGAACTCGAATTCAAAGTAGACTGTTTTTATGATTTTTTCGAGTGGGCAGCATCTTAAGTCCGCTTACTATCTGCTGGTCGCGCTCCAGGAATTTTCTCAGCTAAGAAATGCAGGCGGTCGTTCGCGAAAGGGTATTTCCTATGTTGGACGCAGATGTGGTGATCGAGATTGTTAAGGGGTTCGAGAAGAGTGTAGTGGCTGGGTGACAAGGATAAAATACTAAAACCGAGTTAAATAGTGTCTGTACGGAAACCCCTGTTTTTGCAGCGGGCCGAATATTTTTTCCGTGGTGACGACGATTGTTGCATCCTGCGAGTTTATTGATTTGCACATTTTGATGCTTATAGTTGACAAAAGTTGACAAGGGGCAACATATGGGCGTATCCGTCCGACCACGGTTGCATCTCTACCGGCAGTTCAGGCCGTTTTCTTTCGGACGCTTCTGCGCTGCATCTCGTTTTCACGTACCTGCTCCTGCTTCTGTAGAATGCAACCAAGCCGATGGATATTCCGGGCAACTATTACCATCGCGACATATCGTTTAAATCCTTCGAGTCCGTAATCACGGCAACGATCAAGACCACAATACTCCAACGCATTTATTGCCGATTCAACCGCAGAATGCTTACGGCGGAGTTCTCCGAACTGTTCACTGGCTTCGTGTGCCTGCTCCTCGGAGTTGCGCTTTCCCTTTTTCGGCAATACGACAAAATCGAGCTCTTTGCGCAAATCCTGCTGGTTTTGCGGGCTGTGGAAGCCTTTATCATAGCTGCATGACTTCAGAGCCGGAAAACGCTCCTTTGTTTCTCTGGTAATTTGCACGGCAACCTGATCGTCAGTCTTGTTTTCCATAACCATGTGGTGAAGAATAAAACCGTCCGACGATTCAACAATGCATACTCTCAAACCCAATTCCTGCGTAATACCCGCCTTACCCTTGACGATCCATTCGGTGTGCGGTTAAAAACAGAAAATACCTTTTCATCGTGCAGTATCTTTTCATCTTTAAAATATCGTCGACAATTCTGGTCGATCTGCTTCGGTATTATCTTAAAAAAAAGCTTGAAGATGTCATTACGCGTCGGTTTGTCGGCATAAAGGTGCTGCAGTCCGCGAAGCAGTTACGGAATCTCGTCACGGTTGTCGAATCCAATAACGATATCCTTTATGTCGATTTGTCCCATCTGCATCTGCTCACGAAGTATTATTCTCACAGTTTCCGTCCGGCGAAGTTTGTTGATTATTGGCAGTGTGTTTTACTGTTTGCGCAATAAAAATACAATATGCCTTTTAGTCAATCAATTCTTCGTCGGACTTTTTTCAATATTTTCCTTGGTATTATTGCCTATAACCACTTTCCGTACAGACACAACATATCCCCCGAATCCGAAGCCCTGATATCTGCCCGTCAATTCTGTATCAGTTATCCTCTTCCCATTGCGCAAAATAAAATGAGAGGCTATCGCTGCTGAATGAGGTAAAAAAGCCGAGCCCGCCATTGATATTGGTAGGCGACCTGGCCCATCGATCCTGATGCGTTGAATCGGTTGCCTCGGCAAGCATTGAACGATAATCAGGTGTCGTCGAATAGAGAACGAATTTGTATTTGGCAATCGTTCGGATACCCACGACCCCCGGGGAAAAATCAATGAATAGATCCGCGCTTGAATAATTAATCTGAACTGAAAAGCTGTCGGTGTCGGTATATTGTCCGTGCCATAATCCATAATCGGCACCCTCCGAATCGAGGATGAATTTACAGAAAAAAATCACACCGTCCGGATTGTTCCATTTCAATGTCAGTGTTCCGGGATCCCCGGAAGGGAGTGTCGGTAGCATGGACCCGGCAGGTTCGCCCGGTATATACATCGTGTCCCTTGATGCCCTGAGGCCGTCGACCTTCGATGGTACAGTGGTTTCCGCCCATGCATGCCTGCCGTCTGCAACAATATCGAGTCGACAGGTTTGCCCTTCGGTAATCACGAGGTTGCCGCTAGTTTCCATATACCACCCGGAATCGCGGTAAACGAGCTCATGCGATTGGCCGTTGCTGGAAATAGTTACCTGCGCATTATCGACAAAGCTGTCGTTAACCAGGGTTACCATAGTGTCGATAGTGTCTATTGTATTGGTGTATTCGTTTCTCTTTTCGACCGGGATTATCGTATCGCGGAAGGCTTTGGTCAAATGCATAACCCGGATATTACTGACGGGTCGCCCCGCGTACAAATACCCCTGCACGACTAATGCGTCCCGGTCGTAGCTGTTCGGCTCTGTACCGGTAATGCATGACAGCATGGTGAGGACCACAGCCAGGACCGGTAGAAATGCTCCTCTCACCGCCGCACCAACAGTTGTCGCCATAGCAGTTTTCGTAAGGGTCTTCTGGTTCATTAAAACTCCACTGTTAGTTCCAATGCAGCGTTGGGCATGAGTAACATCGCATTTTTATCAATTGCAGTAAAAACCGTTGTCTCGTTTCCCGACGTGATTTCTCCGCCATTATCGCCAATCGTTGAGGAGCTATACGTTTTTTCAAGAATGTTTTCCCGCCGGTACGCATTAAAAAGCCCCATTGTCAGGCTTCCCTTGACATGCCTGCCTAAACAGACCTGCCAGGCAACAGAGAGGTCGAGGCGATGATAATCGGGAAGCCGGAACGCGTTTTTATCGCTTACATACATGTAGGAACGATTCAACGTACTGTCGAGCAGCACGAGTGTGTACACACCGAGCGGGGTTGTGTAGGGGGTACCGGTCGAATATAACCATACCGCTCCTAAAGTTATACTTGACCATGTTGTGACGTTCCAATCAAAGCTGTTTACTACCTTGACCTCGTGGGTATGGTCGTTTGTCGCAGGAAAAGGATTGCCGTTGTTGAATGCCGCATAGGTGTTTTCCGCCCTGCTCCATGTATAGGAGACCCATCCGTTGTAGGTTGCATTTTTTGATGCCAGGGGGAAGCGCACATTTCTTACCTGGGCGAGAAGCTCAAGACCTCTGGCAAAGCCCGTCCCTTCAAAAAGGGCGAGTTCGTTCGGATTGAATGGTTGCCCGATCCTTGGTACCGGAGTTGTACGCATCCGCTCGGAAATCGTGAGGAGCCCGCTCATGCGCTTGACATAACCCTCGACGTCCAGAAGAAAATGCCTCTTTTCCCAGGAAATGCCGCCTAGTATCTGCTGTGACTTTTCGAGCGGCAGGTCGGTATTTGTCAGAAGCCAGATGTATTTGCCGCCGCCCGATATATCCTCCTGCTCGGCTCGGTGAATTTCCTGGGTGTACAGACCCCATGCTCCCTTCACCTTCACCTCCGGCAACAGTTGCCACCATCCGCTGATACGGGGATCGAGTGCATATGCCGAAGTAAGATTGAAATAATAGAATCGTAACCCCGGTGTCAGACCTGCTTTATCACCGAACTTCAACTCATCCTCCGCGTAAACGGCCATGGTTATACTTGTATCATTTCTTCGCATGGGTGTCGGTTGTTCCCACACCAGCGAGCGTTTCCACTCCAGGCTGTTCGTATCCGTCTGCATGGTGTCGCGATGGTAGGAAACGTTTTTCAGCGACAATTCCACACCGGTGGAAAATGTATTCCAATCAGAGAAGGTAATCGAGTTGTCGAATCTGCCCGAAAGATCCCGGATTTTGTTTGTCGAATTCATCCACGACACAGCTCCAAAGATCGAGTCAATCGGACTGGTCGTATCAGAAAAACGTTCCGACCTCGAATCGCTGCGAAAATAGTCTTCGGTCTTTGTATCGAGAAATTGCGAATATGACAGATTCAAACCGGTAGAAAATGCGTCAGACCATTGTTCTTTCCACTGCTGACCGATACAGATATTGCCCCAGTAAACCGGCGATTTGTTTTTAATGACCGTCGTTTTGGTGGTCGTGTCGATACGGAGGGTATCTATCGTATAGTGTTTCTTGTCGCCAGGCAGGTACGTGATCGTGGTAACCGGTGTGGAATTGCGGACGGACCAGGTGGTGTCAATTGAATTGTCCTGATAGTCCCGGCTTGCGAAAAACGTTGTAGCAAGTTTGCCGCGGGAGCCGAGCCTGAATGTCGCCAGGCCATTTACGTCCCAGAACTTGAATTCTGGTTGATAGGCAAGACGCTCTGCATCCTCATAGTATTTGCCGTCGGTTTTTCGGGTACTCATTGTATCGGTTCCATGCATACGGTTGAAAAGTTTGTTAAAGAGATCGGTTCTGTAGAGATCGGTCATCGAACGTCGCCCGGCAAACATCAGTGTTCCGACATCGTTGTTTCTGAGGGGAATCTGCAGAAATCCGTTGCTGCTTAAAAGCCCTGTTCCGACACCCGCTTTAACCCCCTGTGAATCAGGTGACACACTATTGCCGCTGCTTGAAAGTTCGACAACGCTGGAGAGACGGCCGCCCCAACGCGAACTGAACCCTCCCTTATGGAGCGTGACATTGTCGATTGCCTTTGGATTGAAAGCGCTGAAAAAACCGTAGAAATGGTCAACGTAATAAATTGGCATTCCGTCCAGTGCAATAAAATTTTGATCGGGTGTTCCTCCCCGTACGTAGAGTCCCGAAGATGATTCGTTGGTACCGTTCACGCCCGGGAGAAGCTGAAGTGAACGGAAGACATCCGCCTGGCCGACACTCGGCAGTTTCGCGGAAAGCTCGGGAGAAATGCTGATCTGGCTGATTCTGTCGGAGGTGGTGATCGGCTGCCTGATACGACTGGTGTTGACGACAAGCTTCGGCAGCTCGTGTACGGATAACGGTTTAAGTAAAACCATACTGGTAGTGCCGGTGGTTCCCGGTTCAACGGTAATGGTAGTCTGTTCATAACCGGATTTAACAACTGTCAATGTACAGGCGGTTTCTGCCGGAATAGTGATGGAAAACATTCCATGCCGATTGCATGCAACCATGTCGTTCTGTCCGATAAGGGAAACGATCGCTTCGAAAACAGGTTGGTCGGTTTTTGTATCGACGACCTTGCCATACATCGTACGTGACCGGGTTCCCGGGGGCAACTCCCGGGCGAGAACAGGATTCTGCATGTACACTACCATAAAGAATAGAAATGCTGTCCCTGCCCTATGTTTAAAGCCGCTCATTGAACTGTTCCCCTGTTGCACGGTATCTCTGTGCCGTTGCTTTTGTGAATGATTAAATATACTGGAAATAATTGAAGGTGGAACCCATTGCAGTAAAATTCTGTACTCAATACCGGTACAGGTGTAATGGTACCAAATGTATACTGTAAAGAAAATGATGCGTATCGTTATGCCTGAAAGGAACTGAAAAGGGTAACGCATGCTCATGGTTATATCAGGGGGTTGTCAAGATGTCGGTTTCGGCGGAGAATCAAAATGAATGGGGTAGGTCGGATACCTGCAATAACCGGATTTTCGAAGGATTACCAAGGGGT
This sequence comes from Chitinispirillaceae bacterium, assembly GCA_016930275.1. Lineage (GTDB taxonomy): Bacteria > Fibrobacterota > Chitinivibrionia > Chitinivibrionales > Chitinispirillaceae > JAFGNB01. The sequence goes on from JAFGHA010000015.1 coordinate 7,886, forward strand.
GGTGGAAACTGTTAGAAATGTATACAATGCAGGTAAGGTAACTTTCTTTTTCACACCATCACCATAACAAAAGGACCGAGTCATGGAAAACACCTCTGGTCGTAATTGTTCAGCATCTGAACTTCCTGAAAGCGCTCGTAAATTATCTTGGGGAGGTTTCTGGTTTTCAGTCATTTGGGGAATTTTCAACGGGGTATGGATTTCCTTACTTGGTTTGATATTTCCATTTGTGATAAATAGTTCCTGTTTATAATTGATATTTAATAGGATTAATGTCATTCCCGCGAAGACGGGAATCCAGTCTTTTCGCTTGTTTTCAAAGGTGGATACCCGATAAAACAACTCGGGTATGACGAAAATTACCCTATTTTGAACAGATACTAAATATTATTCTCCTGATCAAGGGGCGGCAGTGGGCCTGGGAAAATAAAAAATGGGATTCTGAGGAAGAATTTGAACGTGTGCAGCATTTATGGGGGATGTGGGGATTGATTTTAAGTGTAATTCCCATTGTGTTAATGATAATTTGTGTCGGGGCTGCTGCAACAATAGGAAACTAGATCGTTTGGCAAACGTTTCCATTATTGATACTGCTGGTTTCGAGGAAGCGGTTTGTTCAGCGGTGAGTTAAAGCGCAGGGACGCGCGTTGACCATACCGGTGAAACTGTTACCTGTAGAGCTCGAAGATGGATGCGGAGTCTGAACCAAGGACGGAACAAAGCGACGTGAAGTTCTCTCTCTGCTGCCAATACCGACAAAAGAGGTCCGATAAAAATCGGGTCTTTGTTGTTAGTGGCGGGTATCGGAAGAATATACCGTTTAACACATCAGGAAAAGATCTGGTTCAACTCGGGGGATGAATAGAACCTGCCGGTTTGTTCGATGGTTCGAATGCATTCAACTACCCTGGTGTTAAAGGGCGTTGCGACATGAACCGTTTCACCCAGTCTGACGATTTCGCCATTTAAAAAGTCAATTTCAGTTGGTTTCCCACGCTGCAGACTCTGCAGTGTCGAAGAGGTCGTCGTGATTTTTCCGCTTATTTGTTTCAGCAGTCGTGAGGCAATCGGAAGGGGGGATTTGATGACAGCTTTAAGCTGACCCAGCGGGACTCCCGGAAGCGGTTCCAGTCTGACGCCTGTTTGTTCCAGTACCGTCAGAGCCTCTTTAAGAATACGGACCGCTATTTTTCTGACGACAGGCGATTTCATGCAGATGTTCAACGGCTCGCCGGTCAAAGCATCCATACTGTTACCCAATATGTTGACAAGAAGTTTCGACCTCCTCGCACCGGCAATATTTTCGGAGAGAGTGGTGGGAAGTGTTCCGTTAAGCAGGGTATGAACAGCTGAAACCCGTTCGTCATTATTTCCTGAAACTTTTCCTATTATCAAAGATCCCTTACTTCCGTAGGTAACATGCCCGGGATACCGATATCGTGCATTGAACATGACGACACCGCCGATAATAGTATTCTCACCCAGAATCTTTCCGGCGATTGCGTCGCTTTGGAGACCGTTCTGCAGTGTACAGACCGGAATGTCCTTTACGAACGGGGCAATTTCCCGGCAGGCGGATTCGACGTCCTGCGACTTGACTGCAAGAAAAACGACATCGGGTCTGCATTTCAGCGATGTCGCAGCCTTTACCGGTATTGCAAACTCTCCAGAAACGCCGTCAATCTGAAGTCCGTTCCCGTTGATTGACGCAATATGGTCGCTTCTGCCGATAAGCAGGACATTATGGCCGTTTTTTGTGAGCAATCCTCCGAGAAGACTGCCAACGGCACCGGCTCCGATGATTACTATTCGAGGAGAATCCGACTTGTTCATGCTTGTATTATTCCTTCGGCTGGTATGATTTCAAGGTGAAGCATGAAAATGTATCAACCAGCCCGTTCTTCAATACCGGCCGATTAAAAACATACTCAACCGGCTGCCAGGTTTTCACCTTATTCCGCCCGGTGACTTCCATCACGTGTCGCGGCACCCTGTAACATCAGCCATATCGTATGAAGCAATCCAGGTACCCCCAGTGTTTTGAGTATCTGTTTAACCGAGTTGGTCCAATTGTAGTTATAGGTAAGGGAAAGGTGTGGCTGTTCCTGTAGAAATCCTGCCGCGAAACTAATATCCAGGGGATCTATTCTTTTTAGAATTTTATAAATGATCAGATATTCCGTTTCGGAAAACCTTATACCGATTTCAAATCGCTTTTCAATCTCCTGTTCCAATCCCGCGACCAGAGCAACAACCGAAGTCCAGTAGGTTCCGACCATGGGCATATCCCGCTTGAGACCGGAAATGAGTTGATGCTTTTCAGTAAAAATCCAATCCAGAATGTCGGCGATACAGTTATCCCGCTCTACAGGTTCCATGGTATCGATATGCCGGTAGTCTGATTGTGCAAGTAATTCTTCAAGCGGCAACCGTGGCCACTCGGATCGGGCATTCCAGCGTTTCCCGACAACCTTACGCAGGGATGGCCCGGGCTTTATTCCGAATCTGTTGAACAGCGAAAGAACGTAGTCGTAGTCGTTCAATTCCTCAAGGTCGCACTCAACATAGGTAATGTCCGGGAATCGATTTCTGTATAATTCAGCACGCTTGCAGACCTCTTCGATATACCACTTTACAGTTAGTTCCTTGTTTTGAGATGCAGTGAATGGTACCAGATCCTTCTTTGAACCGGGGACGAGGTACCAGGTCCTGCTCCATTCCGTCAGCCCCGGTATTTCGTGAACGCGCAGCAGACTCCGGCATATTTTCTCCGGATCCCGTTTGAGTATGACGACGCCGATTTCTTTCTGGTCCAGGTACGTATCCGGAAGCAGCCAACCCCAGCCCTTGATAAATGAGTGGTTGGTCTCGCAATATATTCTGGTACCGTTTTTTCGCATTGATTTTACTTTCGCAGGCATTAGCTCTTCAAGAAGTGCCGGGTTGCCATTATTATATTCCCGCATCGGAATACCGTTCATGATGGGCGTGTTTTCATGATAGCTTGTCGTGTTTACCGCCTGAAGAAATATTTCCGTAAGGTAATCGGAACCGCACCTTCCGGGATTGATGCAAAAGACATATTTGATCATTTCATAGTCTCCAGTTAGAGTGAATCGGCATATTTGTCAATAAAACGACGCTGTTCATCGGAGATATTGACCGGCATCGCCCTGCAGATGTTCCGGATGGCTTCCTGTGCGGTCCAGCCTTCGATGAACATCCCGATACAGCAAACCGCAACTGCCGTGCGGCCCACTCCGGCATGGCAGTGCACAACAACCCGTTTTGTTCCGAGCAGCGACTTCGCCTTGTCGGTCATCGCACGGGCCACCTCAAGGGATGGTACCATCCAGTCTTTAATTACAAATCGGGAGTACTCCAATCCGGCAGCCCTGTATTGGTCGAGAAGTTTACGGCGTGCTTTCCGTATAAGTTCGTCATCGGTTACCAGTATAAAGACATGATCGATGTTTCGGCGTTTATAGATTTTCATAAGCCGGTTGCCCGGATCATAGGCGCCGAAGGGCATCGGGCTCACGAAAAGTTTCCCGTTGGTGGAAAGGGGAATTCCCCTGAATAAATTATCATCCCTGTTGGGAAAAAAACTTTTCAGAAACTGTGTAAAGGAATTGCGTTTTGTGCCGGCATTCATACTTGTAGTTTACTATGTGTCAGCTAACACCCCCACGTTTTGAGTGGGACTGTTTGCTATTTGTTAGTAACTGTTAGTGTTTTTCTTGAATGATGAATCAGTGTCAGTAAAGAAGTTCCTCAACTGCGAACATCTCAATAACATCGGTCGAGCACGCCAGTCATTCAGCTGTGTGCTATCCTGTAAAATATTCATCCCTACATCGGCTACACGTCTCGGATGGTAGGGTGATACTGTCGGATTATCACTACTATTGACAAACCAGCTCATCAGCTTCTCGTATTGATTAGTACTATAGTTATGCTTTTTTCTGGTGACAAAATCATAAAAATACGATATGGGTAATTTTTCAAATTGTATCTGCCTATTAAGGCGGAGACCTACTACCGATTGAGCGAACCTTATGAAATCCGAAGGAATATGTGGTTCGACAAGAAAGTCGAGGTCAATAATATTTACACTGGAAACGGTATCGGTTGCCGAGAGTATCACTTTTTTGCCGTTAGGGGAGAATCTCAATCTGTTATATGAATTATATCCGCCACCTTTAATATGGTACATGGCGGTTACCTGTTCTCCGGTAGCTACATCTCTTATGCAAAGACTATCGTTTTCAAAATAAATTGCCATCAGTCTTCCGTTCGGAGAAAAACAATGTACTATCCCCGTATTCTTAAAGGTTGTTTCTTCTTTTGTTTTTGTATTTTTTACGATCAATTCGTTTGTATGGGGCGAAGAGCTGATTTCAAGAAAGGAAGGGTGAGGATATTCCGTATCATTATCTTCAGATACGGCAGTATGTTTCAGATGAATGGAATCTATTGCCCATGACTCAAGATTAATTCTACCATTCTTCCCGGACCATGTATCGCAAAAAAGGAAGTTTTCTTTAAAAGCCAAGCCGGACTTGAACGAGTTTGGTACAGTAACTCTACACAGTACTGAATCGAACGGATTCTTTCTGAACTCAATATTATTCGAATCAAAAAAGTAGGCTATCATAGTACCGTTTTCATTTATGGCCGGTGATTCATTATTTCCCTCCGTCCTGATTGTCGTAAGTAACCCACCAGTTCTGATATCCCATATTGAAATGGTACCCAAAAGTCCGGTGTAAAGCAACGAAGTTCTGAAATCAACATAGTCTTCCATACCGGCAATTGCCCAGACAAATTCCGGGCAGGCGATTTCAAAACGGGAATAGGGAAGACATGCTGGTGGTTTTCCATAACGGATAGTGCATGTTCCTATTTTTCCAGAATCGTCACTATATTCATCAAATAGAAATAAAAATGAATTACCACTTCTTGTGGATTTAAGACTATGCATACGATCCGTATGTTGATACGGGACCGCGAGGGGAATAAAACTATTCTTGTCTATTAAAAACAATTCATTTTGGTAGTGAATGAAAACAGTTGCTCCGTATTCTTCAAGATCTTCACTTTCGTCATAATCATATATTTCTCCGAGAGGTTGCATAGACGTAATGCCAAAGATTGTATCGGAAATCTTCAGCCATCCCGTAACGGGACGGTATTTATATATTTTTAAAGCACCATTCGTATTGAAATCGTCCATGTACAGAAACTCAATTGAAAAAGAATCTGGGGTAAATGTTGGGTCGGAAATCCAGTACTGTTTCAAATCGGGTACTGGATGCAGTGTCGGGGCTGCCGGAAGTCCAGTTTCAATATTCCATGTATATATATCCATATCGGTATTCGCTGCAAGAACGGGTTTTATTGATGAGAATGATACGTCTTGTACTTCGTCATCAATACGAAATGTATGCAACAATTCACCGGAAGTATAATCATAGAGCCGAATAATGGAATCTTTAGCGGCAGTTGCAACTCTTTTTTCATCCGGAGATAATGATACTGCATTTACTATGCCATTATGATGAAATGAATGCAATCGCTGTCCGGTTACGGCATTCCAAACCGCAACGGTAGAATCGTTGGAACATGAGATTATCCGCGTTCCATCCATGCTGAAAACCGCTTTCCCGACACGTCCGTTATGCATGATTTTATCGTTGAGGGGTATCATGAATGTTCGTGCCGTTAGTGTAGATGCAATTCTCCGGGGGGCGACCTTGAAAGTCCGGTCTGTCTGATAACTGAGTGCCCAGAAAGCGACAGCCTCCCTGATTTTTCCATTATTGCAGAATTCATTTCCTCTCTGAAAATATTCGAAGGCGGTTTTTCTTCGAATTATATTATGTGAAGTAATGAGACCGTTTACTATTATTGTCAGACCAGAAAAGAATACCAGAAATAATACTGTAAACCACTGAATTCTGTTTCGTTTTCTCGTTTTTTCCCGGTCACTGAGCAGTGAAAACGGAATGCCGTATAATCCGGCTAATAATTTCAGTAAAGCCCTGCTTCTACCATCTTTCCCTTTTCGCGCATCACCGCAGACCGGTTCCTCACGTTCTCCGGTGCTATTTCCGTCAGAGTCAATTTTCCATTTGAGAGAATCGGGGAAGCACTCTTCGTTGCTACTGATTACCGATTTATCCGCGGCATTCGGCTCTCCATTTATTATTATAGGCAGAATCGCACTGCTGCCGTGTACTGATTTGAAATAGCGGATTTCCTGATCGACCCAGAGGCTTTTCGCGGCATATGGTGAACATACTACAATTAGAAAACGTGAAGTCCGGAGAGTGTTTAAAATGTTTAAATTGAGATCAGATGAAATGGGCAGTTCATCTCTGTCTCTGAATATTGGAAAGAGTCTGCGGGGAAGGTTCGGATTGGCGGACCTGATCTGCTTCGGAAGAATATATGTTTCCAGCTTCCGGTGTAGTCTGCGTACAAATTTTTCATCGGTATGTGAATAGGATATGAAAGCATAATAGAATGTTGTAGTATTTATAGGTGTTTCATTATTCATATCATATGAGAGCCAGGAATTTGTTGGAAGATGAATATAAATATTCACACTGATCTATTCAAAGTACAATCCAGTATTTGCCCGAAATTTGCAAGCTAATTTCGTTGATCGATTCTGAAATGTCCAACCCTGATATAGATCAATTTGTTACCGGAAGCGTGTAAATTTATTTATTTTCATACTTTCCGAAAAATTGGTTCACCCGATTCCCTCTTCAGAATTCAGGAGCCCCGGTTCTCATGAAACAATGGCGTGTATCCGGAATCCCTCTGGCTGTGATGGTACTGGCCTCCTGCGCTCCGAAATTCGTACACATCGCGCAGCAATCCTGTACCGAGGCGACTGCACTTAAAAACATCTGCACAACCCTTAAACAGGATGCCCGTGAACGTTTGAGCGCCGATTCTCTTTACAATCAGGGGGCTACCCTCATCAGAACGGGATATTACGAGAAAGCGCACGGACTGCTCAGCCGGGTGATCGTCAAGTATCGTCTGATCCTGCTCAGACATACAATGGCCGTGAAGGAACGGGAGATCGATAGGCAGAAACGGGAACTCGATAACGAGAACAAGGAACTATCGGAATGCCGGAAAATCATTGATGAATTATCTCCTCCGGAGAAGCCATGACCAGACGAATATCGCTCATACTGCTTCTTCTTGTTACGACTATGCCTGCACAACTCCCGACTCCGATACCCGATGTTTCACAGGATTCTTCACCTGTTCTTTCCTACATTTATTCGAACAAGGTGAGGGGGGCAGGTTCCGTTGACGAACTATCCCTAATCCTTGACGAAGCGTTCGCGACGCATTTCTCGGTTGATGATGATGCGGTGCCTGACCTGTACGGAAAAGCGAAAGGGTATCTGACGACATCGAAACCGGTTCTTGCGAAACTGAAGAAAAAACCGGCCGGGAATGCTATTTTTTCCGCCTGTTCACTTTCGACACTTGCGGCGGTCATGCAGCTGGTGCAGGCCCGGTATGACCGCGATCTGCGTCTGATTTACCAGCAGCGAAACGATGTGCAGCAACAGATCAGATCGGCACGCGACAGGATTTGCGAACTCAGGAGCGGAAAAACGAGCGGGGGAGTGGACCGGAAGTTCAGTGCAATGCAAAGCCGGCAGATTCAGGTAGGCAGTGATTCACGCGGTACCGTCATTTCAGTATCGGATATCCTCTTTAAAACCGACAGCGCCGGTATTACCCATGAGCTTGCCGCCAGTCTGACCCGTTTTGCGGAAATACTGCTTTCCTCATCAAATTACCGGGTGATCATCGAAGGCCATACCGACAACCGTGGACCGGAAGACTACAATCAAATACTATCTGAGAAGCGGGCACAAAACGTATTGACGTTTCTTGTCGGGCGGGGAGTTGCCCCCGATCGTCTTTCCGCTAAGGGATTCGGTATGTCGCGTCCCATTGACACCAACGAAACCAGCGAGGGACGGAAACGAAACCGGCGGGTCGATCTGGTAGTGCAGGAGGTGAAGATGAGTGCCGGTGACGATGCTTCTGTTGATAGTGAGGGTGTGAAGTGAAATGGAGCAGCTGCTGAGGCCGGAGGCAGGGGGGGGGGATAAAAGATCATTTCTTTTAATCAGATGTGTGTGTCAACCTGCTGCAACAAAAACGAAAGAATTGTCGTATCTACTCAGGAGTCAGAATTCAGAATCCAGAATTCAACCATTTTGATAACTGGCAGTGTATTTCTTGCTATTCTGAATTCTGGATAACTGAGTAGATACGAATTGTCTTATAATCATTGCACCTCTTGGGGATGGCTGTTACCAACCTCGTAAGGTGCTATGTTCTGTAAGGTTACTCCTTTTCGGCAATTACCGTTCGGACAGGATTAACTGATCGGAACATTGGGAGCGCTCTCCCGTCCAGTTTGAAGCTCCGTTTCTGCGAAACACCCGTTCCTGAATGGATTACCTGGATTCCTGAAGACCAGGGGGTGAAACTGTTCCCGACAAACACTGCTTTCTGAATGGTAACCGGTGCTTTCGTTGTCATCTTCATTCCGGCAATTTCTGGCAGCGCCACTTTCGTAATTCCCTTGAAAAGCCGCTGCGCGAAATGATGCAGCTGCCGGTTCCAGTTTTCCCGTTCGTGGCCCAGACTCTCTTCGACCTGAAGGTAGATGTTTTCGTCGACGCCCTGCTGTCCGAGGTAATCATGGTAGTTCCTTGCGGTGCTCAGACACTGTGCATCGTCACTTTTGGTACCGGCAGCGAAATAATAGAGGTGTACATTTGTTTTAACGGCCTCGATGTCACGAATGTTCTGTGCCGGTGCAATCGTATTCGGTGCCGGTGAGAACGCCCCGATCCACGTGAACACGTCCGGATTTTTGTACCCGAAATTGAGTGTCTGACCTCCACCCATCGAAAGGCCGGCGATGGCCCGCATGTTCAGATCACTGGAGGCGTTGTAGTTTTCTTCGATATACGGAGCGAGGTCATTGATCAGCACCTCTTCGAAATTCTGCCAGGTGTCATTATCGGTTCCCGTCATATTTCCCATAGGCATGACCACGATCATGGGTATGGTCTCATATTCTTCATGCGCGTAGAGATAATCCATTACCCTGTCGGCGTACCCTTCCTGGTGTCCGGCATTTGAGGTCCAGGCATTCTCATTTCCGCCTATGCCATGATGCAGATACAGTACCGGGTATTTGTCTGTGCGTGTTTTTGAAAATCCGGGCGGTGTGTAGATGCGGCAGTTCCGGTCTCCGTATTTCGACGGATACTCCAGCACTCCCGTCAGGGTTCCTTTTGGGATACCGGGACTGGTAGAAGCGTATCCGCCAGGAGGGGCCGGCCACCGGACTTCCTCGGAAAAAATAGTTGAAGTTGAAAAGAGCAGTATGCCAGCGGTGAAAATTCTGATAAACATAATTTTTCCCTCCTGTTGCGAAGATTCTTCCCGGTATTCGTATTGATGTAGTATTGTTCTACCCGGAATAGGTACGATGTAATCTCCTCGACTAATAATATAAAGTGTTGATGCTCGTTATTGAGAAAGAAATTTCACAGTTTCGAACGGTTCCGAAAAATGAATGATAGCACAGCTGCCCAGGAAAGGATAACTGCATATCTGCAGTTCACCGATTCTTCACCTGAAATTCACCTCCGTTTCATTCGAACTGCAAACCGGTTGGGTATTCTTTAACTATCCGGATGACAGAAGGTTGTTAATGCTACCCAACCACATGGCCGAATAAGCGGCACAATGAAAGGAATAAGTATGGATTCGCTGACACTTGTCGAAAAAACCTCCAACTGGATAAAAACTTCCATCGTACTCAAATTACTGGGGATCGGGATTTTGATTCTTGTGCTTCTTATTCCCATGTCGATGCTCAGATCACTCATTGCTGAACGCAGTGCGCTGCAGGAGCAGGCTATTGACGAAATCAGTTCGAAATGGGGAGGGGAACAGACGCTGAGCGGCCCGGTCCTGACTATCCCGTACTCGGTCATTCTCCGCAAGACATCCACCGGCGATACGATCCGGGAAACACGGTATGCGCATTTCCTGCCGGAAGAGTTGAAAATCGATGGAACGCTTATACCGCAAAGCCGGTACCGGGGAATATACAAGGCAATTCTTTACGAAGCGGATCTCGCCGTCTCCGGAACCTATACCTTTCCGCGACTCGATCCGGCACAGATCGGGGCGGAGACGGTACATTATGACAGAGCATTTCTTCAGGTCGGTATTCCCGATATGCGGGGTATCCAGAGGAACGTAACCGTCAACTGGAACGACGATCAGTATACGGCACTACCGGGTATTCCCACCGATGATATTACGCAAACGGGTATCCATGTTCCCGTCATCCTGTCGGGAATAGATAAAACATCAATGATACCCTTTTCCTTCAATCTTGACATCAACGGCAGCAGACGGCTTTCATTCGTTCCCGTCGGTAAAAAAACCGAAGTTTCGGTACAGTCAACCTGGGATTCCCCGAGTTTCGACGGAACGTTTCTGCCGCAGCGGCATTCGATATCCGGCAAAGGGTTTACCGCATCGTGGCAGGTCCTCGATTTCAACCGGAATTTTCCGCAATCCTGGCTTGGATCGGGGATGAATCTCGGTGCCGCGCAGTGCGGCGTGAGTATGCTGACCCCGGTTGCCCATTACCAGATGGTAACACGTTCGGTGAAATATGCGGCGTTGATCATTTTTCTGACCTTCCTGCTTTTTTTCATGGTCGAACTGATGAAGAAATACAAGGTACATCCTGTTCAGTACCTGCTCATCGGTACCGGACTGGTACTGTTTTACACGTTGCTGCTGTCGTTGTCGGAACAGCTTGCCTTTCCGGTAGCTTATTGCGCGGCAGCAGGAGCAACAACGCTGCTTCTTTCAGCCTATTCCTTTACAATAGTGCGTAATGCGCTTCATGTCATTATGGTCGGTGTCCTGTTCAGTATACTGTACGGGTTTCTGTATATCATTCTGCGCTCGGAGGATTACGCGTTGCTTATCGGGAGCAGCGGACTTTTCATGCTGCTGGGAACCGTGATGTTTCTGACCAGAAATATCGACTGGTACCGGCTCGGTCGCGACCGGGGTCCAACAGCTGAGAATGCTGCCGGTATTGCATTCGAGGAGTAAGGTCCTCTGTTTTTCCCGCATCTGTTCCGATGATACGTCGGAACGGATGCGGGAGTAGTACCGTCCATCATTATCGGCTTCCGGCAATAATGGATCATATTCAAAGAAGAGGTCTGATGCATGAAATTATGGAAGAAAATAGTAATCACTGTTGTATCCGGCGGTATGGTCATCTTGCAGGTCGGATACCTTGTCTGGAATCCCGGGCCGGCAAGTACGCAACGATACGATACGGGCACCAACGGTATCTGGATAGGGCATCAATGGTATACGGGAGTAAATGTCCGGACCGGTGTAGCGGTCTCTCCGGGAGATCGTAAGGTGTTGATCGGAAAATTCGACCGCTACGGAATAAGGGATGTTTTTATTCATGCCGGGCCCGTCAATGCCGACGGAACTGTCGATGATATGCCCGGCGTTTTTTTCGATACTCTGCGGATGTTGACGCCGGATATCCGTTACATCCCATGGATCGGCGGCAACGCACATTCGTTGCCGCTTGAAAACCCCGGCTGGCGAAGGACATTTATGCGGACGCTCGGAGAACTGCATGCACGCGGATGTAACGGCGTGCATCTCGACATCGAACCGCTTTCGAGCTTTCATCCGGGGTATCTTGAACTGCTTCAGGAGATCCGGGAAACATTTGAAAAAGATTTTTTCATCAGTCATGCGACACGGCGCGCTGCATTGACGGATTACCGGCTGCCGGTACTTTCGAAATTCTGCTGGTCGATGAAATTTTATCGGGCGTGTATGGAAAAGAGCGATCAGACGGTACTGATGGGATACGACACCTGTATCAGACTTGAAAAAGTATACCGGGCATTCATCAGGTTTCAGACGGAACGGCTCCTTGAATGCGCTGATTCGGTACCCGGCCATCGGGTGATGATCGGTATTCCGTCGTACGAAGATGTTCCGAAGTTTTCCGATCCGCGCGTGGAAAATATCCATAATGCGGCTCTGGGGGTACGCGCGGCACTGGAAGCCCGCACTGCACTGAACAATCCATTTGATGGAGTGGCCGTGTACGCCTGCTGGACAACCGATTCGACGGAGTGGCGAGATTATGAGGCGTACTGGATGAACCGGTTTTAGCCGGGAACGTTTACCGCAGCAGCAGCACGAGTTCCACGCGTGCACCACCCTCCGGGCGGTTGGATACCGTTACCGTTCCACCGTGGAGTGTAATGGCTTCCCTGACGAAACTCAGACCGAGTCCGGTACTCTTGCGGTTGGTGCCGGGACGGCTGAGAGAATAGAAACGGCTGAAAATCCTGTCGAGTGCGTAATCGGGAATGCCGGTACCGGTATCGTCGATGGTGATCACCGCCTTCGTACCGCGGTGGTGAAGAGCAACGGTTATGCTGCCGTTCGGGGGAGTGAAGTCGATCGCGTTCTGCAGGCAGTTGGCGATCGCCTGACGGATCAGAAACGGCTCGCCGTCGATGACTGCCGTTTCATCTGAAACGTTGCGGCAGGTAATATGTTTCGCTTCACAGGAGGGCGCGAAAACGCGGCACTGCTGATTGATGAGTCCGGCGAGATCGATCGGGGAACGTTCGCGCAGTGCTTTTCTGCTCTCGAGTGACGAGAGTTCCAGAAGCCGGTCGACAATGTTTCGTACGCGTTCGGATTCGGTGCGGATATTCCCGAGAAACCGGGTTCTATCGGCAGCGGGCATATCTTCTTCCAGTAGTTCGGCGGCACCGCGGATGGCGGCGAGCGGACTTTTTATCTCGTGGGTAAGTGTTTGAACGTAGTGTTCGATGTACTTCTTTCCTTCGAGGGCATCGCGCATCTCCTCGAGTGCCGTTCCCATCACCCCGACTTCACTGTGTCCCAGATGGCTCAACAGACCGAGACGCGGTAATGCCGTTGGTTTACCGTCGCGAACGTCCCGGGCATACCCGGTAAGCCGTTTGATGGGAGAGGTTACCCAGACGGAGAGAAAAATACCAAGAAGAATGATACCGAGGCCGACGATGAAACCGGCAACGATCATGTTTCCCCGTGCCTGCTCGATGAAAAAGGTGACACTGCCGGAAGGTTTGCACACGGTAAGTACACCGGCGATTACGGTGTCGGACATAATCGGTGCGGCAACACAGAGAACTGAGGTCGATTTATCACCGGGGATACCGTGCGAAGTACGTGCACCGTACTTTCCTTTAAGGGTGAGGTGAACGTCGTTCCATCGCGAGTAATCCTGACCTTCGGCGGCTCCTGCGTCGGAATCGAAGATAACGATCCCCTGCGCATCGGTGATATAAACACGGACATTGATACGGTTTTTAACCATATCATAGATTCGCGCATGAAACGTGCGGCTGCCGGCGCGCTCGAACGCACTGCGGAGATCTCCGACGGGGATCCGTTCGTCGCTGATCATCCCTTCGACTATCGAGGCGAGCAGGACCGATTCGTCGATCAGCGACTCCTCCATCGATTTTATGTAATGGGGACGCATTTCGCCGAGTACCCAGTTGACAAAATAAATAAACCCCCCGGCGACGATCAGGAAAATGCCGATGCTGATGCGGGTGCGGATCGTTACCATGACTCACGCAGCGCGTAGCCGAATCCGCGTCGGGTTTCGATCGGGTCGCGATCGGGTCTGACTGCCCGGAGTTTGCCGCGTATCGTTTTTATGTGGGTATCAACGGTGCGGTCAAGACTGAATTCCGGTTCGTCCCATGCGATTTCCTTGAGGGATTCGCGCGAGTAGACGCGTCCCGGGTGTCTGATCAGGGTCTGCAATAGTCTGAATTCACATTTCGTGAGGTCGAGCGGTACATCGAAATACGAAATCGACATGCGGGTTTCATCGAGGAGAAAGGGGGTGTCGTCGGATGAGGTCGTCGGAACAGGTTTAGGCAGGGGAGTGGAGGGCGTGGGTACGGTCTGATACCGGCGCAGGACCGCTTTGACCCGGGCGGTAAGTTCACGCGGGCTGAACGGTTTGGCGATATAATCGTCACCGCCGATTTCGAGTCCCACCACACGGTCAATCTCATCGTTCCTGGCGGTGAGAAAAATGATCGGTACCGATGAATCCTGCCGGATCTCTTTACAGAATTCAATACCGCTCATATCGGGAAGGCCGATGTCAAGAATGATAAGGGCGATAGCGTTTTTCCGCAGGAGTTCCCTTCCTTCCGAACCGGTCGCGACCCATACCGCTTCGAAACCGTCCGTTTCAAGGGCATAGACAATGGTGTCGGCTATTGCGGCTTCATCTTCGATGACGAGTATCTGCTGACGCATGCGGGTGAACTCCGGAGAGACAGAAATATATTTGTTCATGCATTCCCGCGGTTGAACGGGAAACTATAGAGTGCAGCCTTGAATATGGAAACCGTTTGTTACAATAAAAATAAGGAATGAACCGGTTCGTGGTAAAGTGTATTAAATCTGGTAATAAATCTATCGGGTGTCGATGATTGAGACGACACCTAAAAAATATCATTTTTTCCGGAAAACTGTCGGTTTGTGCCATGGTTCCGGAATCGTTCCTGCGTAAGTCAGGAATAATGCTACTCTGACAGCAGTATCAACGTATCCAGCATCAACTCGAAATGTTCCCGCATCAGCGGAATGGTGTTCGAGAGACTGTCCACCATCGTCTCCCATGCCGTGCTGTCGATGGTGGGATCTTCACCCACGGCCGATGCGATCTGACGGCGCCATCGTGTCAAGCGGGCATCGACCGTATCCTGCAGAAAAACTTCATCCAGAAAACGATGGCCTTCAGTCACGAAATCATTCCATGTCGTGGTGCGGAAGAGACGGAGAAACTTATCCGCGTCAATCGGCGAGACATCATAGTAGGGACCGGATCCCAGGTATGTAACCGCGATGGTGCTCGGATCGAAATAACAGCCGATCGGTGTATAGTCCGAGGTAACCACGTTCCAGTTGGGAACGGTATTGTTGCCGGTAGGCTGGTTGTTTGTCCAGAAATTCGGTTCAGGATAAAGGAATACTTTGTCCATATCCCAGGGGATGAGAATGAATTTTGATCCGGGAAGATCTCGGTACCAGCTGAAATTGTGTCGGAGTCGCCAGTTGGTGCCGCAGTAAAGTGAAACGAGGCCGTCGAAATTCATGATCGCCCGGTCAACCGCCATATACCGGATCAGATAGGGAATATCCATCTGTTGACCGAGGATTTCTATAAAATTGGAATCGGCGGTTGAAGGGGAAGCTACGGCATTCCGGAATGCCTTGAAATCTTCTATGTTGCCCTCCTCCTCGTTCGTTCGCAAGGCATCGAGGATCATCGCATCTGAAGTGAGCGAATCGGGCCAGAGATCTTTATACAGGTTACCGTCGCCGCTTTCGGGAAAACGGTGCTTTGTCATTCGTCCGTCAATCTCTTCAATCGCCGTAAAAATACCCCAGTATTCGTTGTTGACATAGAGGCGTGCGAATGCGGTACGGGGTGCCACGATATCCATGTCATGGAAAAATGAAAAGGCCAGCCGTTCATGCATTTTCGTCGGGTCGTAGGACATCGACCGGAAATTGATGTTTTTAAGGCCGTACAACCGCTGATCGTCTTTGTAATATTTGAAATTGAATTTGAAAGCGAATTTTGCGCAGACATCGTCATTGCCGAAACCGAATTGCGGATACCGGAGCACGTTACGACTTCCGTTGGTGATGCAGTCCCACAACGACTGGTCGCCGCGAAAGCGGACGGCAATGGAATCGAGTTCCCGATCTTCAAAACTCAAATGCGCGGGAACGTATACCGGATTGGTCTGTCCCGGGCCGCTTGAAAGTGATGAATAATCCTGCAGGATGTTCATATCGTTTTCAGCAATGGTCAGGCGGTAGGTGCGGAGCGTGTCCAGAAACAGGTAGTCTCCGATTTCGGGAGATAGGTTAACGGTAAAATCGATGTAGGTACTGTCGGATTCATGGAGAACTCTTTTAGTGCGATAGAGTTCCTTACTGAATACAAGTGTATCAGTGCCGGCACTTGCCCGTTTCGATACACTTCGGACAGGAGTGCTGCTGATCCATGACTGATACCCGTCATACTGCATGATTTTCAGACACGTTTCTCTCCACGGAGTCCCGACTTTCACAAGGTAGATACCATGGGGCAACGGGGGAATCGTAAGTAGATGATGAGTGGCGGACGGATGAAAACACACGAGCAGTTTTCCGTCGAAACCGTAAAGACGTACGGTAACAAGATCCGGAACATCACTGACATCAAGAATACGGGTACGGGCATTCCAGCGAATGTTGCTGCCATTCAGCGGGAAGGATCGCTGCAATCTGACAGCGGCGGACGGCAGTAAAAACCGCCCGGTGGAATCGGTTATCTGCGTATCACCCGTACTCGTCGAGGTTACCAGAGCACCTGTCAACGGACGGAGAGTCTCTTTGTCACGCACTAATCCGTAATTATTACTGCCTGCGGCAAGAAGAGGGGAAATACTGACAATGCAAAGAACCAGATGTGCAATAAAAGAATTCATGACCGCTCCCTGCAGTTAATGATATGTTGACGCTCGTTCATGTCACGAACAAAACTCATCGCAGCACCGGATGAGGACCTGTTCTTGTGCTAAGAGCATAACCTCCACTCAAATAATAAATTATGCCCGACTCTTCTGAAAGACAAGTGACTTTTGATCAGGAAGGTAATCCGGAAAACATCTCGGAAGGGAAAAAAAGGAGCATAGGTACCGATACCTATGCTCCTGATGTAATCAAATGAACCGGATTACCGGATCACATTGCAAATCAATAATCGAACTTCAGGCTCAGTGTCTGCCTGACGACTCCATTTACCTTGCATTTAACGGTCCAGGGGCCCGAACCACCGAAACTGGATTTGTTCCAGCTCCAGATAGTCTCCTTATGGTAACCGCCAGATCCGTTCAGGTAAATTACATTGGTGCCACCCCAGGCGTTGGGAGCTTCAAGGAGTATCGAACATCCTCCCATATTCCACGGAACGAAATATTCAACGGTTACCGGTGTATTCTGAGGAACCGGATCAGGACTCATCCCGAACAGTACCTCATTGTACCGCTGAACGTATACCTTAACTTCGTCGGTTGCCGACAATTCCTCCGAATTGGTGACCCGAAGCGTAACGTTTGTCACACCGTAGTTGAAGGAAAGTGTCGGTTTGGCTGCGGTTGCCACCGTGTTCCCGTTTACAATCCATTCATAGCCGATAATCTGGCCCAGCAGATCATGACTGCGGGTTCCATCGAGGGTTACCTGCGTACTGAAACTCCAAATGTCCCTTCCGGCATCGGCAAACGGAAGAATACTCGTGTTCGCGGGTTTTATACCGCCAAGCAGCCGGTTGTCACTGTCGTAAACGCAGATATTGCCGTTTTCCTTGAAGTAGGTTGCCCGATTGTTTGAGTAGTCATTTGTCACATCAACGGTACTCCAGTCGTTATAATGCAGCCCGACGACCATCCCCCCCGGATTCGGGAAAACGGCGCCCGGAGAAAGACTGATTCCCGTGAGATCGTACACGATCGTGTAGTCACCGTTCCCGCGACTGGCAAGGGTCACCTTCGCATTTGCAACGTAATAGAGGTCAAGCAGTGGTGCCTTACCGTTTTCAGTCGTGAAATAGTATTCGATCCGACAGTTCGAAATGACCTCGTTACTTGTGTTGACCAGATACATCCGCGGATTTGACGCAACCGGATTACTCATTGCTTCGTCGTACATATAGACTTTCACCTTTGGCTGCGTATTGATTACGGTGATCTGAACATTCTTCGATACGGATATCGCACCATCGGTTACTGAAATGATGACCGTATAGCTGCCGGCCTGGTTGAAGGCCGGTGTCCAGGTGAACGACCCGTTGGTGAACGTTGCACCTGAAGGAAGGTTGGATGCATTGTAGGAGAGAGCATCGCCATCAACATCAGAGGCAGTTGCGGTGAAGGTCAACAGTGAGTTTTCATTCACCGATTTCGGAGCAATGGTATTGAGCACCGGTGGGTCGTTGGCCGCGTTGATGGTGATCGTCACGGTTGCTTCAGCACTCAGTTCACCGTCGTTCACGGTAAAGGTGAGTTCGTCACTGCCGTTGTAGTTTGTGTTGGGCGTATAGGTAAGACTCGGCGCGGTACCGCT
>JAFGHA010000129.1 GCA_016930275.1 Chitinispirillaceae bacterium
ACTGCGGCCACACTGTAGGTGCTGTTTGTTCCGGTTTCGTCCACAAAGTTTGACACATTAAGGCCGGATGCTATCCGGGTAGTTTCTCTGTAGAGGTTATATGTGGTACTGTTGTAAAATTCAGGAACCGGAATTCTCCAGCACACCAGCACCTGATTTGAGCTGGTACGCACCGCCCAAAGGCCGCGCCCGAGATTTTCCATGATACGCTGTGAAAAACCCGAAGATACCCAAATACATAGAAGCAGTAACATGCCGTTTAAACGAATTGGAGGATGCAAGGCGAGTCTCCTTTCATCTCGGTTTTTCCGGTTCTGCGCAGTAATTCAGCCGTCGGAACGCATTCGATCCCATTGATTTCCGTTAAGCGTAAAAACGTTTTCTTCATCCCTTCACTGATGTATTTTTACTCAACGGAAAAAGACGGCCGTAGCGGGCGTAACAACCCGCAACGCTTAACCTTTTTTCCGCGCGCTGCCTGTAGTGACCTTGCCGGGAAGTTACAGGCGGCTTTTTTATTTCAAGACAACGAGCTTATCGTCGGCCCGCTGGTTCATATAGCAGAGCTTTATATAGTCGCTTGTCGGTTCATTGCCCGAAACCCGCACCTCGTCGATGATGCCGCTGAAATAATAGGAGGGCCCGTCGGGCAATCTTCCAATGGCAAAATTTCTGGTCTGATCGCGCCGGCGCTGCGTATCTTCATCTTTTAGGGGAAAAAGCGTTATCGTACTGTCGACGCACGCACCATTCACATAAAGATACTGCCGTGTCCCCGACCGTATGCCGACCAGGTATACCCATTTTCCAGCCTCCGCCGAAGCGAGCGTTTCCTCCCACCCCACGCTGTCGGAGGGCGTGTCCCGGAATTCGGTGAACTCCCAATTGTCATTATTTTTAAGTTGCAGGTTGTACTGCTTATTGCCCTTCGACGCGATTATTCGATAGCGTCCGTTGAGGATATCCGGATTTACCCATGCGGAAATCGAATAGGTCCCGTTTGCCGGAAAATCAAGAGCGCCCGCTGCAGTACCCTCCATCATGCAATAACCCGTTTCCCCGCTGAATTTCCGCCCGAACCCGATCGCTCCCGGGGCCAAAGAACCCTCCATATTGTAGGGCGTTCCATGATACCGGTACCGAGTGGCATCCGGGAGAAGACCGTTTTCATAAGCGCCTAAATGCCAAACGCCTTTAAAACCGGCCGTCGTATCAAATAGTTCTCCGCTCGCCCTCACCGAAAGCGTATCTCCGTTCGACCCGCCCCAGAACATCAGGATATGCTGCGTGCTGTCGTTGCCGTAGAGCGTATCGAGACGCACCCACACCTCGGCAAGCCCGGCCGCCGGGTCCCACCGCTCGATTTCAAACGGCAGCAGCGTGCTGTCACTTCCGGCGAACCGAATATCCTCGCCGCCGCCCATTGCCTGATCAAAAGAAAAATTGGTTTCATTCAATCTGACAAGCACCGGAAAATTCCGTACCGTCTCAGGTACATCGGCTCCGGTCGTTGAGGTATTTAAAACGATCTTTTTCGAATATGCCTTGGTTTCGAATGGAACCAGTTGTACGGTGCCCATATCGTATTCCATGCCCGAAGTGACGGGCACGTCGTCAATCTTTTCGGGTGCATATCCGAGCACCAAAGGAATTACTACAACGGAATAGCTTCCCTGCGGTACATCCTCGATAATGAATCCACCGCTGTCGGATGGCTGTTCGATTGCGCCTTCAATTCCCTCAACGAGCACATACTCTTTTTCGGGGGTGGTCATGGAGGAGGCAATCTTTCCCCGTATGGCGCCGGTCATTCTGAGCGTATCGGCGCCCAATGCGATCAGCGTGTCGACAGCGTTTCTTCTGAACCGGACAAGAACCGCACGAGCATCGCCGTCGTTGACTTCACAACAGTAATTTCCCGTGTCAACGGATGGAATGATAAATCGACCGCACGAATCGGTGCGCGTCTCGTGATTTTCATGCCGGTACTCGGTGATCCCCGAAAGGTACAGTTCCGGTCGCAGGACGACCCGTGCACCGACGGCCGGTTCTCCCCCGGCATACAGCGCCGTTCCGGTAACCTGTGCGGTCCGCGCTTCACCACCCGAGCCGGTGCCGCTCACGGACGATAGGGAGCACATCGATAAAAACAGCGAAAGGAGCGCTGCAAGCATGCCGAGCATTTTCCTCATCGTCTATCCTCTTCGTCATGAGGTTTCGACACCGGAAATGCCTGGATATTCACCTGGTATATTCGGTTTGCATTAGCATCATTTTTCGCGATTTCATACACTTTTCTGCGGAATTCGCGAAGCTCCTGCACCACCTGTTCGTATCCCTTCTCCGATACCCCCAGTGTGGCCCAGGAGAAGATCCGTTCCTCCAATGGGAAACGGTCGAAGGCCTGTTTCCCGAGTTCCAGCATATTCATGGCGTAATTCGTCACCGCAAGCGATCCGATTGCCGGGCCGCTGTCGATAATCGCCTCGGCAGGCCGGAAATTCCCCAAATCGTCTTTCTTCACCAGCTGCAGGGTAACCATCAGCTCGATGGATTTACGCACCTCGTCGGCCGATACCGGCGGATCGACCATTTTCGCGATTACCGAAAAATCGTCCTTTACCGGCACTATCTCCAGAAGCGCCCTGATGACCGCATGATACCATTTGTCATAGTATTCGTATTGGTCCGCGCTGACCAGACGTATCGACGATTCCTTGAACGACATCATCTTCACGAAATAGTCTCTTTTATCGGCATGCTTTTTTGCCTGGTTGAACAGCACAAGCGCTTGGAAATAGTCGCTTTCCCGTTTTTTGAGTTTGAGAAAACGGGCAAGCTTCATGGCAAGAGGAATGGAAATATTCGCTTTTCCCTGAAGTACCAGGGTAAAATGGCCGGTGGATTTAATGCCGACTGCATCACAAATGGATCGGTATGAAAGTTTCCTTCCTTCATCGAGTAAATACGCAAGAGTATCGAGAAGGAACTTTCGATAATCGGTATACTGAAATACCGTGGGATAACTACCGCGTTTTATGGTCGACATTAAATAGAAATATACACAAAAAATTGCAATTTATGTAAAAAATATTTTAAATATAAAGTGGATATATATGTAGATATTTAATTTGTACCATATATTATATTATTGATATTAATAGAGATATGTATATTTTATATAATCAATAATATCTCACAATATTTTAATATTCATTTATTTTTATAAAGCGATTTTGTTCGGATATTTAAGTATATTATATTGTATATTATTGAACGGTTAACCGGCGGACTCGAAACCTGGCAGTAGTACCGACAGCGTCGGAAACGGAAGGTACCTTGAAGCAAAACAGACATAGCGAATTTTCAAAGAGCTGTCTCATCATCGCGGCCCTGGGCTGTTACCCGGTCGCCTTAGCTCAGAGTACGCTGTCGCTAAATGTCGGGCAGGCGACCTACACAATCAAGAGGGAAATCTACGGCGCGCTCATGGAAAACTGGGGGAGAGATATCTATACCGGAGTCTATGTTGGTGAGAACTCCCCCATTCCCAATACCAACGGTATACGCAATGATGTTATCGAGGCGTTCAAGGAGGCGGGTGTTTCCTGTCTGGACTGGCCGGGGGGGTGTTTTGCCGAAAGGTATGAGTGGTCAAACGGCATCGGACCTAAAAAAGACCGCCCGGGTGGTGATTGCGATAGAGGTACTGGTTCGGATGGTTTCGGTACCGACGAATACTTTCAGTTATGCGATCTGGTCGGTTCGATACCCTACATCACCGCCAATATCTTCGTTTCAACGGCAAACCAGACTGCCTGGTTGAATTACATCGATGAGCATTTCCCCGGTAAACTGGTGTACTGGAAAATAGGGAATGAGCCCTGGGGTGGGTGTAGTGGTTATGAATATGCGATTAACAAGTATCTGGACAAATACGAAGAGTTCGAAGCGACGATTCCGCAGCAATTCGCGGGAAAACTCTACAGGATTGCCGACGGAGGGTCGGGGAATGGTCTCGGGGACTACTGGCTCGATGCGGTGATGAAACGGGTAATGGGAAAGGCTGAAGGCGTTACCTATCATTATTATTCGGGACTTAACGGCAGCGGCCCTTCAATGAATTTCTCCCAGGCTGAATATTACAGCCGGCTGCGTCTGGGATGGGCAATAGACAGTTGTATGAACACCTGTGAAAGGATCATGAACCAATACGATCCCGAATATTCCGTTGATCTTCTTGTTGATGAATGGGGTGCCTGGTACAGCGGACTCAGTGGTATGGGAAGCTGCTATCAGCAGAACACCTGCCGCGACGCCGTTATCGCCTCAATGCATTTCAACATTTTCAATAACCGCTGCAGGCGCGTGAAGATGGCGCTGGTCGCCCAACCGGTGAATGTCATCCAGTCGCTGCTGCTTACCGCTAACCCTCCGACGACCGATATGATTAAAACGCCCACCTTTTATGTGTTTAAAATGTACAAGGTGCATCAGGAGGCGACCATGGTACCCGTTACCCAGGCACCGGAAAAAAACGAGAGGGTGCCGATTATCAATGCTTCGGCCTCGGTTGACAGTACCGGAATCCTGCATATCAGTATGTGCAACTCCCACATTTCCGATAAACGGAACGTCACCGTTACCCTGAACAATGCTCCGCCGTACAAATCCTGCACCGCAACAGTCATCAACGGCCCGAAATACGACAGCTACAACGATTACAAGGGGGTCGAACCGGTGAATATTCAAACCCTCCCCGCCGCGGATTATTCGCTCAGCGGTTCATCGCTCACGGTGTCGGTACCCGCGCACAGTGTCGTGACCCTTGCACTGACGCCTTCGGAAACAACCGGCGTTGACCGGGTGAACCGGCAGGACCACGGGGCATGGTCGGTGACGCCACTATCCGGAGGGGCGGTCCGGCTGCATACGTCAGCATCGGAAGCGGTACCAGCGATGCTGACCCTGATCGGCATTGACGGAAGAAAGGTAACCGCGTCGGACCTTATGACCGTTACACCCGGAGGGACGGGAATTATCTGGCACCCCGCAAAGGAAAAATATTACGCAGGTGTCTACATCCTTCGAATCACAACCGAAAAGGGGGCAACCACTTACAGAGTGGCGCTCACCCGTTGATTACCGTATCCGGAAAAAATGAAACGAGCGGGAATGTTACAACCACTTCCGGACCTGTCAATGCAGCACGACCCGTTTCGCCCGTACTATGTTTCTACCATACCGCCTATTCCCCTTTTCACTTTATCCTCAAAATATGCACACCTGAGCTGAGATTGAATGCACGCTTACCATCCATCGGCAGGTCACCATCAATCGAAATTGTCTTTACAAGCCTGCCCTTTATATCGTAGAAACGTATAAGCCGTTTTTTCCCGGCAGAAACAGCGGGTATCGGACAAAGGCCGTTAACCGATACAAGTAACGCAGCGGGTGCATGGTTACGCATTCTTTGCAATCCGGCGCCGGCGTTCACCGAAACCGGCTTCCTATTGATGAGTTTTGCGACAAATCCGCCGTTGCTGCGAATTGCCACGTCGAGCTTCTCATTGCCGGTTATGACATCCTGGCTGCTGTTGAACGTCGTATTGGAATTCCCATCGGTGATTAAGGTCATGTCGTAGCCATCCTCACTTAACGAGCTGAGAAATGAGAGATCCAATGACAGGTTTCTGCTCCTGCCGCCGCCGTCAATACCACCCAGGTACCAGTCGCCTCCCTTACGGCGTGCCAGTACCACATACTCTCCCGGCGTGCCTTCAATGTATTTGATGTCGTCCCAGGTGGTGGGGACTTCCCGCAGGAATTTTTTAGGAGCATCGGGTAAGTTTTGATACCCTGCCACGCGATCCGCCAGGTGAAGCAGTCCCGACTCAAATACTACCGACAGGGCCAACTCATGTCCGTAGGTGGTGATATGGGGATTGGCGTGATTGGTGAAGGTGACAGGCGTGTAATCCATGGAGCACAGGGCATTTCTGGTAAAGACCATTATGGTATTGCGGCGGGGAGCCCCGGGGGGATAATCGGCCTGGTATTTATACCATTCAGCGCCGCGGCCGGCTTCCGCGGTCATGAGATTGGGGAAGGTCCTCTGCCATCCCCGCGGTACGGTACAGCCATGAAAATTGACCACCAGTTTATAATCAGCCGCATCCCTGAGAATGCCGAGATACTGTTGGATAATGTTCTGCTTGTCGCTGTGAAAAAAATCCACCTTGATGCCTTTGATGCCCCATTGACTGATTTTCTGCATTTCGTTTCTGCGGGCATCCCGTGTATCCATCCGGTCGCGGGGCCCCATGTGGGTTACGGTATTGTGCGGGCCCCCGCTGTTGTACCACACCACGATCCCCACATGGTGCTGCTTGCCGTAGTCGATCAATTGCTGGACAGTAGTACCGTTCCAGTCGTGATCGATCAGCGCATATTCCCATGTCATGTCTTCAGCCAGGTTGATATACTCGGTATTGACTCCGTATTCGGTATGCTCTCCCTCCTGAGACCACCAGGACCAGGAGGATCTTCCCGGTTTGATCCAGGAAACATCGTCGATTTTCGAAGGTGACGCCAGATTGTGAAACAGTGTGGATTCGATGATAACAGCGGGAGAGTTCCCCGCGATGATAAACCTCCACGGGGTTTTCCAGGGCAGCGTTGAAGACGGGGTGACACTTCCCGTTCCATTGCCTTCTGCGGCAGGGGGAAACTTCAGCCGGTAGACTCTTTGACTGACGTTCTGTTCCATGGTGGCACCGCAATAGGAATCCATCACATCGGTTTCCCCGAAGAGAACCCAGTTATCGCCTTTATTGAAAAAGGCCGGAAAACACCAGCCGACTGAGCTTGGTGCACGAGTCCCCACATCCACATTGTTCTGCCACATGCCTTCGTAGCCGGGCCCGAACTGCTCAAAGGCGGTATGCGGAAGCATACAGCCCTTACTTCCCGCTGGAACGCGGAAACCGGTAACTTCCTTTTTCACCGTGTATTGCTTATTGTCTGTTTCGGGGAATTGGTAGCGGAAAGCGAATCCATCATCGTAGGCTCTCAGAATAACATCCAGCTTTTTACCGGAACCCGCACTGAAGAGCAATACCAGTTCATTGCAGGTGCTGGTTATCGAAACCCTTTTACCGGCCACCATGGTATAGTTGTCATTTATCTGCCGTTCCTCTTCGACGGAATCAAACGTCAGGCCGTCAACAAAATTCTGATCCTCACGCTCAATACCCATGGGCGATGGTTCTATCACTTCAGTGTATGAATCGGGACTCCCGATACCCACCGCGTAGTACAATCTTTGACCGGAGGGATAGTCTGCCTCTCCGTTTAAATCGGTAAATTGCACGGTGGCCTGCAAAGAGTTGCCGGGTGAGGTAAGAGTCCAGTTATTCTGGCTGTAGGCGCTTATAGCAAATATGAGACAGTAATAAAAACGAATCTTTTTCACCATAGTAGTATATCTCACGTATTAAATTTTATCCTAACTCCTTATGTATTACCTGTCTCACAATAGAAAACACTGTCGATTCCGTTCGCAGTCGGGGTCGGGATCGGCATCGGTATCGAAAAAGTTCTGTTTTCAAGGTCGATTCCGATTCCGATACCGACAGCGACCCCGATGATTTTAAACGGGATAG
>JAFGHA010000130.1 GCA_016930275.1 Chitinispirillaceae bacterium
AGGATGCCAAATACACCACGCTCATCGCAGGCGTACCGTCGGATTACGCCATGAATGAGGCGTGCAGTGCCGGGACGGGGTCGTTTCTTGAGGAGGCGGCACGTGAATCCCTCAGTGTGTCAACGGAATTGATCGGTGACTTTGCGTTACAGGGGAAGCAGCCACCGAATTTCACCGACCAGTGCGCGGCATTTATCGGCAGTGACATCAAGCTTGCCGGGCAGGAAGGTATCGGTCGCGATGATATACTGGCCGGTCTGGTCTACTCCATATGTCTCAATTATCTCAATCGGGTGAAGGGTGCCCGCCCGGTCGGCAGGAAAATTTTCATGCAGGGGGGAGTCTGTTACAACAAGGCAGTTCCTCTGGCGATGGCGTCGCTGATGAAAACACCGATCATCGTTCCTCCCGATCCCGGTCTGATGGGGGCGTTCGGGGTCGCACTCGATGTGGCCGGCAAGATCAGTCGGGGGGAGACGGCACCCGGTGCCTTCGATCTGACCGAGCTTATTGAAAGGGACGCGCAACGTGAAGATACCTTCGTCTGCGGCGGCGGCAGCGAGAAGTGCGACCGTAAGTGCGTCATTTCACGGTTACGTCTTGACGGGAAGGTATATCCGTTCGGGGGTATGTGCAACCGGTATTATAACCTGCGGTTCAACCGGGAAGTCGATACCGCATCGATGGATCTGGTGGCGATCCGTCAGCGGATGCTCTTTACCGATTTCGGTGTACCCCCGCTGCCGGCGGATGAACCGCGGAATGAAGGGGTAAAAACGGTCGGACTCGCACGCTCTTTCCTTACGCATTCGCTTTATCCGCTCTTCAGCAATTTTTTTGACCGGATGGGATGTAAACTTCTTTTTCCCGATACCATCGATTCCGAAGGTGTCGGCAGGGCGGAGGCTGCATTCTGTCTTCCCGCCGAGATCGCACATGGAGGTTTTCAGCGCCTCCTGGCGATGAAACCCGACTACATTTTTCTTCCGCAGGTCATGCAGATTCCGGTACCGAATGTGCCCACTTACAGTCGCACCTGTGTTTTCGTGCAGGGTGAACCATATTATATGACAACGACCTTCCGGGAGGAGATTGAAGCGAACGGTATCACCATGCTTTCTCCCGTGCTGCGGATGGATGTCTCCTACGAGGTCGCCGAAACGGCGCTTTGTGCGGTTGCCGCATCGATGGGTATCGAGGAGAAAATCGCCGCCGAGGCATTTGCATTTGCCTGTGCCCGGCAGCGTGATTTCGAGAAGGAACTGCTTACGGTCGGTGCCGCGATCCTCAAAGAGCTCGATCAGGCCGTTCCTGCGGTGGTACTCTTCGGCAGACCGTACAACAGTTTTACCGGTGATGCGAACATGGGAATTCCGCACAAGATCGCCACGCGGGGAACAACCGTTATTCCCTACGACATGTTGCCCGCTGCTGACTATCAGGTGGATAAAAAAATGTTCTGGGCGATGGGACAGAAAATCATGAAAGCGGCGCAGTATGTGAAGGATCAACCGCACCTCTTCGGTTGCTATATCACCAACTTCTCCTGCGGTCCCGACTCATTCCTGATCGGCTATTTCCGCCGGGTGATGGGAAGCAAGCCGTCGCTTACCCTGGAACTTGATCAGCATACCGCCGATGCCGGTATCGATACCCGTATCGAGGCGGCGCTCGACATCATGGGATCATATCTTCACCGGTCCCTTCCGCCGGTGAAACCGCCGCCATTCAAGGCGGCCCGAGTGGTATACGATCAGTCAATTCAGGTGATATCGTCTCACGGGAGAAAACTCCCGCTTTCCCATCCCGATGTCGAGGTACTTCTTCCTTCGATGGGACGTTACGGCACCGAGAGTATCGCAGCCGTACTGCGCTCCGCGGGAATCAATGCGAAGGCCCTTCCGGTGTCCGATAAAGAGGTATTGCATGAGGGGAAAACGAGTACCTCCTGCAAGGAGTGTCTGCCCTATATACTGACCACCGGATCGTTCATGAAGTATATACGTGACCGTAAAGACACCTGGAAGGTCACACTCTTTTTTCTGCCGACCGGGGGCGGGCCCTGCCGGCTGGGACAGTACTGTGTTGCACTTGATCATCTGATCGAGCGGCAACGGATAGAGAATGCAGCGGTCCTTACGTTAACCGACGAGAACGGGTACGGGGGGCTGGGAAGCAGGATACAGCTCAAGGCGTGGCAGGCGATCATCGTTTCCGATATAATGGGAGATGTCCGCAGTACACTCTCGGTGGCGGCGGAAAACAGGGAGGAGGCCCTTGAAACTCTCGAATCGATCTGGCGGGAACTGCTCACCTGGTTCGAGGGAAAACTCTCGTTGCGGATAAGTGCGCTCATCGCCATGGTGGTTTACCGGGTCAAACAGATTCCGCTCCGGAAGGATCCTGCTTCACTCCCGGTGATTTCGCTCATCGGAGAAATTTATGTCCGGCGTGACGAGTTTTCCCGCAAGAATATCATCGATTATCTTGAACAACACGGATTCATGGTCAAAACAGCACCGATAGCCGAGTATCTCTGTTACGGAAATTACGTGATCAATACCGGACTCGGAGAACGGCAGTTCACTCTCAAAGAAAAAATGCGGATGCGGCTGATCGCCCGGCTGCAGGTATGGTGGGAGAGCCGCCTGAAAATGCTGTTCGCGCAGAGTGGACTGTATCATTTCGAAATGATCGATGTCGATGTGACCATCGATGGGGTGAAACACCTCCTCAATGAGAATTTCAGAGGTGAAACCATTCTCACGGTCGGTCTTGGCATGCGGGAAATTCTCGACGATTCCTGCGGTATCGTTTCCATCGGCCCGTTCGGATGCATGCCGTCACGCATGGCCGAAGCGATGCTCAAGAAGGAGCTTACTCCTGCGGGGAAGGCCCGTATGCCCGGATGGAGCAAACGTGCCCTCCGGTATACGGATGCCGGAGCGTTTCCCTTTCTCTCTCTCGAAACCGACGGATCGCCGTTTCCCCCGCTGGTGCTTGCCAATCTTGAAGCGTTCATTCTGCAGGCACGCCGTCTTCACGGGAAAATGGAGGAGGTTCGTACAAAACGGGCGGGAAGAAAAATCTGGCGGCATCTCCCGGTTACTTTATACGAACTGGTTCTCGGCAACGGCAAAGTAGGCAGAAAAGCAGCCGACCGTATCGCCCGGTGATGATACCTGGAGCTAACTGACAGAGAGTTTCGTCTGTCGGATTACGGTTGGCAGCAGGTTTTGAATTGATTCCGGAGAATATCGGAACCACCAGTCTAAAGCAGTACACTGAGTTCGCAGGCTTCACGAAGTCACTAAAAAAAAATGACGAAGTGTGACGAAGGTCACACAACGGTTAACGATCATAGAACTATATTGGTCATAGCAGTACTGATACCTGAACAGGTTTCACTTATCAGAAAAAAACTACGAAATGAATCCCAATCGTTGTCCTGTTGTCACTCCGGATTTTGAACTGATCCACCGGTATCTTGCTGATTTACCGTTGGAAGAGCTGATATTCCAGACCGAAGAAATTTTCGGCACCCTCAGTACCACCGAAAAAAGCAGTTACAACATCAACAGATTCTGCAGCAGTTATGCCGATGTCGAAGGCCGGATCAATTTCGTCCGGGCACTTATCGACAACGCTGTTATCTCCACGGTGCACATTCCCTTCAGTTACAATCGCGATGAGCGTCTTATCAATCTGCTCAGGCCGAAAGTATTTGATTATTTCCTCCCGATCGCGCAGGAACTCAAAGAGGACGGAGCGGCGCTCACTGATGATCTTGAAACACCGCTCTCCGATATCACCGTTACCAATCCGCGCTGGGAACATGTCGACGATGCACGAAAGGAAGAGTCTCCGGCTGTTGCCCGTATCGGCGATACCATCGCACTTTTTGTCGATGTATCCGGCTATCCGGAAGGAGCACCGGTGACCTTCGATATTTTCGATAAAACCCGCGATCCCGCCATGCGTATCGAGACTGAGCGGGGGAAGAATGAGGGGGGTACCGCGCGGATTGAATGGGTGGTCTGCGATCCGGACGAACGGGGTGAGGCGCTCAAACTGGAATTTGAAGGAAGCGCACGGAGCAAGAGCAGTGGACGCGCGCCGATCGATCTGAAACTCGAAGCGATCTACCGCGTGGAACTCAAGGACGAGGACGGAAATGTTCTTGAGGGAATCAAGGTCGAGTTTACGGTTCCCGGAGAAGATCCGGTGGTGGTCAGGACCGATGCGAACGGGATTGCGGAACACCAGGCTGCAGATCCTTCAGTGGACGCGGATGTGCGGATTCTGTGGGAGGAGAGTGGGGAGGAAGGTGCTACTGAGGATGCCGGAGAGAATGAATCCGATGATACCACAGAGGAGACGACCGGGACAGATGGCAGTGCGGAAGCTGTAACGGTCGCAGCGGATGAGCCGGTAACGGTTGTTGCACCGGAAACTCAGGAACAGGTTTCCGAGGAAACATCCACGGAAAAAGGATTTGAGGTGTTGCTGGTTGACGATCGGGATGAACCGCTTAAAGGTATCGAAGTACAATTCTCGGTTGCCGGTGAAGAGCCGGTATCGGTGGTAACCGACGACCAGGGAAAAGCGACATTAACCACAGAGGCTGCTGGTGGTGCTGAGGAAGCAGATGTCAAGGTGGTGTGGAAGGAATGAAGAATCAGTCCTACTTGGTTCTCCCTATATTTTAAAAATCATTAAAAAACCTGATTTTCCATTTCTGATCACCATCGTTCTGCACAATACCGTATACGTTTTCGCGTTTACGGAAGAATTTCGCGGAGAGGCGCTCCCTGAACAGATGGGTCCAGGTAGCTCTGGGGGCAAAATTGCGACGCATTGTGCTTATGCGGTCGATGGCTGGAACATACAATGGGCGAATGCATGCATAATTGTCCAACATCGGAACATGAAAACATGTCTGAAGTTTCTGAATGAAAACGGGAGACCAAATGGATGCGCTGAATTTTTCCGTTACTGATGTAATAAAAAAAAGAACATTTCCCGTAAAAATTAAACCGGGAACACATCCCGTTACCATCCGCTTATCTGATAAGGTCAGGAGAGTGCGGTTGGTCGGTCTTATCTTCGATGATAAAAAGTGTTTTCTTCTTCCGAAAGCACTTGATGGTATAAAGGCAATAATTGCCATGCATCGCAAATGTGATAAAGCGGAAGTACTGATTGTCGGTCATGCCGGTGCCGAAGAAAACGGCGGGGCGGATCTGGCACTGAGCCGTGCCGAAATGCTCAAGGCGTATCTTACGTCAAAGCCGAATGAATGGCTGAAATGGTTCGCTCCGGACAAGGATGCGAAGGCTCGCTGGGGGGTACGCGAAATCCAGTTGATGCTGTCGGTACTTCCCGAAGGCGCAACACCATTCTACAGCGGAAACGCATCGGGTGTAACTGATGAGGCAACAATCGCAGCGATAAAAAATTACCAGGAACACTGTAACAATGATCTTGGAAAACCTATTACCGTCAACGGCAAAGCGGGGCCTGAAACGCGTATTGAGCTGGTTCAGGAATATCTGAAGTTATCCGATACCACGCTCGGGGAAGGCATTAAGATTATTGCTCATGGATGCGAAGGCAAGATTGACGCATCTGTTACCGAAAGCGGTCTGCTCCCCGACAGCCGGCGGATCGAGGTGCTATTCTACGATCAGAACATTGCTCCTGAACCTTCCGGTACGACATCCGGCGCTTCGGATCCGGGGTACAAAGAGTGGATCAAGAAAATTGATGAGAATGATGATTTCGAGAATCACGGGGTATATGTGCAGATAGTTGATGAGGATAAGCACCCGGCGAAACTCGCGACCGTCTTTCTTAAGGGCCCGACTACCGGAAAGTCGACGACCGATGAGTACGGTTTCGTATCATTCTACGGGCTTACCGCCGGAGAATATACCTTGCTTACCGAGAAGGAGGGAGTGAATATCGGGACATCGACGTTCAATTACCCGCTTTCATCGACGGTTGACGCGTACACCGTGTAACGGCGGAGTTTTCGGAAGAGGAGTAACGTATGGGATTCGGACTGGGCGGTAGTGCCAAAATAAAGGTGGAAGTACCGAAGGTTGAAGTGCCGAAAGTCGATCTGAAGGCAGCAGTGTCTGCAGGTGTTGGTGCCGCTGCAGGAGCGGCGGCTGATGTCGCCGCGAAAGCCAATGCGACAGTGAGTGCCGGTGTCAGTGCTGCAACTGACGTTGCCGGAGGTGTCATCGGTACGGTAAGTGGTGCTCTGAGCGGAAGTATCAGCGGGAGCTTCAGTGCGGGGGTTGGTACTGGTGAACCCGTTGTGGATGCCTTTGCCGGTGATGCGGCGGATATTCCCATGCAACCGCACATGGTCATGCAGAACGGGCAGGCGACTGACAAGGTAGAGATCATTTTTCTAGGTGAATGGTAGTCGCCGCTAACCATAGACAGTCCTTTACCTGAAGTCGAGGACGTTTGAAGAAATAGGAAATCACCCTTATTTACTGACTATAAAGACGGAAATCAATCACACCGGTCAATAAATCATGCACCGGATTGATACAACCGGACCAGACCTGCTCGACGTGGCAATCTGGCTTGTTGGGTTGGTTAGAATAGGAATGAACTATGTCAAGATGTCCACCAAGTACTTTTCTGGTAGCAGCGATCGGCGAAGAAAAGGAACTTCGTTGGCAGATAACCAATTACGCCACGATCGCTGAAAATTATCGTGACAAAAATACCGCCCGCTGTGCATTTACAGCTCTACCTGAAGCAGATGCGACCAACGCCACCTCCGAATCACATCCTTCACCCGATGATTTGCCGGAGAACAGGAAACTGGAGGTCGAAAAAGATCAGGTTATCCTGAAATTTATACCGAAATATCCCGGAACGTACTCGTTGCAGGTTTCCCTGTGGGGAAGCATGGGAGAAGTGCTGGCGAACGATGTTTCCGGCCAGACACTGAGAGTGGTCGCTACCGTAGAGGATGATTCTTTTCCAGAGGAACCCGAGCCGTTACCGATTTGTTCCGCTGAGGATGGAATCGTTGAACCGGATATACCATTGGTTCGCGAAGCAGGTTTTGAACGTAATGAGACGACTGCATTATCAAGCGGCGAATATGCGGGGTGTACCTGCATATGGGACCCGTTTGACCTTACGGAAACTATTATAAGAAGTAATGGTACGGGAGTGCTGCGAATCTGGAGTCTCGGACGGGGAGTGCACATCCCGGAAACAGTGGAACTTTCTGCCCTGCGGGTCAGAATACTTGCTTATCTCGATTCGAAACAAGGAACCGCCCAGGAAGGCCCTGACGGTCCTCAGTCCAGGCTGCAGGGAGATATAAACAGTTATAACAGGCGTCATACCAAATGGGAGCAGGAGGGACGTAAGGACCCCGAACCCACGCAGCGAAGAACAACATTATGTGTCAATTTCCCTCCTGCGATGGGTCTTGCGATCACCAATAACAGAGATTCGGGTAATATCGGATTTGATCCTTCTGTCACCGGAAATCAGCGCGGTTCCTGGCGAACGCTTGAAACACATCCCGAAGGCCCGAAACCAGGGGATGTTTATTCACTCGGCGCAGCTGACAATCCTGCAAGCATTAAGCATATCGGTATTTTCAGATCTAAACGAAACGGGACCTGTCACCAAATCTGGACTGTTGTCGACGGAGGACAGACGCCGTACAATGCGGTACAGGAGATTCGTGAGCGAACACGGTTGTTTGATATGGCAACGCATCTACTCTCTTCAAAACTTGCCGATGGCGGGCAGGGGGTCGAACCGAGGGCATTGCGCGGATGGATTGATGTGGATTCCCATTTCGCCGGTATTTGATGCAACTGGGTGTGAGGTGATAATGCTGACTTCCGGAAAAAAGTGGAATAAAAATTCACCATTTCAATGATACTTTATCTTTGGCCCCCCTCCCTAAAACCCCGTCTTCTCAAACAACTTCCTATCGAACGCGCTGCTCGCGCTCTTCTACACCCCGATTGCAATCACCGGAAAAAATTCCGAAGCGGCTTCTTTGATCATCCCGTATTCGATGAACTCTTTCACCTCATTAACGTAATGAAATGCTTTTCCCGAGTACTGCAGTTTTTTACTCGCGGAAGAGTTCTGCCCATCATTATCATAGCCCCTATTACAACTTTGTAATATAGATAGCCGAGGGTGTTACACCGAGGGAGTGAAAATGCCTTTTTCCAGTTTCGAAAGGATCATTTCAGTTGCCTCCCGCAATACCACTTCCGCCTCCTCCGACAACCCCTCTTTCATTTCCCATTCAAATCCCCGCATTTCGAGCAGGTAACATTTCGGAAATTTACTGTAGAGTTCATTGCAGAGCCCAACAACCGATGACGGATGCATCGCATGAGTGGTGAACCCGATTTCGTGAGAAGGTTCGATTTCGGTCAGTGCGACCGATGCAACGGCCACCGAGGCGTCGGCGAAGATGACTATGTCATAATCTGCAATAAGTAACGCGTCTTCGGCGTTGAGCTGGTAATTTTGTTCGAAGGTGCAGGAGGGAAGGTCGAGCGGTTCGAGACGGTCAACCAGGGCGATCCCGAGACCGTCGTCCTGACGTCCGGGATTGCCGAAACCGAAAATGAGAATTGATGACCGTTTGTTGATATTCTTCATCACAGAGCTATTTTCTTGATATGAAAGATGGCTATATAAAATTGATTTTTAATGATTAATACCGGTATACATGTGGGTGCTCCTGCCTTGGACAAGGAGCACCCGGAACTCATTACCCTGCTGAGGGTATACTGATCAGAATGACACCTTACCCGCAAAATCAATAATATGACCGACATGAGCATCATCCAGACCGGCAATTTGTGTCCGCAGCAGTTGATATTCAAGAGCAAGTGAGAAGTATTTTCCGATCGGGAAGATGAAGTCCGTGTAAAGTGTCATGTTACTTTCCGGTTTATCATCTGCCACGTCTGAAGTGACCATCTCATCACCGAATCCAAGAACAAAATTAAAGAAATTGCACGGTTTGGTCATTGCCTGAACCCAGAAACCATTGGTGATAACATCATCATCGCCTTTCTTCGCTGCTCCGCCACCAATAGTAAAGATATTGGCATTGTTGAGATTGCTGCCGTAGGCATATTCTGCCTTCAGCTCGAATAAGTTATGAAAAGGGAGATTCGCATCGACACTGACTCCGAATGTCGAAACATCTCTATCTTCTCCGTATGTACCGTAAACTGTTGCAACACCGATCTCCATCTTTTTCAAAAAGGCCAGGGCAAGACGTCCTTGAATCAGCGGTATTTGAGAAAGATTATCGGGACCTAACCAGGATTTGGCTCCAATTTGTTTTGCAGTAGTATCATAGACGAATGCGAGCTCGTCTTCCTTGGTGGTTTCACCGGCGGAAATCTGGATAATCGGCATTACGGAGCCGAGATCCAGACCGTATTGCAGTCTCAACTGCGGCCTTCTGAATCCGTAATTGCCGTCATACCAGAGATTTGCATTGGTATTATTGGTGGATGGATTAAGCGGTGAGAAAAGATCCCACTGTTGTCCCGCCTGTATCTCAAGGCCCTTTACCGGTTTGCACCATGCGTAGGCAAGGCGCATTCGCGGTTTGGCGTTTGCATTGGCGGCGACCACGAAAAAATCGAGTTCGATAACACCGCCCATAGTCACATTACCTACTTGTCCGCTTCCTTTGAGGCCAAAACGTGAATGCTGTGCGGTGAAGCCTGTCGCATTTGTTTCCTCACCGGTAGCCTTGCTTGCACAGGTGATTGCAGGATGTCCCCATGACTGAACTCCACCGATTGCATAATACATATCACCTTTTACAAAACCGTACAGTTTCAGTTCCGGTTTGATGTCCTGGGATTCCTGGGCAAAAACGACGGTGAAAAATGCTGCAGTAACAAGTAAAACTGCTGATTTTTTCATAGGAACTGCCCTTTCATTAGAAATGAAATGTGTTAATTGTTGCAGATGCTGTAAAAAACTGTTCCAATCCGTAAACGAGGTATAAAAATACTAAAATACCTCCTGATATCCTATCTCGATTAACACCGTTTCCCGGACTCCGGTCGACTTTGAATAAGTTGAGACCGATGTAACGGTGACCGACATGTCGGTAATAATGGTGAACTCATAATCATTGATCTGTAGAGCGTCTTCGTTGTTGAGCCGGTAATTATATTCGAAATTGCAGGAGATTGGGTCGCTGGGTTTCGGATAATCAACCACGGAGGGCAATCCCGAGACCGTCGTCCTGACGTCCGGGATTGCCGAAGCCGAATATGAGGTTTGATGGCCTGTTATTAGCCGTCGATGTTTTTCCGACGGTTTGAAACAACCGAATCGTTGTTGTCGACGATCGACACTTCGAGCGGCATTTTGCCGACCGCGTGCGTCGCGCAGCTCAGACAGGGATCGTAAGCGCGGATAGCCACTTCGACGCCGTTGAGCAGCCCTTCGGTCACTTCAGCTTTGCCGGAAATGGTGTTTTCCGCAACCCAGTTGACCGCATGATTCATCGGTTCGTTATTGTTGGTCGTCGAAACAATGAGGTTGCACATAACGATCTGATCGTTATTATCGATACGATAATGATGGAACAGCGTGCCGCGCGGCGCCTCGATGAGACCGACCCCCTCGGGAACCTTGGTACCCTTGCGGACCAGTTCGGTACCCTGCAGATCGGGATCCTCGAGCAGTTCCTTGATCATTTCTGCACTGTGCAGGGTCTCGATAAGACGCGCCCAGTGCATATGCATCGACATGTTGTTCGGTTTGCCTTTGGTGTAAGCTTTGTATTCCTCGAATTCCTTCTGTGCCAGTGGAGAAGGAATAAAGTCACAGGTGTTGAGCCGGGCGAGCGGACCGACCCGGTACCAGCCCTTCTCCTTGCCGAGCGATTTGAGGTACGGGAACTTCATGTAACTCCAGTTGCGTACCTCTTCGCCGATGTACTGCAGATAATCCTGATAATCGACATCGTCGAGGATACGGTTACCGTCGGCATCGACTGCACGCATGACACCGTGATACAGATCGAGGGCACCGTCTTTACGGACGAGGCTGAGGTGGTTCGACGGGAATTCAGCGAATCCATCCAGAAGCGCACTGTGTTCACCATGATAGGTCTTGAAAAACTTGACGGTATCGAGTGCCCATTCAATCATGGTATCGATCGACGGAATCGCTTTACCGTCCATGAAGAACTGTTTTTCTTCCAGAGAGAGGTTTTTGTTGATACCACCGGGAATCGCGCCGGTACCGTGGATCTTTTTGCCGGCGGTAGCTCTGATGATCTCCTGTCCGAATTTACGCATCAACACCCCGCGGACAGCGAGGTCCTTATGTTTAAGCGCGACGCCGATGATGTTACGAATGGCGGGATCACCGTCGATACCGAACAGCAGATCGGGAGAAACAAGGTGGAAGAAATGCAGCACATGGGACTGGAACATCTGACCGTAATGCATCAGACGACGCATTTTGTCACCCGTAGGAGAGAGTCCGTCCGAGCCCAGACCCATGATCACATCCATCGCTTTTGCCGCGGCGAGATGATGGCTGACCGGACAGATACCGCAGAGACGCTGAACGAGTACCGGTGCTTCCCAGTAGGGGCGCCCCTGTACGAAACGTTCAAATCCGCGGAATTCGACAATATGCAGTCTGCTTTGGGTCACCTTGTTGTCATCATCAAGGTGAATCGTCACTTTGCCATGTCCTTCGACCCGGGTTACCGGTTCGATTGTAATTTTTTTACTCATATATACTCCGTAATTCTATCAGTCGTATTTGACGGTTTCATATTCAAGGTTCATCGGGGTGCCTTTGACAAGAGACAGTAAAGCGTCCCAGATCAGGTCGGCCCGCGGCGGACATCCCGGGATGAACGCGTCGATCTTGACGATTTCATGGCAGGGGTAGACCCGGTCCAGAATCATCGGCAGTTCATCGTCGTTGGGAACGATTGTATTGCCCTTCTCAATGGTGGGACCATGGAGATAAGCCTCTTCGATACACTCTTTGATCGGAATTCCGTTACGCAACGCAGGCAGACCACCCATCATCGCGCATTCGCCGAGTGAGACGAGAATTTTGCAGTTTTTTCTGAAATCTTTGAGTACATGCACGTTTTCACTGTTGCAGCATCCGCCTTCGATAATGCCGACATCACACATTTTCGTGAATGTCTTGATATCGTCAATAGGGGATTTATTGAATTCAACGAGTTCGATCAGGTCGAGGATCCGCTCGTCGATATCGAGAATGGACATGTGACAGCCGAAACAACCGGCAAGGGAAGCGGTTGCGATTACTGGTTTACTCATAAGTTATATTCTCCTTCGTTTACTTCGCCGTTCCGGCACGTTCAACTTCCGCGCCGATGGGTTCAAGGTCGTACGTCCGGGTGCCGATCGGCTGTGCGAAACCGACTTCCTTTTTCAGAAGTGCGCCAACCGGACATATTTTTGCTGCACGTTCGGCAAGTTCATCGGTAATGGTTGACGCGAGGGACGGATCGATACTGATGGTGAGTTTGTGTCCGCGATCTTTAAAGGCGAACAGGTTTTTTCCGTCGTCGGTTTTAATGGCGCGGATACAGCGTTTGCACAGAATACACCGGTTGTGATCCTTGACGAGTTTCGGCATGGCCGCATCAATTTCGCGCATGGGAAACTGATACGGATACCGGGGGATCATCATCTTAAACCGGTAGCCGAGCGCCTGTAGTTCGCAATTACCCGATTTTTCGCAGGACGGGCAGAAATGATTGCCTTCAACGAAGAGCAGCTCAAGAATCTGGCTGCGTATTTCACGAAGTTCTTCGGTGTCATTTTCAATTGTCATTCCCTCGGTCACCGGAGTTGAACAGGCAGCCATGAGTTTGTCGTTCACCTTGACTGTACAGATACGGCAGGAACCGCGCGGGGCGACACCGTCGATATTGCAGAGTGAAGGAATGTATATGCCGTTTTGCTTTGCCGCGCCGAGAATGTACGAACCCTGCTCGGCAATACAGGGTTTTCCATCGATGGTAAAAGTCATAGTTGTACTCATGATCAAGCTCCATGAAGCAGAGGTTTACGACCAACAACAGCGCATGAATCGGCGACTGATGCCGCGAGGTCGAATTCAGAAACGAAATCGTCATCACTGGTGATCAGGTTTGTATACAGTTCCTTGAAATTGACAAGGGTCGTCCGGATCGGGTTGGCGGCCGTCTGGCCCAGACCGCACCGGTTGGCCGGCATGATCGAACTCCATTGTTCAAGATCGGTGATATCCGTCTTTGTTCCTTTACCATCAAGGATCTTTTCGAGCTTGTTTTTGAGTAAAACCGTCATGTACCGGCAGGGGGCACATGAACCGCATGATTCCTCGATGAAAAATTCGGTAAAATTCATTACGGCTTCTTTAAGCAGATTACGTGATTTTCCGAAAATGATGAATGAGCCAC
The DNA here is from genome assembly GCA_016930275.1 of Chitinispirillaceae bacterium. Classification (GTDB taxonomy): domain Bacteria; phylum Fibrobacterota; class Chitinivibrionia; order Chitinivibrionales; family Chitinispirillaceae; genus JAFGNB01. The sequence goes on from JAFGHA010000130.1 coordinate 13,496, forward strand.
CGGTCGCAAGATCTTCGAACGCCAGCTTGCGGTCGAATTGCTGCGGGTTGATGAACGTACCGGACGGTCCGCCGACAAGTACCGACTGAACGTCTTTTACACCGGCCATATCAAGTATATCTTTGATGGTGCATCCGAACGTGATTTCGTAAATACCGGGCATGTCGCAGTCACCCGAGATGCTCAGCACTTTAGTACCCGCCGACTGCTGGGTCCCGATCGAGCGGTACCACTCTTCACCGTTGGAGATGATTCGTGCTGTGGCACAGAGTGTTTCCACATTATTGATGACGGTCGGTTTATCGAGATAGCCTTTATTAACCGGGAACGGCGGCCGGTCACGGGGTTCTCCGCGTTTTCCTTCTGCGGATTCGATAAGAGCCGATTCTTCTCCGCATACATAGGCGCCGGCACCGAACTGGATGCGGATATCGAAATCGAATCCGGTTTTTCCGCCAATGCTTTTGCCCAGAAGGTTGTTCTGACGCATCTCTTCGAGTGTTTTTTCGAGATACTCCTTGAGGTACCGGTATTCAAAACGGAGATAGAGAATTCCCTGATCGCTTCCGATGGCATATCCGGCAAGTGTCATACCTTCGAACAGAAGACCCGGAAGTTCAGTCAGGATAACGCGGTCTTTGAAGGTACCGGGCTCGCCTTCATCGGCGTTACAGAAAACGTATTTCTTATCTCCTGCGGATTTGCTGCAGAATTCCCATTTGAGTCCGGTGGGAAAGCCTGCTCCGCCACGACCTCTGATACCCGATTTTTTGATGGTACCGATAACCGCATCCGGTGTCATGGTGATCATCTTTTTAATCATGTCACCCGGGGTGTAATCGGTGAATACCACCGGACCTTTTTTGCGGATATTGTTTTTAACGGCGGTTTTAAGAAGGGCTGAGTTGTTTTTTCCATCGCCCGATGATTCCTGCATCGTTTCAACCTCGTTGCCGGCACGCATGTCAGCAACAATTTTTTTGACTTTGTCGGCAGTAAGATTCGGGAAAACCACATTGTTGATGATCGCAGCCGGTTCCTGATCGTTCATACCGATGCAGGACGTTTCAAAAAGACCGATACGCCCGTCAGAACAAACCGATCCGAAGATGCAACCGGTTTCTTTTTCAAAAGCTTCGGCAATCGCATCGCTTCCCATCATTTTCGCGACCGCGCTGTTGTTGAGATACACGGTGTAAGTACCGCGCGGTTCGGTGGTGAAAAAGTGATAGAATGAGAGGGTCTGTTCAACATCGGCAACCGAACAATTACACTTTTGTGCAATAACATCGACCGCCGACCGGTCGATATAGCCATTTGTCAATTGGATATCAAGCAGGATATCCATAAGACGTCCGGCATCAGCCTGGTACTGATTGATAATCTCCTGCACTGAAAGTTTCATAAAATACCTTTTCCCGGAAGATCCATTCATTAGGGAACGGACGTGTAGGTTAAAGCAACTGGTTAAAACAAAAAGATTAAAAATATACATCCATTATAGGGAGAGATTCAATGATATGTTCATGCTTTTTGTGAGTATGCGGCAGCGCTGAAAAATTTAAAAAAAATATTTATAAAATGAATAGATATGATACATATTAGAGGAACAAAGCAGGACGTAATTTTGCAAAGAAAGTTCAATCATATCTCGACAATTTATTATATTATTCATATAATCATATAAACCTTGTTTTACTTCAACAGGAAGGGCGGTCGTATGAGCATTGAAACCATTCTCAACGGAAAACCGGCGGAGTTGACCACATGCCGGAAGGAGTGCACCGTACTGCAGTGCATTCAGAAGATGAACGAGAAAAAAATAGGTGCGGTTATTGTTATCGATGAGAAGGGGAAGACTGACGGTATTATCACCGAGCGTGATGTACTGAGGTTTGTTGACAGTAAACAGGGGGTTCCCGTTTCGGTAACCGTCAGCGAAATAATGACCCCCAGAGAACGGCTGGTCAGTGCCGACCGGACGGAATCAATTGAAACACTCATGAATACCATGACGCAAAAAAGGATCAGGCATATTCCGATCATTGAAAATGATGAGTTGATAGGAGTCATTTCAATAGGTGACGTCGTTAAAGCGCTTCTCGAAAAGGCGTTACTGGAAAATCAATCGATGAAAAATTACATCTCCGGAGTCTGATTCCATAACGAAGCCGGGAGCGGGAATATTCCACGCTCCCTTTTTATGTTTCCTGCCAGAATAAATTCAAACTGGTTCCGTTCACGACCCAAACCAGCTGAAGTGTTGGTGCAGGATCGTTTTCAGGGAGCGGTTAAGTTCTGCCGCTTCAGATGATCTCGTTTCAGAAGGCAGTAATCAGGTTGAAAATAACCGAGTGGAACGATAAAAACGTGGATTGATTCAGAACCGACAAATCCCTGAATCACGACCTCTGTAGTTTTATTATTAACTGTCTTAGAATTGAATGCACAACATCACTCCGGTGAAAACCAGAGTCCAGAAGAGAAACGTGCGTTTCACCTTAACTTCAAAGGATCCCGATGTTCGCCGGGATGACGGTAAAACTTAACGGTACTACACCATTTGTGCAGATTAATAAGAGACCGCTAATAAATATTCCGCATTAGACGGAACCAGAGATAACAGGCCTTACCATGAACCTCTGCTGTAATGAACAACTGTAATTGCTTCTACTGACGTTCAACGTTTCTCTACTGCCACTTTTGCAGCCCGAAGTTTAAGGTGCCGTTATTTTCACACGGATCACAGCAAGGCAATCGTTGACCCTGCTCACGAACAATGATACACTTTGATACACTTTTATGCAGAAAATCGGCAGCGGCGTTGCTGTCGTTGATAACAGCGGATCTCCAACTACTTGCAGGAGAATGGAAATGAGCCTTGAGCTCAGTGAACATCTGACCGAAAATACCGCCGTACTGCGTGTGGTCGGAACGATCAATCAGATGGAGGTATACCGGTTTTCACGTGCACTCCGTGATATTGAACAGCATGGTCATCCTTATATCGCCGTGGATATCTCGAAAGTCGAGTATCTGGAAAGTCATGCGCTCGGAATCCTGGTTTCGCATTTTCTCGCTCTGCAGAAGCAGGGACGTGAACTGGTTTTTTTCGCCTCGAATGACGCATCAACGAATTATATGGTCAAGGTGCTGGAATCGACGCGTCTCAATGAGATGATACGAATTATTACCCCTTCACAACCGACATAATCCGGGAGAGAGCAAACGTGGCTATAGTACTGCGTGATGATCAGACAATGACGATACTGCTGCTCGACGGCCATATCGTGGCCGAAGACAGTTCCTCGCTGCGTGAAAAAATCGAATCGCTGCTGAAGAGCCCGATAGCCGTCAAGGTTATCGATGTGACGGAGGTCGAATTCATTGACAGTTTCGCGCTGGGGCAGATCGTTTACTACTGCAATAATGCGGGTGGGGCGAACGGACCGGTGTATGTCCTTAACCGCAGTACCGGCGGGGAATCCTACATTGATCGTCTTATCGAGATCTCCGAACTCCACCAGGTGTTCACGATCATTGCCTCCACCGATGCCATCGGCGGGACCTCCGCACCGGAAGAGGACTGAAGGGTGTTCACCATTCCCGTTATTTCGGATGATCCCGCACGTGCTGAAACGATAGGGAACGCCGTCAACCGCGGTCTGCTTCCTTCGGACACGGCTCAGATAGTCACCATTGATACTTTTGACGAAGCGCTTGATTATCTGAACATGGAGATGCCTGATCTCGCCTGTATCGATTTTTCCTGTGAAAAAATCGACTCCTACCGGATTCTCGATACGATCATCGGTGATCCGTGGCTGCTGCATGCCGGTATTATTGCTTTCGCCGGTTCACGCGAAGAGGTACAGCGGTTGACGGAAATGAAGATGGCGAATATCATCGATGTGATACAATCATCCGAAATAGAAGAAATCGTTCCCAAAATAATGGGAATTATAAAATCAAACCGGCAGATTCTGTTTCAGCGGGTGATCGGCATGGATATTCCCAGCAATATCAGTGCCGCCATTCAGCTCGAGAACGATCTCCATGCCGCGTCGTGTTATGCCAACCTGCTCGCCAATTTTCTGTATACCACCAACAAGATCGACCGCGACGGTAAAGCGACCTTTTCCGTGGTCATGCACGAACTGTTGACCAATGCAATCGAACACGGCAACTGTGAGATCACGTACGATGAAAAGACGGAACTTCTCGAAAACGGCGGCGACATTCAGCAGTTGATCCGGGAACGGACCCGGAACCCGGAAATCGCAGAGCGACGGGTGCAGTTCGAGTATACCATTACCGGATCGTCGTCACATTTCCGCATTGCCGACAGTGGAAGCGGATTCGACTGGCGGGCCGTTCCCGACCCGACCAGCGAGGAGAACTGCATGATTCCGCACGGCAGGGGGATTCTCATGGCACGGGCATTCACCAAGAATCTCACCTTCAATGACCGCGGCAACATAGTGGAATTCGAGGTGGAACACAGCATTCCCGATCACTGCGTGATGCCGGGAATATTCAGGGATATCGAACCGACCATTGTCGCTCCCGGCGACGTGATTCTGCGTGAGGGGGATATCAGCGATTTCATATTCTATATTGTTAATGGTGAGTTCGATATTCTGGTGGGTGAAACCACGATATCAACCCTGTCCGAAGAGGATATCTTCCTTGGTGAAATGTCGTTTCTGCTTGAACACCGCCGGACCGCCACCGTGGCGGCCAGAACCGAAGGACGTCTCATCAAGGTTTCCAAAAGGGAATTCGTGGCGGCGATCAAGAAAAAGCCGCACTATGCGCTGCTGCTCGCACGCCTCCTGGCTCAGCGGATTGAACGGATCAACGTGGCGCATGCCGAGCGATAGTTACCTGCAACAAATTATTTTCTGTACTGTTCCCACCTTTTTAGTTTTATTTGCAAGTCGGTAGCTTTTTCCTTTTATCGTAAAGACTTCAGCGTTTTCAAGGAATCGGTCAAAGAACTGATCGAAGAAAACCGCAAGCTCTCCGGTGATGTGGCGTTCCTCAAGGACCGTATCGCATGGTTTGAACGGCAGATCTTCGGGCAGAAGACGGAGCGGTTTGTCCCCGATTCATCGTTGCAGACGCAGTTACCCCTTGACTGCGGCGCCCCGTCGGAACAACAGCCTACCAGCAAAACCATTACCTGCAACCGTAAACGGCCACAGGCCAACAAAACGCCTCACGGCAGAGATGAACTCCCTGCGCATCTTCCAAGGGAACGGGTTGCCCTACCGGCCGACTTCGATACCACCGGCATGGTGAAAGTGGGAGGCGCTTAAAAACGACGGGGATCGTGCGCGCTGGATTATTGACAAGTGCAAGTTCCTGTTCGGTGTCGAGGATGAGGCGAGGGCGCTCGGGTTAAACGCGCAGCAGCGTCTTGAACTGCGGCAGGAAAAGTCCGCACCGG
>JAFGHA010000131.1 GCA_016930275.1 Chitinispirillaceae bacterium
AAGAAAAGTTAGGGAAAGAGTATGTAGGTTCAGAGTACCCATTCAAGGGAAAACGAATAACAGGAACGGGTGGAATTTGTTATATAGATACATTTCCGGAGGAAATCGGGAATCTGACTGAATTGACATCGCTAAATCTTAGTGGATCTTTGCAAAAAGGTTCCATGAAATATCTCCCTGCTTCAATCGGCAACCTCACCAAGCTCGAATACCTCGACCTTTCCAATAACCAGCTTGTCGAGCTCCCCCAGGAGATCGGGCGTCTCACCAATCTCAGGGAGCTCTATTTCCAGCGTAACAACCTCACCACCCTGCCGGATTCCATAGTAAACATTATCGGCCTTGAACAGAACATAGACCTTTTCCGCCGTAAGTTTGATATGGCCCGGAACCATATCTGCTCGCTGCCACCCGAAGTGAGCAAATGGGTAGATATTACGCTTTGGGGGACTGCATACGATGATGAAAACTATGAAAGTTATGAAGACAAGGGTGCATGGAAAATATCCCAATGCAACGACTGTCCCGAAGGACAGATGAACTGCCAGTCCTCCGTTGGCGAACACAGGAATAAACACTTACCGCAACTTCAGACTCTCCCCTCAACTGGCTATCTGTTTGACCTGCGCGGAAGGCAGATTGGTGCTGTTGCGGGGAGGAAGGATGTCTCACGCCTGCCGCAGGGGTGCTATATCGTTCGGTATGGAGACAAAATGCCCCGATTCCGGCGAATCGCGGTGCCATAGGCAGATATTGTGCGATGACTATAGCTCTCTGCCTATAATGTTTGGTGTTTAACTGCAGGCAAGCCGGAGTTACAACGGAGAATCCCCCTTCGGGGGATGGCGATAGGTAGACGAGGGGTGGGGGCGTGAGTTGTGTGACGGAGAGGTGCTTCGTGGTAAGCGAGTAACGCTCATACTACCCGGAAGTTACTCGAAAACCCCCCGGTAAAAAAGGAAAAACTTCTTCAATTCCGTAAGCGCTTCACTACCGGAACTGCCCAATCCGCTCAGCGTTATCTCAAAATAATAACGGTCGATCGCCCCATACACCACGAAAGCGCCTATAAGGGGAATGACCGCTACCGTCGCGGTATCAAAATCGGGAAGAGAGATCAGGGTATCCCGGTCCTGTTTTTTTATTTGTACCATTTCCCCGGCATTTTCATGTGAACCGAAATCCTCCGTAAAAAGTTCCACGCTTGCACTGCCGGGGCCCGAGAGTCGTTGGACAAAGCCGCGCACCATCCCCCGGTCAATATATTCCGGAGCGCCGCCGTTGATGAGCTCGAAGAGCTTTTCAGGGCCGAACTTCATGAAACTCCCCTTATCCTCCCGCCATCCCGCAATCTGTTTCCGTATACGGAGATTGTCAAGTGATACGCCGGAGCTGCCGGTTTCCGCGATGACGATAACGGACAGACAGAGGAGTATTACAGTAGAGAAAAGCGGAATGACCGGTTTCATGATCAGACGGTCACCTCGGTTATGGGGGGCAGTTCGTCGGGCCGGTACCCGAATTCAGTGATGAAGCGCTCAATGTTCTTATGGGTGCTGCCGAGCAGCGGTTCCCTGATGTTTTTTGCCGTCTGGTAATCAACCACCGGTGAGAGTGTTCCCATAATGAGGCGGTCAAGCCGTTTATCGGGGGGGCCTCCCGGCCCTTTTCTGGCACCCCACAACGAATCGATGATACAGAGCTGCTGACGGGCGGCTGTTGTCCCCCTGATTGCGTCGCTTTTATTGAATGCGATAAGATAATCCATTCCGCCACCCGTATGCAGCGGTTTGGGGTCGAATGTCCCGGCATGGTTTTTCATGGTGAGCGTGGTTCCGCCGAAGCTCTGGGAGTGTCCTTTGTTTACGGCGATATCAACAAGGAGGTCGATAGTGTTTTCCGCGAGTGCTTTAGCGCAGGTGGCCTTTCTTTTGTCCGGTTCAGGGATGAATGTTTTGGAGGTTCCTCCCAGCAGGTCGAATTTCCGGCTCACCAGTACACCGCCGGGCAGCGATTTTCCAACGTATGCGGAATAGAAAGAAGCCGCATTGTGAATTCCATCGTAAATAATAATGTTTTCGGCTTTTACCCCCCGCTTCAGAAGCTCGATGCAGATTTTATTCACCACTGCAAGACGCGGATGGTTTTCGGCGATACAATTGACCTTAATTGCCGCCTTTGCCGCACTCCACTCCTTGTGAACGGGTTTCCGGAACACCGTCTGCCAGGCGGCGTCGGTAGTCGCGGTCTTTGTAAGAGACATGGCCATGGCGTTGAGCGTCTTTTCGACCTGCTCACGGTCGACAATACCGTTCTGCTCCTCCATGCTCCACCCCGAGGGGGTACCGGTGATCATCGCGGGATTGACACCGCACACTACGGTGAGATTGTCGATGGCGGGGTTGACTTGTTTCCTGCCGTCAAAGGGTGCAGCTGTCTTGTCGGCACCATAACTGACAGGGGCGGCAAGGGTGACGGCACCACAGGCACCTGCTGCAGCGATAAAATTACGTCGGAAAATCGTTCTCATATATCTCCTTCGGTTGAATATTGATTTCGTTTGCGGGTGGTTTTTATTCTGGAGGCCTATTATAAAAATGGCTGATCCGGTATTCAAATACAAGGGATGGATATGAAAAAAAAGACGGGAGGCACATTGAGACGGCAGAGTGGTACAGGTCGGGTGGTATCCGGAAAGCATATCGGGAATGGAGGGGTGATTCCGGCCGGATGGAACGTAATCCGGCTTCCGGATTTTTCATCGAAAACCATAGGGTACTACAGCTGAGCAGTGATTACCCCGGAACTCCCGTTCCAGGAGCAGATCCCTATGGAAGACATTCGAAAAAATTCACCTCCTCGCCGTTGTATTCATACAGATCGGTCTGGGAATATTCGATGCAGGGTTTGAAGATGATCCGTTGCACCAGACCGATTCCTTGAACGGATTTCGCGATATCAGAAGAGGTAACCTTACCGCGTTCGGCCGTAGTGTACGTACCGAGTGTGCTGACGTGCACGCCGAGTGTGTCGGTAGTATCACCGCAGATGATCGATGAAATCTGTGACCGGTGAAAGTAATCCTTCAGGAAATGTGACCGCAGATGTTGTCCCTTGACGATAACCGTGTCTTCAAACAGATAGCAGGTGTCCACAAAGAACGTATCCTCCGCTATTCTGGAATCGGTTACTTTGATGCGAACCATCGGGCTGTCGGCACTGAGAATGGTGTATGAGGTGAATGACGGTGTTCCTTTAGGAATGAAATAATCACAGGTGATGTATTCAAAATACTCCGTTTTGTATTTCCAGGAATTTCCGGTGATGAACGGAGCAAACCCGTAATGTTTCTCCGGAGTGATTTTCACGCTGATGGTGAGCGAAGTATTGTGAATATAAGGATCAAAAATCTGAAGATTAATGTTACACGCAGATCCGAACTGGTAGGTGATCCTGCAAACGATTGTATCTTCGTTGCTGCCGCGATGAATGACGGAATCACTGAGAAGGGTCTCTCTGTAGGTATTCTCCTTACTGAAAAGGTATACCCATGTCGCGTAGCCCACCGAATCACCATCGGGATCGGAAGGGTGAATCACATAGCGGAACGTGTCTCCTTCGAGGCATTCCGTTTCAACGATATCCGTGTCGTTGAGAAAAACCGGCGGGTGGTTAACGGGAGGATTCGTCGGACCATCATCGGTTGCATCGAGCGGATTATGGCATCCGGCGAGCCCGAAGATTGACAGCATGATGGTGAATGAAAATGTGGTTGACAATAATGAGTAGACAATGTTTTTCATATTTTTACCACCTTTGCCGGTTTCCGTATGTCCTTTGGCGATTTTTGATTGTGCCTTCCGGAAGAGTTGGGGCAGGGAATGATCTGCCCATCAAATCGAATACATTCTCACGGGTTGAAATTGAAATGTGCGGTAACGAAAGGTTTGTTACCGGATGATAGAAGGAGGATGTTTTTAATGGGTTGCAGTGTAAGTGATGAACGGAATTGTTTCTCTGATTGGTAGTGAATGAGAGCAGAGATGTGGTATCAAGCGTATGTCCCGAGAGGTGGTCATACGAGTCGTTGTAATCTGTCATTAATCCTATATTCTGTTGAAATGTATAAGTTTTCTCGCTGTGATTAATGCTACCAATTAATCTCCGGACCCAGTTTATTTCACAAATTCCATTATTATCACGGAAGGATATGCTGCTATACGGAAGCTGGGAGATATCAATAGCCGTATCCACAAAATGCCGGTTCCAGACCGGCATAACGGGTACCGACCATCCCCTTCCCCAGAAGGTCAGTATTTCATCGGTTTGTGCGTATTCAAATAGTGTATCTTGATTTATTGAAGAAATTGGCGTCGTGTCGAATAGTGTATCCGGATTAGAGTAGTTTACCGTTCCATCAGGTAGTGTGTCATACAGTACTTTCCCTCTGATGTTTATTCCCTCTGTAGTGTTTGTAAAAAAATAAAGAAGAGTATCATCTGATGGCACTACAGCTGTTATCTCAAGAGAAATGACGGAAGATATATCTGATAACCAGTTGTCAAAGTGGAAGGAATATCGATACACCCACACATTTCCGACCTCCAGCGGAGCGAAATCACCAACCAGCTCAGCACCGGAAAGCGGGCACGTCAGCAATACCAGAAATAAAAAGTATCGTTTCAATGTACCCGCCTTTCATTAACCCGTGTGGGATTCTCAGACATTCCGACATTCTGACTTCTGAATGCCTTGCCAAACAGAGAAATGAAACCCCATCTCAAAAAATCGCCCGCCGAAACTGCAGTGTCATTCCGTATCCGCGAAGGAACACTTCTCCTGTAATTCCCGAGGCAATCGAGTGAACGCCGTAGGTGTATTCCCCGATCAGAACGATGCCGTTCTTTCCGAAGTGCACGCCTGCCTCACCGCCTACAACAAGCGGAACGTCCCAGTAGTTCAGGAAGATTTCCGGCATCCTGCTGCTGCCGGCGATAACCCTTTTATCATCGATGTACCACGCGACTTCGTTACTGACCAGCAGTGACGGCACAATGCCGCCATGCAAAAATGCCGAAAAATGATTTCTTCTGATGCCCGCTTTTACCACAAGGGGAATTGTCAGGTAATCCAGCTTTACACTGGATTCGAAATCGTGTTCGAACAGGTCGTCCCTGAGAAACACGGTCGTCGGTGCGGTTGATTGGCCGTAATGCCGGTATCCGAAACCCGAAGTGATGCCGAGATAGTTGCCGAGAAACAAATTGCAGGAAACGGTGAATGCCGGTCGTATCGGGTACGCCACCGTTGAGGTCGGTTCCATGAGATAGGTCATCTGATCGGAGGTTTCGAGATACGACCTTGTTGCTCCGCCTTCGGCGCCGATTTCGAGATGGGGAGTGAATATTCCAGCGGTAGCAGCGCCGACAAACAGGCTGATGCTGCAGATGCCGAGTAGTAGTCGTGAATGTTTCATTTGAGGCTCCCGTTGATGATATTGAACGTTCTGCCGTTGCCGGTTCCGTTACCGCTGAGTCTGATGACGCACATGCGCAGACCATGACGTTTGAGGAGTCGTGCCAGAGGTATGGAGTAGTGATTTCCGGATGTCCGGTACCGCTCAAGGTTAACTTTAACGAGCAGACGCCCCTGCAGGTCAAAAACCGAAAAGGTGGTGAAATCTCCCGGATTACTGATCTGCAGTATGCCGTTTGTCAGTCGTAACGATAATCGCCGGTTGAGTTCCGGGCGCTTATTTTCCGCCGCATCCGCGCGTGGTGCATAGATCTCGTCATCGGAGAGAAACGGAACGGTGGCCGAGATATCCTCGGCAACGTCGTCGGTTGTCGCCTGAAGGAAGGTGGCTTTGGTGAGAATGCCGAAGGTGCCGCCGGGGTAGACGACTTCCGATTCGGCGATGTGATCGCCGTCTCCCGCCCAGAGTTTCGCGAGCCCCGAATCGGCATGAAACCTGTATATGGTCGGCCGCTCGGAAATAATTCGTGTAGGAGTACCTTCCGCGTCGAACCCTTCCCACTGGAGTACCGTATCCCAGGCCGGTCCGGTCCGCGCGGTGAAGGTAAGGGCCGAGCCCCAGTCGCCGATATCGAGCGGGAAGGAATAGGGCTGCTCCGCATTCTTTACCGTCAACTGCAGGGTGACGGGATTGAATGCCGGGAACCGGAAATTGCTCCATGAATACAACGCTCCGCCATTTTGCAGCTGAGCTATATTGACACCTCTCCAGGTTACGGAACGCAGGTCGATGGTCGTACTGTCGAGAATCGGTGCAATGGATTCCGAAAGATCCTTCGGGTAGTCGCCCGGAGCGCTGCCTGCGGTAATGACGACGATGTGCCGGAACTCCGCGGTGGAACTTTTCGCAAGCAGTTCTTGGGCATCGGAGAGTGCGGTAATGAATTCCCGGCGGGATTGTTCGATAAGCGTGGTGCTGCTGTTTTCGGTGACCACCCAGTCGGGAGGCGGCGGATCTTCATCTTTATACCGGTCGTAGAGGTCCATTTCATTCATTGACATCAAATATTCCGTTATTGAGGAATCCGTCCCGTCTGAAAGCGCGTCCGAGGCGAATGCGTAAGGGTTGTTGCCGTCGATCGAATGGACAAGTGCGCAGGAGTTGCCGAGTTTGTTGAGCGCGGTAATGGTTTCCTTTATTTTTTTTGCCTGATTGACGATGCTCCAGGCATAGTCGGAAAGGGTTTTTATCTGGTTGCTGAAGGTGGTCATCTGCTGGGGGCCGTTCCAGCGCCATATGAACACCGTGGCGATGGGTTTCGAGAGTTGCGCCACGACACTGTCGGTAACGGCCGTATTTACCATGAGGTAATTGCCGTTGTAATTGCCGGAAGTGAATTCGGTGAGGGTCATGGTCGAAGGCTTTTCGGAAACATGCGTGAGGTAGAGCGTGGACATGAACGGTACCATGACCGTCGCCGTATCATCGAGCATGATTTCACCGGATGACGTACTCAACGTATACTGTCGCTCCTTATTGTTCGCATCGATGGAAAACTGCTGGTAACGGGGGTTGCTGCCGTACGCGGTATAAAAGAGAACGGGTATTGCATAGGTTCCGGACAGACCTTCCGTCGGCCGGAGCAGATACCTTAGCCGCACATGCACCTTGTCGCCGAGTACTACCCGGCTGAGGGTGATTTCAAAAACCGTTTCGGAATGCTGCTGCAGGAGTGCTATACGAGAATCGAGGGACTGCTGCAGCGTGACACTGTCGTTGAATGATGCATCGGCGATGTATTCCGATTTTTTCAGTGTCGCACGATACATCTCCCGGCTTCGCCAGGTCTGCAGGCCGGTAACGGTCGCCTCTTTCGGCACCGGTATCGTCCCTTTGAACAGGAAGTCTTCGGTCAGGCCGGTGATGTTGAGTTTGTTGACGTCACTGCTGATCCACGCATCTTCGGTGATGTCAAGGTAGGTTCCTCTGGGGGTAACCGAGATCTCGGACGTTTCCAGTTCGGAATAACCGAGGAGTGTCTGCGTGTACCGCATGAGGGAATCGTTTTTCGGTATTGCCGCGCGGTAACCGTAAAAATCGACCAATGCACTTGTCGGGAGTGCCATGGAGAGTAACGCTACACCTAAAAGTCGTCGAATCATAGGGAGGCTCCTTCTATGAGTGAAATGCACTTTTTTCAATATACTACTGAAAATGCTCTCTGAAATTGCTATCGGCGACAATCTGTTTTCTCGTAGAAAACAGTTGATTGCAAACATTTTCTGTTTTGGCAGGATAAAATGAGGTAACCTATATCTGCATTGCTGCTACCTCCCCCGGCCTGCGGAGGTATTTAAACTAAATATGTTCTTTTTAGAAAAACCGAAGGAGTGTGGGGCGGGTGTTTATTAAAAAAAGGAAAGTAATGAAAACGGGTCGCTTTCGCGGCCCGTAAGAAATCAGTATCGGGGTCCGTTCGATCGCGGTCTGAAACCACCGCGACCGCCGCCGCCTCCGCCGCGCTGTTCGCGCTCGCGTGCTTCACTTACCGTTATTTTGCGGCCGTCCATTTCCTTACCGTTGAGTTCGGCGACTGCGGTATCGGCGTTCTCCATCTCGACAAAGCAGAAACCGCGGGATCTTCCCGTATCACGGTCCGTAATGATTTTGACCGACTGTACTTCACCGATGGCGGAAAAGTACTCTTTAACCCCCTCTTCAGTCGCACTGAAAGGGAGATTGCCGACATACAACTTACTGGCCACAAAAACCTCCATGAGAAACGTTGCAGATGCATTGACCGACTGAAGAGAGAATGAGGTTCCTCCCTATCAGCGACAACGGTCCATACAGAGGTAAATACTTGTTCCCCTTATGCGGAAGCAAGAAAAATCGTTAAATTAATGCGCGTATTCTCTTCCAGCTCTCTTCGGGTATCTGGGCACCGATTACCTGACAAACTTCATAACCACAGGCGCTGCCGAGTTTTCCGCACGTTTCAAGCGGCAGCCCGTTCACCAGTCCGTATAAAAATCCGGCGGCCCAGAGATCACCCGCGCCGGTGGTATCAACCGCACCGCCGTCGCCCATTCGCTCGACGGTAATCGAGCTGCCGCCGTGTCCGATATAACTTCCCCGCTTGCCCACTTTGAGCACGGCGAGATCCGCTTTGGCGCAGAGCGCTTCGAGGGCAGCGTGTTCATCGGTGAGGCCGGTGAAGGCACGTGCCTCGTCTTCGTTGGCGATAAGTATGTCAACATACGAGGAACACAATTCCTCGAGCAGCTCCTTCGACGTTTCGACAACCGTAAAGCTCGCAAGATCGAGCGAAACGAGCGTTCCGGCTTTTTTCGCGGCATCGAGTGTGGCCCGGATGAGGTCGTGGTTGAATAGAAGGTATCCTTCGACATGGACCAGTGCGACATCATCGAAGAGATCGGCGGTGATGGAAGCCGGATCGGTTTCGGAGGACGCACCGAGAAAGGTGAACATGGTACGCTGCGCATCGGGGGTGATCACCGAAAGGACATTGCCGGTCGAGGTGGCACTGGTCTGAAGCAGCGGTTCCACACCGTGTGCACGCACACCTTCTTCAAAAAGAGTTCCCAGCTCATCGTTTCCCCGCTTTCCAATAAAGCTGGCTGGATTTCCGAGTTTTCCGATTCCGAGGATCGTATTACATGCCGAACCGCCGGGAACAATGACCGGTTTATTGGCTGATTGATCGACCAGTTCCTGAATACGCTCATTGGAAACGAGGGTCATTCCGCCTTTGGCTGCTCCGGTGGCGGCAACAAAGGTATCGTTCTCGGCAAGACAGATGTCGACGAGTGCCGAACCGACGGCGGCGATTTTTTTCTTTTCCGGATTTGCCTTAAATGGTATCTGCATGGGTTTCTCCCGGGGAATTATAGTGAAGAATATCTGTTTCGTATGTTATGTCCGCACCCGAAAATAGTAAATGGAAATTTTCCGGAAGCTATATTTCACGATACCGGGTGCCGCTTCCGCAGGATCCGGTCGGTGCCTGCCATACTATCTTTTCGCTTAATTTTTTTTCGGCGGATTTTATGCAATCCAGAAAATTTCCATCTGCAGAGTATGCGCTTATCACTGAACTTCAGTCGATACTGGGAGAAATCAGGAGTGATTTTTATCCGAAGGGAATCGGTGATGATGCTGCCGTCCGGCGTGATGGGAACGGTAATCAGATCGTTTTAACCACCGACCTTTCGGTGGAGAATGTTCATTTCTCTCTTTCATATATGAATATGAGCGAAGTGGGATATCGTGCAATGGTAACCAATCTCAGCGATTGCGCGGCTATGGGAGCACAACCGGACAGTGCTCTGGTCCAGCTGGTGGTACCTGATTCCGGAGAGAATGAGCGGATTGATCAAATCAGGGAACTCTACCATGGATTGAAAGAAGCATGCCGGCAGTGGAATTTTCCGATTGTGGGTGGAGATCTTTCCCTGGGGGCGCAGTGGGTAGTCGGAATAACGCTTCTGGGACGAGTCGGGAAGGAGAAGCAGGTGCTTTTCCGTGAAGGAGCGCAGCCGGGCGACGGTCTCTGGGTGAGCGGGGTTCCGGGGCGCAGTGCCGCCGGGCTTGATGTACTCAGGAAGTGGGGGCGAAGTGGTGTTCCCGACCGGTTCCGTGCTCTTGCGGAGGCTCATATCCGACCGGTTCCCCGTGTCGCACTGGGTTCGTTTCTGGCGGAGGATGCTGCCGTCCATGCAATGATGGATTGTTCCGATGGTTTGTCAAAGGATTGCCGGACCATGAGTTATGAAAGCCGGTGCGGTATAATTTTATCGTTCGACTCTTCACAGGTACCTCCTGCAATGATAC
>JAFGHA010000132.1 GCA_016930275.1 Chitinispirillaceae bacterium
TAATCTATAAAAGTCCCCCTTCGGGGGATTTAGGGGGCGTAAATGTCAATTCTGAACAGATACTAAATAATCAAACAGGAGCGGGGGGGGGGAGAGTGAGGAAGTCTACCGCCCCAGCATCCTTTCCCGCTTGCGAAAGAACTTCACCAGCGCATCAACGTACTCCGTCTCGGTCGCGATCGCGATTTCGTCGATGCCGTTCGCGGTGAAGAGGGATGAGACTTTCTCGCGGCGTTCGGCTGTTTTGCGGGCGTAAAAGGTTCTGAATGCCGTGCTTCCCGAATCGACCAGAACCGTTTCTCCGGTTTCCGCATCTTCCAATTCGACAAGCCCCGCATCAGGGAACTCCGTCTCACGCGGGTCGGTCACCGGGCAGGCGATCAGGTCGTGCCGCCGGGCCGAAACACGGAGCGCATTTTCGAAGGGAGGAGAGAAAAAGTCGGAAACGAGAAATACCACCGCCTTTTTCGTCTGTACAAGGTTGAGATAACTGAGCGCTTTGTCGATATCGGTGCCGGTGTTTTTCGGTTTGAAATAAAGCAGCTCGCGAATCACGTACAGCACGTGATTGCGTCCTTTCTGCGGGGGAATATACCGTTCGATGTCGTCTGAAAAGATGATAAGCCCCACGCGGTCGTTGTTCTTTATCGCCGAGAAGGCGAGCAGGGCGCAGAGCTCCACCGCGACTTCACCCTTGAATTTATTGACTGTTCCGAAACTTCCCGATGCCGAAGCGTCAACCATGAGCATGACGGTCAGTTCGCGTTCTTCGATATGCTTTTTAACATAGGGGGCACCCATGCGTGCGGTGACATTCCAGTCGATCGATCTGATATCGTCACCTTCAACATACTCTCGCACTTCGGAAAATTCCATTCCCTTGCCTTTAAAGGCGCTGTGGTATCCGCCCGACAGGACCGAATCCACCACCCGTTTGGTGGTGATTTCAATGCGGCGTACTTTCTGAATAAGTTCTTTGGGGATCATAATTTCTGTACATTCAGATCGGAAATGATTTTATGCATTTCGGTGATGTGTCGCTTGTGTGCCTTTACCTTGGAAAGAAGGAGCAGAAGCAGAAGAATGTTGATGGTGCCGATACCGATAGCACCATACAGCCATACGCTGTACCGCTCGAACCGCTGCTTTTTCTGTACTTTCCGCTCTTCCTGTTCAAGGTATTCCCGGTGCTGCTTTTTTATCGCCAGAATGGTCTGCCGGTCACCTGTTCCGGTTACCGGCAGGCCGTTTTTCTCCTGAAAGTTCCGGTAACTGCTCGGCAGGTCTTCATCGATGTATCCGAGAATAGTGAGTATATTGATCATTTCGGCACGCATGAGGCGCCGCTGTTCCCGGGCGATCTCCCGCAGCTCTTCGCCGGTCGGATACGCCATGGCGAACGGATACTGTTCGATGAGCTGGGAATAGAGCTGTGTCGCCTTGTCGTAATCGTCAACATTTTTATAGTGAAGCCCGAGTTCAAAGAGGGCGTCATCGGCGACATCGCAGTCGGGCTCATTTTTAATGATGGTAAACATCGTTTTGAGCATTTCGTCTATTCTGCCGAGACTGCGCAGTGTTTTGCCGATCCAGAGACGGTATTCAGGACGGTGGTGTACCGAGTCGGCAAAGGTAAAGTTCTTGAGCGCGTTGGTAAAGTCTCCGTTTTTGTAGTACTCGAGTCCCGATCTGAAATACAGTTCGGGGGGATCCTTTTTCCGGCCGATATGAAGATCTGAACGGGAATGAGATCGACGGGAGGCGGTTTTTGTTCGCTGCTGAGAACGGTTTTCCGGTTGTAGTTTTTGACTCCGGGAAGTTTCGGCCGGTTTTCCCGATGGAGCAGCCGTACCTTTTTCCACGAAGATAATCCCTTTTTCCGGATCGTACATGAGTTCTTTTTCGGCGGACACCACTCCTGCAATGTTGCAGATAAGCAGTACACCGGCAATCAATTTCGGTATTCGTTTCAGCATATGACCGCCGATAGCCTCCGGTCGGGGTTCAGGGTACTTCGACGCTGTCAAAAATTTTCTGAACGATATCTTCCGCGAAGATATTTTCTGCTTCCGCTTCATACGTCGTGATGATACGGTGCCGCAGTACATCCATTCCTATCGATTTGACATCTTCAGGGGTTACGTAACCGCGACCGCGAATAAATGCATGAGCCCGTGCCGCTTTCAGAAGATTGATCGTGGCACGCGGTGACGCTCCGTAGGCAATAAGGTTTTTCATCTCCTCGAGCCCGGCAGCCTGAGGTTCACGGCTGGCGTATACAAGATTGACAATGTAATCTTCCACTTTCGGATCGATGTAAATTTTCTCGACAACCGAGCGGGCGGAGAGAATTTTTTCGACGGTGATCACTTTGCTTACTTCCGGGAGGGCGTCGGTACCCATTCGCGTGAGAATTTCCTTCTCCTCCTCGCGTGAAGGATAAACGATTTTCAATTTGAGCATGAACCGGTCGACCTGTGCTTCGGGAAGCGGATAGGTTCCTTCCTGTTCAATCGGGTTCTGCGTAGCAAGAACAAGAAACGGTTCCTGCAGCGGATAGGTGGACTCTCCGATGGTGACCTGCCGTTCCTGCATCGCTTCGAGCAGAGCGCTCTGCACTTTTGCCGGTGCGCGGTTGATTTCATCGGCGAGGATGATGTTCGAGAACAACGGTCCTTTTTTCACCACGAATTCTCCGGTTTTCTGATTGTAAATCATTGTACCGATGAGGTCGGCGGGAAGGAGATCCGGTGTGAACTGTATCCGTTTGAATCCGGTATCGATCACTTTGGCGAGCGTGGCGACCGCCAGGGTTTTCGCCAGTCCGGGGACTCCTTCGAGCAGAATGTGGCCACGGGTGAGAATACCGATCAGCAACCGGTCGACCATTTTATTCTGACCCACAATTACTTTGCTCATTTCCGATTTGAGCAGCGAGACGAAACTGCTTTCTTCTTTGATCAGATCGTTGAGTTGTGCCATATCGACAGCCATTGTGTTCTCCTCCGTCGGCAGACGTTGATCATAATTTTACTATACAGGTATCGGAAAAACCGTATTCCCGATTCTGATGGAACATTCCTCCGGAATATTCGTAACCTATTCTGCAGTATCCGGTTTTACGGTTGCAGACGACGATTCCGCCGGGCACCGTTCCGGTTGATAAAAGGAAGCTCGTGAAATGTTCCACATGCCCGTTTTCGTGAATTTGTTGCCGGTTCGGTACGTATACACCTTTCCGTCAGGTGCCTGCGACTACCGCTTTTGCAGTGCAACCCGGCTCCAGATTCATCGAAAAAAAGGCTTACGGTATCTCCATCTAATTATTTTTCAGGTACGGACCATTTCTTTCTTGAAAGAAAGAAACTTAAAATATACCATTTTACAGGATTTTTTTCAAACCATGATACTGCTTGTCAGAATAGCGGAACTGGTGTTTCTCTACGTCATTGCCCGCTCTTTCATACGGGTGCTCCTGCCGGCGAAGAGAAATAATGCACCGACCGAAAAGAAGGCCGCTTCGGCGCCTCGCTTTGACGGAAAAGAGTGCGACATCAGTGATGCGGATTACGAGGAAGTCGAATAATTATTGAGCATTTTATGTATCTTCCGCAACCCTTGAAAGGGGGGCTCCATGGAGCTGTCTGTTACCGAAATCAATAAATTCAAAGTGATCAAACCGCATGGCCGGATCGACTGGGAAAACGCCCGTGTTCTCGATAAAGAGATTCAGCAGATCATCGAGGAGGGGTTCGTTCATATCGTTTTCAATCTTGATGAAGTAACGTTCATCTGCAGCGGCGGAATCGGAGCACTGGTTTATAACCTGAACAAGGTAAGAAAAAAGAACGGGGCGATTTTCATTATATCCTCCAATGATTATATAAATTATATTTTCGAGACCCTGAAGTTCGATATCGTTTTCGACGGGTATCTTTACAAATCATTTGAGGATTTCGCCAGCGAAGTGCTTGAAAAAGAGAAAGCGTGATGTGACCATTCCGATTGAGCCGTTGTTTTTTCATTCGCACTATAAAGAGAAAATCTGGGGAGGACAACGTCTCTCGACACTGTTTGGAAAGAGCATACCTCAAGGTTGTTCCGTTGGTGAGTCATGGGAACTCTCCGCGGTCGAAGGTGCATCAAGCGTAATCTCCAGAGGCAGTCTTGCCGGCCGGACCCTCACTTCCCTCTATTCTACCGAAGCTGACAACCTTCTGGGTTGTCGGGCGGCAACCGCCGATACTTTTCCACTCCTCATTAAATTTATCGATGCACATGATCGTCTCTCGGTACAGGTGCATCCGGATGATGTTTTTGCCCGGAAAATGTTCGGTGAACCATCCGGTAAAACCGAGTGCTGGTATATTGCCGATGCGGGAAGAGCCGGGGCGGTGGCACTCGGGCTGAAAAAAGAGGTGAGTGAACAGGAGCTGCTCGGTTCTGCAGAAAACGGCTCGATTGAGCAGTTGCTCAATATATTCCCGGTGAAAACCGGTGAGGTGT
The DNA here is from genome assembly GCA_016930275.1 of Chitinispirillaceae bacterium. Lineage (GTDB taxonomy): Bacteria > Fibrobacterota > Chitinivibrionia > Chitinivibrionales > Chitinispirillaceae > JAFGNB01. The sequence continues at coordinate 4,507 of JAFGHA010000132.1, forward strand.
ATTTCGTTCCCGCCCGAACGATTCATGCCATTCTGAATGATGTGGTGATTTATGAAGTGCAACAGAATTCCGACACGACCCTGCGACTCTATGACTGGATGAGAACCGACGCGGACGGTATATCACGACCACTACAGGTTAAAGAGGCGGTACAGGTCGCCGATCGTCAGCCGAGGGAAAAGTACCTGATAGAACCTCTGATGTTACCCGAAAATGGATATGAACATTCAATACGGGTGGCCAACTCTCATTTTGCCCTGGAAGAATTTTTTATTGCCGGGCGGGGTACGGTAAAGTTGCAGCCTCGAACTTCCTGCAGAATTCTTACTTTTATGGATGGCGACGCCCGGTGTGAATGGGAACTGGGCAGCTGCCTGGCAGGTAAAGGTGAAACACTGTTGCTTCCTGCTGCAATGGGGGTTGTTGAGGTTTCCGTATCCGGCAGGTGCCTTTTTTTGATGACGACTATTCCGGAACTGCAGACGGAAATTATGAAGCCACTTGAAGAGGCCCGATATACGGTATCCCGCATTGCACAACTATCCGGCGACCGAAATACCGTAATAACGGGCGATCGATAGTATTTTTACCTGAAAATACCGTCGATCATTTTCGGGAGTGTTTTTTTCGCTTTTCGGAAAAATACGCAGCAAAAAAATCGTCGGGCGATAAGGTCTCAAGGTCGATAATCAGACCGATGATCTCATCTTTTTCTATAATTGCTTCCCGATCAGGTCGGTCATCCAACGTAAGATCAGGTTCGTAATGTTGATGCATCATACTGCCCCCCTTTCAGGTGAACTCCATTTCAGCAATTAGTTTTTTGCTAATTAACCGCTTAAATTGGCGGCCGTCCAAAAACGTCACTGCGATGCCCTCCTATATATTATACCAATCGGAGAAAAAAATGCAAACTTTAATTTTATTTTCAATTGATTTTGTTCAGGTTATATCAGGCTTGCGGCATGGGGAAAAGGGCATTGAGGAATATCCGACGGCGTATCAGTACATTTTTTATACAACTTGAACCTGGCGGTTGAAAAGTGGCTATTTTATCCGGGAACGGCACCTGTGAAGACGTTGCCGGACCAATCAAGACCAGGGAAAGTGGAACGGGTAACTGTTTCACCCGTATGTTTTCTACCTTCTTTATTTTAACGTTTTGCAAGTATTGTTGACAGTGGAAAGGTCGTGTGATGGAGCAGATACAGACAATTTTATATCGGACACTCTGGGGAATCGAAGTATGGGTGTATCTGACGGCTTTTGGAGTCATTTTCGCCGGATTATGGATGGAAAGGGCGAAGCGCACCGAGTCGAAACTCGATGATCAGCTTATTCCGATTGTACGGCGGAGTTCAAAGGTGTTTTTCTTTGTTATCGGCGTGGTGCTGGTACTCCAGAATATGGGGTATTCGGTGGGAAGCCTTATCGCCGGACTAGGAATCGGCGCAGTGGCAATTGCGATGGCGTCGAAGGATACGGTCGCGAATCTGTTCGGATCACTGATGATTTTTCTCGACAAACCGTTTCACATCGGCGACTGGATTGAAATGGGGTCGATTGAGGGAACGGTGGAAGTGGTAGGGCTCCGTACCACCCGTATACGTACTTTCGCGAACAGCCTGATTACCATGCCGAACTCAATGTTCACCACCGGGGCGATCAACAACTGATTGCTGATGAAAAAACGCAGGATCAAGATGAGGGTAGGCGTGATGTACGATACGTCGCCGGAACGACTCGAGGAGCTGGTCGTTGCCATCAGAGAATTGATACGTACCGATGACGCTATCCGGAACGATTTCTACCTGGTCAATTTCGATACTTTCGGGCCTTCAAGTCTTGATCTGTTCATCTACTGTTTTACCGTCACCACCAACTGGGCCGAATTTCTTGAGGTAAAGCAGGCATTTATGCTGAAGATCATGAAAACGATACGGGCAATGGGGCTTTCATTCGCCTTCCCGACCCAGTCGATGCATATCGAAAATGTGCCCGGGGGTGATAAGAATGTACTCGAAGGACCGCGGCCGCAGTAGTCCTGAACGGGCGTGAACCGGAGAAACTACCGTGGATCAGCGCAACCGGATGAGTTCGGTTTTCCGCTTTCCACCAGTGGTTATCAGAATGAGCAGGAGGATGAGTGCAGCGATTCCCGCAAACAGCAGTATACCTGATGTATCCGATTCGCAGGGTTCCGTCGTTGCTGCGGGTGGAGGGGGCGGTGTTGGATCCGGTGCCGCTGATTTCGCCGTAACGCGCTCTTTCCGGGGTTCACCGGTTTTCGGACGGTGACGGTAGCAGTATCCGTCAATGAGATTTCCGGTGATTTTACATCGTTCGCCGCTTTTCGTAATTCCGAGACATTGCTGCTTCATGGTAGTGTTTCTTTGAATTATTTTCAGGATGAATAAATAGAGAGTCGTGATAATCCCAGTTAAAATACCCCAGTCAGTATTGTTATCGCAAGAAATACTGTACGACACCGTTACCAGGGAGGTTTTATGAAACGGGCGATGATGTTTTTCTGCACTACTGTTGTGTTTGCCACGCTTGGCTATGGAGGAGATACCATGTTGACCAAAGGAACTGAAGCTCCGTCGTTCAAATTGGCTACTGCTGAAGGAAAGCCGGTGAAACTGGATGACTTCAGGGATAAAAAATTTGTCGTTCTGGTTTTTTATCCCGGTGATGAGACTCCGGTATGCACGCAGCAGCTTTGTGAGCTGCGGGATGATTATTCTTCGTTTGAGAAATGTGATGCCGTGGTATTCGGCATCAATCCCGGATCGGCGAAATCACATACGAAATTTTCAGACAAACATCAATTCCAGTTCCCCCTGCTGGTGGACCCGAAAGGTTCGGTGGCCGCTCTCTACGGAGCCAAAGGTGCGATAATGAACAAACGGATGGTTTACATTGTTGACAAATCGGGTAAAGTCATATTCGCCGAACGGGGAAAACCGCCTGTTGCCGATATTCTCGCGGCGATTCCCTGTGGTAGTGAGGACCGGCAAGTCGTACCGGAGGAATGAAATTTCTGATGGTTATGGCGGCGAGCTCGGGTGTCGCAGTTTCAGTGCATCGCGGATATGCCATTCGTAGTAATTACGACGAGTGGTACTCATTTCGGACAGACCCAGGGTTCTGAGTGCGGCTGATTCGGATTTCGTGAAATTGCCGGATGTGCTTGAATTCCCACTGGAACCGGCTGAACATCGATCAGCAAGTGCGTTCAGGAAGAGGGGGTAAAATTTAAATTCCCGCAGATCCACCGGTATCCCGGGTAATAGAATGGTACTGTCGCCGGTGATGAACTGCAGCTGTAAGGTTACCAACTGAGCATGCCGCCGGAGGCTGTAATTACTCCTGTCCCATGTTTTACTGCATTGTACGATTCGACTGGTATCCACCGTTGGCAGCTCATTGGGGTGAAAGCAGATTATTTCGTCGAGACGGAGAAAAGTATAATAGGGATTCCCGGGATACCGGTGTTCAAGTTCATGAAATAGGGAAGATTTCTCATCCGCCAGGTGCCCCCAGTAGGGGGAGAGAAAACGGACCAGATAGAGTTTTGCCGTTTCGGAGGTATACCTTCCCCGCTGAGCACTTCTTCTGAGAAAATCGAGCCCTTTTTCGAACGATACCTGTCTTCCGGTAAGATTAAGGGCGGCTTTGACGATTCCGGGAGATCGTGCAAGCAGGCAGTAAAAAATACCGGTGCCGAGGTAGGGGTCGCTGCTTTCCGGGGCGAGTTCGATTACCCGTTCAAGTTTTCCGAGCGCATCAAACCCTTCGATGGCCGCCTGAACGATTGTTGTTTCTATTTTCAGTGTGGCAATAAGCCCTTTTATTCCACCGCTGATGAAAAGTGCCAGCGGCACCAGAGAATCGGGGATCCCGGAGGTTTCGACATGCCGCAACGTTTTTCTGCGGATCTCATTGATTTCATCAAGAAGAATTTTTTGTTCGTCGTCATCGGTGTATTCACCGCCGAGAACTCTGATGGTATGTGACGATACTGCAAGCAGACCGCTCAACGGCAGAAGCTTGTTTCTACGTTCTATCCGTTGGAGCTTTTTAAGTGTCCGCTCCGCTTCGCTCCAGTGAAATGCATATACCTGCCCGACATACCTGCGGGCCAGCAGATCCTGTTCAGGAGTGATACCGGTAATCAGTGATTCAGGAGGTGCAGCCAGAGAATCTCCGGTAACGGAAAAAACTGGTCCGGAAAGTGTTCTATCGGTGGCAACCTTGTTTCCGGCGGAGGGTGCATAAGTGGTATCACCGTTTCCTGCCGGTGCAGCTGCAGCCGGATTGCAATCGTTTATGGAAGTGGTGGCACTCCTGCTGCTGGTGCTCCCGGAGTCAGTTGTACTGATGGGGATGGCATTTATCGTATCGGTTGAAATGCCGGCAGCGGGTGGTGCGGCGATAATCAGAAAATAAATTACCGTTAAACAGCCGGGTGCCAGGTATGAAAACAGGTCGATGCGAGCAGAAGGTGGCATACCGGTAAATTGATTTCCGCAGAAATAGAAGGGCAAGGCAAAACATAGTGAAGCTTGAGGTAAAACAGATGAATTTCTCTCTGAAAAGTGTTATTTTATCCGTTTTGACTATTTCCAGAAAGAAAAAACGTGGCTTCAGCGAAAAAACTGCCGTGTTCATCCAAGAAACTGCTCGAAATCTGTAACCGTTTCCCCACGCCGTTTCATCTGTATGATGAAAAAGGGATCATTGAAAACATGCAGCGGCTTGCGCGCGCATTTTCGTGGTCTGAAGGATTCAGGGAATATTTTGCAGTCAAAGCGACACCGAATCCGTTTCTTATGAAACTTCTGGGAGCGATTGGCGCCGGTGCGGATTGCAGTTCGTATACGGAGCTGCTACTTGCAGAGCGGTGCGGCATCAGTGGTGAAGCGATCATGTTCACCTCGAATGACACTCCGGCGGCGGAGTTCATAAAAGCGCGGCGACTCGGTGCGGTGATCAATCTCGATGATATATCTCATATAGCATACCTCGAGCATTGTGCCGGATTGCCGGACCTGGTATCACAGCGTTATAATCCGGGGCCCCTGCGCAGCGGCAACGCCATCATCGGTCACCCGGAAGAGGCGAAATACGGGTTTACCCGGGAGCAGATAATCGAAGGCTTCAAACTTCTCAGGGAGAAGGGGGTACACCGGTTCGGGCTGCATACCATGGTCGCCTCAAATGAACTCAATCCCCAGTATTTTGTCGATACCGCGGTGATGCTCTACGAACTTGCCGTGGAAGTATACCGGACGACCGGGATCAGAATCGAGTTTGTCAATATCGGCGGAGGAATCGGCATTCCCTACCGGCCGGAGCAGACGGCTGTTGATAGTGAGCTGGTATCGCGCGGCATACAGGAAGCCTACGAGCGGATTATCGTTGCCGCCGGACTTCACCCGATGAAACTGTTCATGGAGTGCGGAAGAATGATTACCGGACCTTACGGTTATCTGGTGACGAAAGTGCTTCATATCAAGCAGACGTATAAACGGTATGTCGGTCTTGACTCCTGTATGGCGAATCTCATGCGGCCGGCACTTTACGGTGCGTATCATCATATCACGGTGGCCGGCAAGGAGGATGTCGCGGCTGCTACCGTGTGCGATGTAACCGGATCGCTCTGTGAAAACAACGACAAATTCGCCATCGACCGGAAACTCCCCGAGGTTTCGGAGGGAGACGTTCTGGTGATTCACGACGCGGGGGCGCATGGTCATGCGATGGGGTTCAACTATAACGGCAAGCTCCGCAGTGCGGAACTGCTTTTGCGTAACGGTGGCGAAGTCGTTGAAATCCGACGCGCGGAGACTCCTGATGATCTTTTCGCCACCCTTGATTTTGAGAAACTTGCGACTTTTTCATAAAACAGCCAGCAGATTATCGTGTTGTGTCCGTATGCCGTTGCTGAACAGGGGCTTCCGGATGAATAGAGTGATCTTCATGGCTGATATTCACCTGTGGTTTTAATCGGAAGGAACATGATGGATACTTCGGAACTGCAGCTCCGGTACGGGTGCAATCCTCATCAGTCCCCTGCACGGATTTTTTCACGAAGCGGCACTCTGCCGATAACCGTTCTCAATGGGAAACCGGGATACATCAATCTCCTTGATGCACTCAACAGCTGGCAGCTGGTGGCTGAACTCAAGGACTCGCTGCATCTGCCTGCCGCCGCGTCGTTCAAGCATGTAAGTCCCGCCGGAGCGGCGGTCGGGATTCCGCTTACCCGCGAGATGAAGAAGTGCTATTTCGTTGATGATATGGAGCTTTCGCAGCTTGCTTCCGCCTATGCACGTGCCCGGGGAGCTGACCGGCTGTCAAGTTTCGGTGACTGGGCGGCTCTGAGCGATATCGTGGATGTTTCCACCGCAAATCTGCTTAAACGTGAAGTGTCCGACGGGGTGATCGCTCCGGGATTCGAACCGGAAGCACTCGAAATACTTCGAAACAAAAAGAAAGGGAGCTATGCGGTCATCCAGATCGATGCATCCTACCGGCCGCCCGAGACGGAAGAACGCGACGTATACGGCGTTGTTTTTCAGCAGCGGAGAAATGATGCACCTCTTGACGCGAATATGTTCTCGAACGTGATTACCGAAAAGAAAGAGTTACCCGAAGATGCGGTTCGGGATCTGACTGTCGCGCAGATCGCACTCAAATATACGCAGAGTAATTCGGTCTGTTTCGCTTTCGGCGGACAGGTGATCGGTGTCGGTGCCGGGCAGCAGTCACGTATTCATTGCACACGACTGGCGGCGTCCAAGGCCGACCGGTGGTTTCTACGGCAGCATCCGCGGGTAATCGGCCTCGCTTTCAAAGAGGGAATCGGGCGTCCCGCGCGCGATAATGCCATCGATCAGTTTCTCGAGGATCATCTCACTCCGGCGGAACAATTCGTCTGGCAGGAGAATTTCACTGAACAGCCGGAACGTTTTTCGTATGAGGAGAAACGGGAATGGCTCAGCCTCATGCAGGGGGTTTCTCTTGCTTCGGATGCCTTCTTTCCATTTCGGGATAATATTGATCGTGCACAACAGAGTGGTGTCGGATTCATCATTCAGCCGGGAGGATCTGTCCGGGACGATGCGGTAATCGAAGCGTGTAATGAGTACGGTATGGTCATGGCGATGAGCGGTATCCGCTTGTTTCATCATTAATCAATTGTCGGATGTGTCGACGGTACCGGATGTTTTTCTATGCAGTCGTTATTATTACTGCCCCCATTGGTGAGTCAACCGCGGTGGAATGTTGTTAAAAAAATGGCTCATCGTATATTTTAAATGGGTATACTTATGAAGTCACCTAAAATTTCCGTGCAATTATTTTTGCAATGAGGTAATATTCAAAGAGTTATATTCCGATAGAGAATGAATCGATCAATTTTTCGGGGGATGAGCTTTTATGAAGAAGAACCGTTGGTACGACAAGCATGAAAGTCTGGCGAATCATCTTGAATCGCTTAAGAAGATGCCGAAACGGCAACTTAATGAAATGCTCAAAGATCTTATTACGCTGGCCCGCCTGTTGCGCCCGAGTCTTTTCGAGGAACATCTTCTTGAATATCCGCTCGATCTTAAAAAACGGCGCTGGTATGATGACGATCCGTACCTTTGGCTGCTTATAAACGGTTTACGTTTCGCTGAAGATGATATCATTCTCAAAGTGGTGGCCTTTTTTGACAAGCAGGTCCAATGGCGACTAGCCGCTCTAAAAAAACGGATTAAGAAGGCTGCAGCAAATAAAGCCACGGTGAAGAAGACTGCGACGAAGAAGACTGCGACGAAGAAGACTGCGACGAAGAAGACTGCGACGAAGAAGACTGCGACGAAGAAAGCAGCGACGAAGAAAGCAGCGACGAAGAAAGCAGCGACGAAGAAAGCAGCGACGAAGAAAGCAGCGACGAAGAAA
>JAFGHA010000133.1 GCA_016930275.1 Chitinispirillaceae bacterium
CGTGCGGCGGCACGGTCGGCAAGTTCGGCAAACCGTCCGGTAGGCCACCGTTTGGCATCCATGCCGTGTTCAGCACTCGATCCGGGATGGACCGCGAGGTAACGGTTTCTTCCCGGCGGCAGCTCCGCTTTCACCTGATGAAGTTCATCGCCGGTAAAAAGCCGGGGAAAGCGCACCTCATTTTCGGGTAAGGAGATCCCGAGAACATGGCTGCTGAGTCTGAGGTTCTGCTCCACATCATGCAGTCCGGTGTCAACCGGAAGCAGGGACGTGTTGAGGAACGATCCGGTGGCGACACGTTTGAGCCGGTAACGGAATGCGAACCGTTTTTTCGCTCCCGCAAGAAAAGGAAGCAGATTATACTGCCAGGTATTGGAAGGAAAGTAACTCAGACTGAGATCGTACCGTTCGCGGCGCAGTGTCGTGATGAACGGAAGGGAATGTTTCGTGCCTTTCTGTTTTGTCGGGTCGATGCAGTGGATAGTATTCCAGAGCGGATCATTCGCTGCAAGGTCGAGAATCGGTTTCCTGAGAGCCAGAAGGTGCAGCTCGGCATCGGGAAGGCGCTTCTGCAACAGTGCCCAGGCAGGGTAGCAGAGCAGATAGTTGCCGATACCGATCGGACAGATGCAGAGGATTTTCATTGTTTACATCCGCTTTGATTCGGGCAGGGAAAACCGGAACGACCCGTTCATCAGTCGATTTTTTCGCGGATAAGATAGGTATCCTTCGGGGCCATATTGATGAGAATTTCAGCCAGAAAACCGAAGGACAGAAACTGAATACCGACAATGATTGCGCTTACCGAAAGGAGAATGAGCGGACGGATATGCATCGATCCGGTGATAATCCATTCGACTCCGAAATAGCCGAGCACGCCGGTTCCCGCAATGATCAGGCCGAAACCGAGCAACCCGAAAAAGTGCAGCGGACTGCGCAGGTAGCGTTTCAGGAACAGCAGGGTCAGCATGTCCATCACCCCGTTGAAGAACTTGTCGAAACCGTATTTCGATTTTCCGAACTTGCGGGGGTGATGCGGAACGGGAATTTCCGTGACTTTGAAACCGTTCCAGTGGGCAAGCGTCGGAAGGTAGCGGTGACGATCACCGTAAATTTCGAGCGATTTCGCGGCCTCACTCCGGTAGGCCTTGAAGCCGCAGTTAAAATCGTGCAGCTTGACTCCTGAAAGAACCGAGTTGACCATGTTCCAGAGCTTCGAGGGCAGGGTGAAGGTGATCGGATCGTACCGTTTCTTTTTCCACCCGCTGACGAGATCCCATCCTTCATCGAGTTTGGCAAGCATATCGGGGATCGCCACCGGATCGTCCTGCAGGTCGGCATCCATGGTGACGATAATGTCACCCGTCGCCTCGCGGATACCGGTGCTCAGTGCCGCCGATTTTCCGTAATTGCGGGTGAACCGCAGTATACGCATTTTCGGACCGTAGGTGGTGTGAAGTTGTTTGAGCGTCGCGAATGAGTCATCGGTACTGCCGTCGTCGATGAACACTACCTGCCACGGTTTTCCGATCTGCTCCATCACCGGAAAAATGCCCTCCATCAGTGCCGGCAGGCTCTCGTTTTCATTATGCAGCGGAATGACGATGGAGATACTGTTCACGTCTGCTCCTTCAGAAAAGTACGGTCAGTAATGTAAAATAGTCCACCGAGGAAGCTGGCGGCAATACCGACCAGCGATGCGAGAAATCCCATGACGTAGGCGGCTCCTTCGGGGAATCCGGCGAGGGCGAAAAGTGTCCCGCCGGCAGCCTCCCGCACGCCGAACGGCAGCGGCAGAGTCATAAGCATCGCGATCACGGGAACGAAGATGAAAAAATAGTGAAAATTTCCGGCGTTGAGCAGCCCGAGCGCATGTGCGCACAACAGATGTACACCGATGCGCATCAGCTGGATCACGGTAGAAAGCGTACCGACTTTTCCTAAAATGTGCAGATCGTGCACTTCAAAAAGCATTTCGGTGATGATTTCACGGATACGTATTTTTCCGGCGAACGGCAGCAGATCAAGCAGACGGAAGAATATCTGTTGCAGGGGTTTGTTGACCAGAAATACGATAATGCCTGCAAAGAGCAGAAACGTTGCAGAAAGTGCGATCATGGCGGTGTCAACCTTGCCGTCGTTGAGTTCGCCGTGTCGCACCAGCAGAATGATACTTCCGACCACAGCGAAACCGCACATAGCCCACAGTCCGGCAAAACGATCGAGAAACGTGGCTGCCAGTCCGGCCTTGCCTTTTCCGTCCCGGCTCTTTATCGAGGCTACTTTCAGCACATCGCCCACGATACCGCCTAGAATGAAATTATTGAAAAACATACCGATGAGGTAGAGTCGGCAGGCCCGTCCGAACGGCAGTGGAATTTTACGATTGGCGAGCAACAGGCGCCACTGAACGACACCGATTAGTGAACTGAGCAGAAATACCCCCAGAGCACTCAGCAGCCATTGCGGTTTGGCCGTTGTCATCACCGAGAGTATTTCCCGCCACCCCAGCCGGTGAATGAGAAAAACGATAACCGCTCCGGTAACCGCTATTTTAAGGATTGTGATACTGTGCTTTTTCACCATATACACCGTTTATAAAAGAAGTAAAAATACGTCGGGTTCCCTGTCGTGGCCAGTTATTGAGACAGGGCGGGTAAATGCATGGCATTCGTTCAGGATACGGATATATTTTCAGGTAACGTAATGTTTTCGCTGTCACCGGCAAAGGGTACCCAAGGAGGAGTGATGTTCAAAGCTGTTACAGCCTGGTCCGCGGTAGCAATTGCTCTTTTTATGTGCGGATGTTTCGGGCCGTTCGATCCGACCGATCCTCCTCCGGACCGGACGTCAGAAGGTGATCCTCCCGGTGAGGAGGTCCCGACGCATGCCCCGGGACTTCTTGCCTGGTGGACCTGCAATGATGATACGGAAACGAAACTGGCGGATTCAACAGGGGCTTTCGATGGAACGGTTTCCGGCTGCAGCAGGGAAAGCGGGATCGAGGGTGACGCACTCCGCATGAACGGTACCGGCAGTTATGTGTCGGTTGATCCGGTTTCAGGTGAAAAGTCGTTGAACTTCCAGGAAAATGATTTCACCGTTTCGGTTTGGGTGAAACCACAGATAATGTTGCAAGTGAATGATAGCAGTCGTCTAGACATTATTGCACGGGGAAATGTGGAGGAAACCGGTTTTGCATTGACGATTGTCGAAAACCGGTTTACCGTGGCTTTAGGACCACAGCTCAAAAAAGACCAGCATGATGATTTTCCGGCGGATGCCGGAGAATGGCGACATGTTGTTCTGACCAGAAACGATGGAAACGTTACCGTTTTTGTCAATACTACCGAAATTATCAGTTTTTACTCTGATTATTCCATTAATTTTACCTATGGATTGCCGCTGCAGATGGGACGGGACAATTCGGGTGAGCAGAGAAATTTCTACAGCGGGCTTATCGATGAAATCAAGATTCTCGATGTCTCATGGGATACTCCGGACGTGACAAAGGAGTATCGGCGTTTCGTTAAATAACCTGTTCAAAGGACCTGATCATGGCACCTTCGATCAGTCTTTACATTTCCAGTACGCTCGACGGATTCATCGCCCGAGCCGACGGCGCGATTGACTGGCTTACCCGTATCGATGACAATGATACCGATTACGGTTACGCGGAATTTTTCGATTCCGTCGATGGCATCATCATGGGGAGCACCACGTTTGAGATGATTCAGGCCCTTGGACCATGGCCGTATCCGGAAAAACCGACTTTTATCTTCACCAACCGTTCCCTCAAGGCAAGTGCCGAAAATATCTATTCGGTATCAGGCGATCCCGTTCAGGTGGTCGGCTCAAAGGCGTTTTCCCAATTCAGAAAACTGTGGCTTGTCGGGGGGAGCGCGCTTATCGGTTCATTCCTCAAACGGGGCCTGATCGACGAGTACATCATCACCATCCTCCCGGTGGTGCTCGGTCAGGGGCTTCGTTTGTTCGCTTCACCGGTGCAGGAGCAGTGGCTCAGCATGGTTTCCTGTACCCCCTATGATCGTGGCGTGCTGCAGTTGCGGTATATGCGGAGCGGGGGGTAGGGGGGTGCTGCATTCCCGCAGGCGCCCTTAATTCGTGTGACAATAAAGAAAAGAAGTAATCATGTGTGGCCTGGGTCTGTGACCCAGGTTTCAATGTAACCCGGAAGGACTTTCGGAGGTCATCATCCTTTACCCGTGCAAATAGGTGTGGCGTTATACCGGATCAATTCCAATTGCCCGTAGTGTTGTTGAATCCAAAATGCCGGAGAATCGGAGGGGTATGAATCTCTCTTGAAATCTGGGCTCATGATCCTCGATCACAGATCCAGGCCACACCGGTTTAAGATCGCCACATGGTAAGGGCACCCGTGCGTTGGGGCTTTGGCAAAGGAAGTATTTACTTCCAACCACAGACGGAAGCCGCTAATGAATAGATTTTATGAAAGATCTGTACTTTAGCACTTTTTGAAAGACCATGATAGATATCAATGACTTATGTTGTTTGGCTGTCGTAAACATATTTCCATTAAAATTGCCGAAATTTGGCAAATTTAAGCACTTTTACTTTCCGCGTGCGAAAAAGTGCTAAACTACAGTGAAAGATTCAAAATCAAAAAAATAATCGTTAGCATTTTTGCCGGCTATTTTGTAACTGCGTTTATTGGCTTGATAGCCTTAACACTCCCTGTAGGGTGGCATTATAGTCCTGAGATGTCACTGTATGAGATCTGGTCTTTTGTTATTGCATATCCATTAATAGTATTTAAACGGATATCTTTTGTAAATATAGTAATCTCTTTTACGATTTTTAACATTATTGGAGGTTTCCGAAAACAATAGTTGTTTTCGGTGCTATTTACCAAGTTGTCATTATAATTTGAGCCAAATTATAAATTTCGCTCCACAAGGCAAACTGGTTTTTGTATCAACAAAAAAGTTACAGAGTTTCATTACTATTTTGAGATAAGAAAAACGGGCAGGATAGTATCAGCCATACATTTCAAGCAGGTGGCGTCGGTGAAAGCTTGTGGATATCTTTCCACTTGTTGAAACCGGTTGCATCCTTACGTGTTTTTTCCAGTTCCAGTGCATCTTCAAGGTCTTCGATTTCTTCCTGGATACGCTCGAAATCGGTAACCTTGAGCACCACACTTTTCTTCTGGCCTTTTTCGTCGGTTAGATTCGGGGACGGTGGCCAAATATATATTTAACTTATACCGAGAAAAGCAAGTCTGAACATACCGGGTGCTCTCTACCATGTGATATCCCGTAGCCTTGACCACGATCTGCTTTTTATTGACGACGAGGATCGTGAATTTTCTTGTCGCTGCTCGAACGGTATCTTGTACAGGCCGGATACCTCTGCTATACCTGGGCACTCATGACA
>JAFGHA010000134.1 GCA_016930275.1 Chitinispirillaceae bacterium
CGAAGAACGACGGATTCTCGTATGCGCCGAGTTCCGGACGCCCTGAATTCAGAGCACACTGGAAAGAAATGATGGTGAAAAAGAATCCGGGATTAGCTGGAAAATCATTCAGCCAACCGATCGTCACCTGCGCACTCACTCACGGATTGTCGATGGGCGGGTACCTGTTTATTGACAACGGCGACCAGGTAATTTCACCCGACCGGTACTGGGAAAATTATGATCTGATATTCAAAAATGCCTACAACGGAACGATATCCACCTTCGCCATGTTCGTTGACGGGGAACGATTCAACCTTGCAGGCCTGCGGAAACAGCTTCTCGGCACACCGGCCGAAAAAAAAATCGTCGTGCTGAATTTTCCGAACAACCCCACCGGATATACCGTTACCAACAGTGAAGCTGCAGAGCTTCGTGTATTGCTCATCGAAGCTGCAGAAGCGGGAAATACCGTCGTCGTCTTCATCGACGACGCCTATTTCGGTCTGGTCTATGAAGAAGATATTCTGAAGGAGTCGGTTTTTTCACTCCTGTGCGATGCGCACGAGCGTATTCTCGCCGTTAAATTCGACGGCCCCACCAAAGAAGATTATGTCTGGGGGTTTCGGTTGGGTTTCATCACCTTCGGGATTAAAAACGGTACACCGGAGCTTTACCAGGCGCTGGAGGCGAAATTATCCGGAGCGATCAGAGGCAACATATCCAATGCATCGAATATCAGCCAGGCATTACTGCTCAGCTCTTACAAAAGCCCTACCTATGATGATGAAAAAAAGAATAAATACTCGACACTTGAGCGCCGGTATCGCAAAATCAAAACGCTGTTTTCGGAACATCCCGAGTACGCGGAGTTTTTTCAGCCGCTCCCGTACAATTCCGGCTATTTCATGTGTATAAGAATTCTTTCGGGAGATGCGGAATCGGTACGTAAATGTCTTTTGTCAAAGTACAGTACGGGTATCATCGCGCAACAGGATCTTCTACGGATCGCTTTTTCTTCAACGCCGCTGTCGATGATCGATACCATGTTCGAAAACTGTTATAAAGCGGCGAAGGAGTGTGCGGGGTAATACCCGGTATGCGTTCCGCGATCACATCGGATATCGGGGGAATCATTTTTGATCTCGATGGAACCCTGTACCGGATGGAACCGTTTTTCCAGCCTCTCATGTTTTTCAGTCTGCTGCCGCACCCGTTCCGCCTTCTGCACTTTCTCGCCGAACGTTCCAAACTGTCCGGCAGAGATTTCGGTACACGTGAACAACTGCTCGATGTACTCTGCACTCATCTCTCTAAAAGATTAAACGTCAACCCCGATTCACTGCACCGCTGGATCGCGGATCGTTTCTATCCGGCGTTCATCGCGGCAATGCGCTTTCAGCGGAGAAAACGTGACGGCATGAAACCGATGCTTGAACATCTCCATGGGAGCGGCATCAGACTCGCGGTACTCTCCGATTATCATGCGGTGGAAGAACGTCTCTCGATGCTCCGCATCCCTGCGGAATACTTTGACCCGGTTTCGTCATGTGAATCTGCCGGCGCTCTCAAACCGGCCCCCCGCCCGTTTACCGAAATCGCGCGTTCCTGGGAACTACCGGCTGACAGGATACTGGTCGTCGGCGACCGCGACGATACCGACGGCAAAGCCGCGCAAAATGCCGGTATGCGGTTTATTCGGATTACCGACAAAAAAAAGCGAGGGAAGGCGCAACGCGAACTACTGAACTGGCCTGCCCTGTGCACCTGTCTTCGTGCACTCTGAAACCACCTTTACTCTCCGAAGAATTCCGTTCCCATCCGCTGTTCCAGGGGATCCGAAGAAAGAGATGGAATAATATTCGGCAGCGAACCGGGATAAATAGGAAAGCGTTTTCCTTTATCATTGATGGCCAGATCATAAAAGTCATAAAAACGAACGCCGACCTCCCCCTCATCAGGTTCGCGGGCATAAAAAAGAATCGTACCGGTACCGTCCGAGGAATGAAGGCGGAGAGCATACATGGCCGCCCCCACTTTTTTCTGCAGGAAATCGGTAACACCATCCTTTTTTGCACCACCATAGGAGCGGGTTCCGATCATCGACAGCGACAGCTGTTTGAAACGGTTCAGCAGTTGCATAGTGGGAATCAGCCCGATAAGACGGTAGGCGGAACGGTTGTTGACCACATTCCGCTCGACATCATTCTGTGCGGAAATGACCGCATCCAGCAGTATCAGGGGTGGTTTACTCGTGTAATCGATACTGAGTGCGGCCGGAAAACGGATTGACGGCAGTTTGGAGACATCGTGTTCCAGACTGTTCCATGCGTGCCGGAATACCGCTTCGGTCGCACCGGAAACACCTTTGACCGTCAGGAGAATATCCCTGAAATCGCCATTACCGAAACGGGGATGTATCTTGTTGAACGCAAGTTCCTTTTCGATCTCCGCGCGAAGCTGCCGGAGCGCCGCTTTCACCTCGTTGATTTTTGTCGACCTCCGGCGGGAACGGTATCTGCGTGAGGAGTATTTTTGTATATATGCTTCGAGTACTTCAATCCTTTTTGACTGCATTGCCTGCTTGAAAGCAACCTCGATCGAATCGGCGACGGACATTTTCCCGCCCGGACTGCTCCCGGCAGACGAAGCGATGATCTCAGCACCCGGTTCTTCGAGTGCGAGCCTCGCCCGCTGACACCACTCCTTGTCCACCTGGTAATAATCGCAATCAGCGACAAACCGGCGCAGTGCCGCCGTATCGCTATCCTCTACCGCCCGATTATAATAATACCGGTTTTTGAAGGAGAAATCAGCTTTGCGGTCATCATAGGAAACTGCGATAAGCGAATCGACCGATCGCAACTTCCGGGTGATGTGCCTGAAGGAATACTGCAGGCCGTTCAGATGGTTCGGGTGGAGCTGTTCAATACTGTCGATCGCCGTCTGCAGATGTGATTTCCGCACCATGACTTCGTACCGCGACATTTTTGACAGAGCGAATTCATCGGCGGGAAGCCCCTCGGCTTCCCGGCTGAGTGAGGAAACCAGCGGTATCATCTTTTCCAGAAAATCACACGATGCAATAACCGAGCGGATTGAATCAGGATGCACTCTCCGGTGTTTACGGTAGCGGGCACTATACCGCTCATAATCATACCAGATCGCAGAAATCTCCTGAAGTCCCCTTACCGCCTCACGATACTCCTCATTCGCATAGTACGATGAGGAGCGCTGCCATGCCTTTTCCACCAGGGCGATCACCGAATCGGCGGTACGCCGTTCGCGCCGTGTCCGACGAATGAGAAAATATGCTCCCGCTCCCGTTCCTGCCACCGCGACACCAATAACAATCACCGGAACGGGAGAGACTTTTTTCTCTTCGGGTACCACCGGAGCCGCTTCGGCAATTCCATCAAACTGCCCGGGCTCCGCAATCGCCTGCAGCAGCAGTACAATGAACAGCCCGGTACGATACCCTCGTGACATAACGGTCGCAGCAGCTTTCATCAGTAGGATTTCGCCATGATGACCCGCTGTTTCGACGGTTCACCGGTTATGATGCATTTTCCTTCTTCCGCGGTTTCCTGCAGAGGAATGCAGCGTATGGTCACGTTCAAATCGTTCTTGAGGATTTCCTCGACCTCGGGT
The DNA here is from genome assembly GCA_016930275.1 of Chitinispirillaceae bacterium. Classification (GTDB taxonomy): domain Bacteria; phylum Fibrobacterota; class Chitinivibrionia; order Chitinivibrionales; family Chitinispirillaceae; genus JAFGNB01. Next base: position 3,631 of record JAFGHA010000134.1, read on the forward strand.
GATCCGTTCCAGTGACAGCGTGCAAATCCACCATGGATCTCCGGCTTGTTCCTGTTCGCCGGAGTAAAGAACTCGTACAGCTCCTCCTTCGAATCGATATCGCGGGTGTTGCCATCGCGGAACGCGCGTGCACGGTCGAACAGACCGTTCTGTATTTCATCGAGAAGCCCTGCGATACCGGCCACGAACTCGTCACCTCCCTGTGAAAACCGTTCCTTGCGTCCCCGGTCACGGCGCCCCACGAACACGCCGTTCGCGGCCATGTCCCGCGGACCGATTTCACAGTACACCGGAACGCCTTTTTTGATCCACGACCAGACCTTTTCGCCACCGCGTCCTTCCCGTTTATCAACGATCACGTCAAGCGTTCTCCCCCAGTAGGGTATCTGGCGCAACCGCGCGGCAAGCGTGTCGCAATATTCCAGTACCGCGCCGTCTTCTTCGTTACCATGGATCACCGGCAGTATCACCACATGCGACGGAGCAAGACGCGGTGGAACGATCATACCGTCGTCGTCCGCGTGGGTCATGATCATCCCCCCGATGAGGCGGGTCGATACTCCCCACGAGGTGGTCCAGGCGTATTCTTCTTTTCCGGTGGAATCAAGAAATTTAATTTCTGAAGCTTTCGAGAAATTCTGACCGAGAAAATGAGAAGTACCGGCCTGCAATGCTTTGCGATCCTGCATCATCGCCTCGATACAGTAGGTTGAAACCGCTCCGGGAAACCGTTCACCCTCTGTTTTTTCTCCTTTGATTACCGGCATCGCCATGTAATTTTCCGCGAAATCCGCGTAGACATCAAGCATCTGCATCGTTTCACGAACCGCGTCGTCTGCGGTAGCGTGCACCGTATGCCCTTCCTGCCACAGAAATTCCGCGGTACGGAGAAAAAGCCGGGTACGCATCTCCCATCGGACGACATTGGCCCACTGATTGATCAACAAAGGCAGATCACGATACGATTGTACCCATTTGGCGAACATCGCCCCGATAATGGTCTCGGAAGTCGGACGAACGATATAGGGTTCTTCCAGCTCACCGACAGGAATGAGATTGCCGTTTGGTCCCGCTTCGAGACGGTGATGTGTTACCACCGCACACTCTTTGGCGAACCCCTCGACATGAGCCGCCTCTTTTTCCAGAAAACTTTTAGGGATGAATATCGGGAAATAGGCATTCTGGTGTCCGGTCGCCTTGAATTTACCATCGAGCACCCGCTGGATATTCTCCCAGAGGCTGTACCCCCACGGCTTGATGACCATACAGCCGCGAACCGGTGAATTTTCCGCCAGATCGGCAGCCTTGATAACCTGCTGATACCATTCGGGGTAATCTTCGCTTCGGGTGGGTGATACCGCTGTTTTCTGCTTGGAAGCCATGGGAACCTTTCAGTGTGGTGTATTCATGTTCTGCAGTCATTCTCAGGCGTTAACCGTTTTTACCTGTCTTGATTCCGCCGGTGGAACAAAAAACGGGCGAACCTGAAAACATACTGTCCCGCTCATGCTGTGCCACGTCGAAGCATAAACACGGAGTCGGGTTTCTACCTGATTTCAGCTGAGTACCGGAGATGTACTTATAGAAAATAATTTATAGAAGCAGTTTTCGGGGATTTTTCGAAGACAATAAGGGACGGTGGCCATTTAACTACTTAAGCCCCACCACTTTCATTCCGGATCATTTTCCCTTTTCGTGACATTTCAGAAATTGCCGTGGCGCCGACGTTGAGAAAATCCGCGATCAGCCGGTGTGGGGTGCGATAGTGCCGATCTGCGCTAAAAGCGAAAACCATACGCGCCATGGATGTCTTGTTGCCGCGTCGGCGCTGCCGCATATCCTCGATCGATACGCCAAACCGCTCACCTACAGGGCGGGCAATAGCTTCAAGGTCACCGCCCTCTTTCTCAAAACGGCTTACCCTAAGTCGTGTTGCGGCTGCCGAGTCGAGCATAAGTTAAATATATATTTGGCCACCGTCCCTGATTCCCTAACAAATACTGCCTGCCGCGCATCCGGAAACTATACCTATATTTTAAACTGTGAAAGCAGTTTTTTAAGGTTTTCCGAGAGTTTGGCCAATTCATCGGCACTCGACTTCACCTGGGTGACACCATTGGCGGTATCGGCAACAGCGCTGCTTACTCCGTTGACCGTACTGGCGATTTCGGAGAGTCCCTGTCCCGATTCAGAAACGTTTCGTGCCACCTCCTGTGCCCCGTTGCTGACTCCCGTCACACTGCCCGCGATCTCATTTATTGTGGCACTCTGCTCTTCGACGGCACTTACGATAGTCTGGGAAATGGTGTTGACTTCATCGATAACCGAAACCACCGCCTCAATCGCCTTGACCGCCTCGGTGGTGTTGTCTTGAATATCCTCAACCTGTTTCTGGATCTCCTGAGTGGCCTGTGCCGTCTGTTTGGCAAGATCCTTGACCTCATTGGCCACCACCGCGAATCCTCTTCCGGCATCTCCCGCCGATGCAGCTTCGATCGTGGCATTAAGCGCCAGCAGATTGGTCTGATCGGCAATCGAATTGATGAGTTCCACCACCTTACCGATCGATTGTGCCGCACCGCCAAGTTTATCCATCACCATCTTTCCGGAAGAAGCATGTTTTCCCGCCTCCCCCGCAATTTTGAGTTCATTCTGGCAGTTACGCGCCACTTCGTTGAGCGATGTACTCATCTCCTCGATTGCGGTCGCAACATTGTTGGCCGTGTCGGACATTACGGAAGCTACCGATGACATCGTATTGATATTGGCGGTAGCCTCCTGCGTGGCGGATGCCACTGTGGTGGTCTGAGAACTCATCTCCTCGGCATTTGAAGCAATCTGTGTGGAGGTGGCGGAGAGTTCAGTTGCGGCAGAGGCAACAGTATCGGCATTTCCTGCAACAGTTGAGATGAGTTTTTGCAGTTTTTCGATGAATTTATTGAAATACCGTGCCATTTCTCCCATCTCGGCCATATTTTTGTCATCGAGCCGTCTGGTGAGATCGCCCTCCCCTTCAGCGATGTCCTTGAGCATTGCGGTGGTTTTTTTGATCGGAAGCACAATCATACCCGAAAGAACGGTGGCGCTGAGTAATCCTATAACAAGAACCACTGCCAGCAGTATTCCCATTACCAGACGGCTCTGCGCAACCTTCGCCTTCATGCGTTCGCTGGACTTTGCCGAGGCGGCGCTGACCATTTCCCGTGCGTTCGAGAAATTGGAACGGACTCCCGCCAGATGGATCTGTGTTGAATCGGCGAAAAAATGCTTTGCCGATTCACGCTGCCCTATTTTCAATAATTCTTCAATGTGTACCGCCGAAGAATGCAGGGCATAATGCGGTTGCTCAATGGCGGCAAGCGAAGGAGCAATACCTTCCACGGCTCTTTCGGCACTCTCCCGGCCGGAACCGTAATACCATTTTCCGAACGCGCATAAATGGTCGTCCATCTGCACGTCAATACTCGTAATAGAAGAATCGGAAAGGAATGAACTGAGGCTGATTGTCCAGGCCAGATGGTCGATCTCTTTCTGCAGTGTTTCACAGTCGATTGCGTAAATCTCGGACAATCGCGTATTCTCCTTTATGACACCCGACAACTGCCACAGTCCGAACATGCCGGTGAGGACCACCATAAAAAGCATATAGGCGGCCAAAAGATAAAGCTTCGTCCTGATCGTCAGTCCATTCAATACGTTCATCGCGTATCCTTTCGCCAAGTGGGAAAACAACTGTTTATTGCGAACCACACGTTTCACGACCGGCAAAATTATACCTTAATTGGCTTAAGGAATCAAAGTGTTTGATCGTACCGTCCGGAGGAGAAAAGGAAAATGATTGAACTTCACTACAAACTTTTGAAAACCTCTGTCATTTTCCGCAGGATCAGTTCTGCCCCGGTTTCGACCGCCTGACTCGCCTTGACGAGAATAAGGTACCGGACCCGCAACGGTTTTCTGCCGGAGGTTGCCCGGGCCGCGGCACTGTTACCGGAATAACCGTACCGGTCGAACGCCACCAGCCCCAGAAAAGTGCCCGGCCGCCGGTGAAACACCTGCTGCGTGTAACACCGCAGCGACACGGCATTCGGGATACGCCGCTCCTCCTTCACCCGGATGTAATCGTACAGGGGGATAACAAGATTTCCGACATACTCATAGATGGACTCCTTAGTGCTGCTGCAGTCGATGACGATCCTGAGATGAACCTTCCACGGTTGCGCCTCAGGATTGTAGAGCAGCGGTCCTCCCGGCAACCGCCTGCAGGAGTCGTAGGCCAGAAGATCACCACGATCGGCATGCTGCCATGGCTGCAGCGGCGGCAGGCGGAGCAGAAACTGTTCACGGAGGGTAAATACCCGGTCGAACGCAAAACCCGGCATCGCACGGCTGGTATCGGCAGCGGCAATCACCGTCATCCGCTGCCCTTCAGTAACCTCTGCATCACCTTCAGCGAGCATACCAAGCTCCGGAGCTGCTCCTGTGATAAGGATATTCCGACCGGTGTCCCCCTCTGGTACTTCCGGCAGAAAGCAGTGCCGGACCAGACGCACATACTGGGAAAACAGGGAGTCGTCGAGCCCGGTAACACTGCGCCTCAGGCTGTCAAGAAGGATGAATCCTTCGGGAACCGAACCCGCGGCAATGTGCTCAACCGCACGCTCCCACCGCAGCCGGAACTCCGGCCGTTCGTCGGTCGGCGCAGCAATGGAGACTCCCAACGACAGCGTCATCACCCGGAGAATCGCTGCCGCAGAAACCATGGTGCACACTGTACGAGGAAAAAAACGTAAAAGTAGTATCAATTAAGCTTGCCTGCCTGCCATACGGATTGTTTCGTCTCTCCAGTGCAAAATAGTTGTTAATTCAATTTTTTTCCATTACCGGGAATGGTATATTATTTCTGTTGTCGCTCTCACGTACCGGCTCAGCATATGCGACAGCAGACATTCGTGCCGGAACCGCAGTTCCTCAGAATCGGCATCTCAGGGTGGTCAGGGTTTCCCACAACGCGCAGTTCTACATCAGTATCCGGCACCGGCATCGCAGTTACCGACGCAGATTTTCAGATCGCAATCGCATTCTGTAAAGAATGTTTCAGGAGCCCTCTGCAATCGGGCGTTTGACGGTTTTCAACGTACTCCCCTTTACGAAAGGAGCTACAGTATGAAAGTCACCTGTCCTTATTCCACCACCCCGACCGATCTTGCCGCGGATGTCAACCCCTGCCTGCGCATCGAGGACATCCCGGAAAGTACCGTCAGTCTTGTTATCACCGCGCAGAATGTGCTTACGGGAAAATTTCACTGGATCGTCTACAACATTCCCGTCACCGATACGATCGACGAGGATTTCAGCAGCGGTGTTGAAGCGACCAACGATTTCAATCAGCGGAAGTTCAGAAGCCCCGATCTGCAGGCGGGAGAAACGGAACTTCTTTTCTCCGTGTACGCGCTCAGTGATGTACTGCATATCGGCGGCAACAAAAACGGCCACGATATTCGACGGGCACTCTACCGGTATATGATCGACGTGGCGGAAGTAGTATACTTTACCGATCCACTGACTCCGGTACTGCACCCTCACGACCCCTTCGACATGTACGATCTGCCGCCGGGACTGCACGACTGAGGCAGGTTGTACAAATAGAGTGCCGGTCAAAAGTCTCTTCCCCGGAGTCGGTTTTCATTCACCGCTTCCGGGGAAGCACTATACGGTATTCTTATTCGGGATCCGACAATAACGATACCACGGTTTCCCCGATATTTCTCCGTGCCCCGTCGTGACGTAAGGAACGGTTTTTAAAGAAACACGTTGTACCCCGAAGCGACGACACGTTGTAACCTGCTGTTTTACAGTATGTTTCGTTTTCTCCCTGAACGATATTACCACGGCATCTTCATCAAACCGGTCAACTTGGAGGAGTGATCATTTCCGCTGTCACCGTCTATCCCGGTTCCTCCCTGGCGCACCGGAGACTATATTATTTTATACGGTCGAACGGCAACCGCTGTCGCAACCGGTTGATACTCCGACAATGAGCGACATCGCGACACCCGAAAGAATCGGTTGATGTACGATACACCTGCGGAGAACTCTCTCCGTCTGATGCATCACCGTTGCGGAAAGGTTTGTGGCGTTGTTTTCTCCGTCAAGGTATCATTCGCCGGATATTTTACATCAACAAGGAGTTCCGCATGTCAGTCAAGATTTTCCTCAGTGAAGACGAAATTCCCCGCAAATGGTACAATCTCGCGGCGGACCTGCCAACCCCCATGAATCCACCCATGGGTCCCGACGGCCCCGTGCCGCCGGAGGCATGGAGCGCCATCTTTCCGATGAACCTGATCGAGCAGGAATACAGTACTGAACGCTGGATCGACATTCCGCAGGAGATTCTTGACATACTCTACCGATGGCGCCCTTCACCGCTGCGCCGGGCGGTCTACCTCGAGAAACTGCTCGGAACTCCGGCGAAGCTTTTCTACAAGGACGAAAGCGTCTCACCGGCCGGCAGCCATAAACCGAACACGGCCGTTGCCCAGGCCTGGTACAACAAACAGGCCGGGACCAAGATGCTGACCACTGAAACCGGTGCCGGACAATGGGGTTCAGCCCTGAGCTTCGCCTGTTCGATCATCGGACTTCCCTGCAAGGTGTTCATGGTACGGATCAGTTTCGACCAGAAGCCCTTCCGTAAAGTGATGATGGAGACCTGGGGCGGCCAGTGCGTCGCCAGCCCGAGCACCGAAACCAACGCGGGACGTTCATTTCTCGCCAAAGATCCGAATACTCCGGGGAGTCTCGGGATGGCGATCAGTGAAGCGGTGGAAGCGGCGGTCGCGGATAAAAACGGTACCACCAAATACTCACTCGGCAGTGTGCTCAATCATGTGATGCTGCATCAGACGATTATTGGTCTGGAAGCGAAAAAACAACTCGAAAAAGTCGGCATCGCCAAACCGGATATCGTTATCGGTTGCGCGGGCGGCGGCAGTAATTTCGCCGGTATCTCGTTTCCGTTCGCGTACGATAAAATCAACGGTGCCGACATCGAGATCATTCCGGTGGAACCGGCATCGTGCCCGACCATGACACGCGGTCTTTTCTCCTACGATTTCGGCGATACCGCAGGGACCACCCCCCTGCTCGCCATGCACACCCTTGGTCACTCATTTGTTCCCGCACCAATTCACGCCGGTGGACTGCGGTACCACGGTATGGCGCCGCTTGTTTCACAGGCGATCGTGGAGGGGCTCATGACCCCGCGTTCAATTCACC
>JAFGHA010000135.1 GCA_016930275.1 Chitinispirillaceae bacterium
CAGATAATGGGGACCCAGCCTAACGGTGTAAGCAATACGATTCATCCGGGAGTAGTTGACTTTAAGGGAAAATCATATTTCTTCTATCATAACGCCGGGCTGCCGAATGGAGGAAGTTACCGCAGGGCAGTGTGTGTTGAACAGTTCGATTATAATCAGGACGGAACAATTCCGTCAATTAAGGAGACCTCTGATGGCGTGGTTACCGGGGTTATCAGTTTAAATCCTTATGATACGGTACAGGCCGAAACGATCTGCTGGGCATCGGGGGTGAAAACGGAGAAGTGCAGTGAAGGGGGAATCGATGTCTGCAAAATCGAGAACGAAGATTACATAAAGGTGAAAGGTGTCGATTTTGGAACTGGGGGCGCCCGGAAGTTCGATGCAAGGGTAGCATCGGAATCCGGAGGCGGCAGTATCGAAATGCATCTGGATTCTCTGAAAGGGCCGAAAATCGGGACATGCACGGTTGAGGGCACGGGAGGGTGGCAGAACTGGGCGACCGTATCGTGTGAAGTTACCGATGCGAAGGGGGTTCATGACCTCTACTTCAAGTTCACCGGTGGTAACGGGTCGCTGTTCAATTTCAACTGGTGGGTGTTTACCCCGACGGTTGGGGTGGATCTGCAGGATGGCGCACGGTTTAACATCATCGGAAACAGGATAGCGGTCCGTTTTAATGGCAGAACACTCCAGAATTACAGGGACGTCGCATTTTTTCTCCACTCAAATCCCGGGAGCGTTGAGATCGATCTGTTTGATTTAAACGGACGCCTTATTGCGACCGTGTATCGGGGAATACCGTCAACACCTGAGATCACCTTAACGTTAGATGCTTCAACTGTTCGTCCGGGGGTTTATATAATCGGTGTAAAAATGGGTGATGGTGCTTTCAATTACGGGAAAAGGCTGATGCATTTCAGGTGAGTAGTACCGCTTCTTGAAAAGACTGAAAAGTAAGTGTACTAGTTAAAGGGTGGTGTACTGAATTAATTGTTTAAAAAATTAAAAACTGTTTAAAATAGATTAAACTAAGGTTTTTGTACTGTTTTTCAGTACGAAAATATAAGAAATAGCTTTCGAATCACCTGCTGATGACCGGATTCGTGGCTATATTATCGATATTCCATATTAACTATTGTCTAATCACTACGACGAAGATTTTAACACTTTTATAGTGATAAAACATGGTTTTTTCATCGAATTTATGTTCGTAATCATTGCCGAACGTCCGTCCGGATCATCATTTCCCGATTATGGCCGTGACTGGAACGATTCTCTCGCGCGGACGGACGACGATATCAGATGGTCGATTTACGCATCAAAACGGATCGGGAAACATGTGCATATCAGCGGGCATGCGGCTTGCGATCATACGCCGAAAAACTGGTATACCCCCTGGCCTGCGCCCCAGAGCGCGAAGTACAGTGACATGGTTCCATTGACAAATGACTGGTATTACCTGTTGCGGATGTCGTTGTGCTTCTGAGAGGACGACGAGGGACCGACCGTCGGGTTCTTCTGCGGAGAGGATGATTATTACGCAAGGAGGAAACAATGTTGATTATATTCCGGTTCGGATTTCGTCGTCGCCGGTTAGGTAATACGGCCGGTAGGGGCGTGCCGATATAAGAAAAAGAAACGGACACGACTATATGTCGTGTCCGTTTTTCCATCGCAGTGACACACGAGAGATTTCAATAAAACTGTTTTATATAACTCCAGGTTGAATCATCCGCCCAGGTGTTGTTCTTACCATAGGAGCCTTCTGTTCCCGGCGAACCGATATGACCGCCTTTGAAAATACAGGCCCTGCAGGGATATCCCGGATCGCAGTTTTCGTAGTCGATACAAACCGGATGCATCTGGTCGGGAGGATTGATCGTACGATTTGCCACCAAAGCAGGAATATCGATCGGATCGCAATTGCTTCGTTCCGCCAGATCCGCAAGTTGCGGCGGACCCATATTCGGCCAGTTGTCTTCGGTACCGACAGTGATGAAAATAGGTACGGGTCCGCGATGTGTCTGATTGCAGCCGCTCATGCCGCCACCTTCGTGGAGGGCAATGGCCCGCATGGTATCAGGCATGGCACAGGCAAGAGCATAGGACATGGAACCCCCCATACTGAAACCGTTGGCGAAAATTCGTGACTGATCGATACACAGTTCTTCCTCGAACTTTTTGATCATCGCGCGGAAAAACGCTAGATCCTTGGCTCCCTGTCCCCAGCCGGCGTTGATCCCCTCGGGTGCGCAGAACACCGTTGTCCCTTTTCCACCCTTCGGATTGGCGAATTTCCATATCCCGAAATATTCGTACTGTGCTCTCGTATCCGGTTCACTGTGTGCAACGTTATCGGCGCTGCCGTTCATGCAGTGGATCGCGAACCAAAGCGCATACGGGTGTTCTTTGTCGTAATCGTCGGGAAGGCGAAGAATGTAGTCGCGGTTTCCGGCATTGGCATCGGTCACGTTGATCGTTACCCGTTTTTCTCCCGTAAACGGCGGCGTCTTGCCGCACCCGATACTGGGGATGGCATCTCCCGAACCGCTTGCCGTATCGAGCGCGATATCGAGTTCCTGGTCATAGGAGGTGATCGGTACCGCTTTTTCCCGGTAATTTGTGGCAGTTACTGTAAGGGTATCGTTCACCGCGACGATCTTTGCCAGATGGCTTCCGGCGGTCGTACCCCGGGCCGTTGCCGCCTGAAGAGCATATCTGCCGTCGCTGAGCGGCAGGTAGCGAAACGTCAAGCCTTCGCTGCCGATGGTTGCGTTGATCAGCAGGAGTCCGGTAGCGCGGGCATATTCCGCGATCGTGAACCGATAGAAGCCCGCCGGAGCATTCAGTCGAACTTTTTTTTTCAGCAGCGTGCCTCTGACGTCGAACAGCTCCACCTTGACCGATGCTGCTGAGGGGAGGCTGAATGTCAGAATTCCCCTGTCGAGGGATATAAGTCTGTTCCGGGGTGTCAGCAAAGGCATTTGCGCACTACCGGTTGCAGTTATTCCATAGCCACCGTCCGCTCCGGTCGTGTCAGACATATCCTGACCTGCAAGGGTCACTATCGCATTTGCTATCGGGCTTCCGGACTGATTGATAATCTTGCCGCGCAGGTTTACTGTTTGCGCGTAAACCGTTACAATGAGTACCAGAAAAAGAGAGAGCACTTTTGGGGGGTACATAGACAACCTCCTTGTGGAATGGTGCAATTAACACTACCTGTTTCCGTTTGGCTTGAAGGCTCCCCCTTCTTACATTACTGCCGTCGTAAAACTGACGCGTTCAGACTGTTACCGGCTGGTGTTTTTGTGATTACGAAATTAAATCTAATGATAAGCGGACGCGACTGTTGTCGCGTCCGTCATTAGTGATTCCTGCTGGTGATCGGATCTCAATAAAACCGCTTGAAATAGCTCCAAGCCGAATCATCGGTCCAGGTGTTGTTCTTCCCGTAGGATCCCTGGGTTCCCGGCGACCCGATGTGATCTCCCTTGAAGATACAGGCCCTGCAGGGGTATCCTTCATTGCAGTTCTTGTATTCGAAACAGACCGGATGCATCTGATCCGGGGGAGGGTTTTTATTGACCTCTGCGGGAATGTCAATCGGGTCACAGCCATCCCGTTCCGCAAGATCCTTTATCTGCGTGTAGCCGAAATTCGGCCAGGTGCATCTGCCATCCTGGGTTCCGTGAGCAATGAAGATGGGTACCGGTCCGCGGTGTGAACCGTCACAGCCGCTCATGTTTCCACCGGAAAGCATGCCGATGGCGCGCATGGTATCGGGCATGGCACAGGCCAGGGCGTACGACATGGATCCTCCCATGCTGAAGCCCATGGCGAAGATTCGCGACTGATCAATACAGAGTTCCTCTTCAAATTTTTTGATCATTGCACGGAAAAATGCGAGGTCTTTGGCTCCCTGACCCCAGCCGGCATTAATCCCTTCAGGAGCGCAGAACACCGTGGTGCCTTTTCCACCCTGCGGATTGGCGAATTTCCACATGCCGAAATATTCATATTCAGCTCTCGTGTCAGGTTCGCTGTGGGCAACATTATCGGCACTACCGTTCATGCAGTGAATACCGAAAAACAGGGGATACGGGTGATCCTTCTCGTAGTCATCCGGAAGACGGAGGATGTAATCGCGATTTCCGGTGCCGGCCTCGCTGACATTGATCGTCACCCGTTTTTCTCCGGTGAATGGCGGCGTCTTGCCGCAGCCGATACTGGGCACCACATCGCCGGTACCGCCGACCGGTTCGAGGGTGACGTTCAGCTCCTGATCATAGGAGGTAATAGGAATGGCTTTTTCTTTGTAATTTTCGGCAGTGACCTTGAGTGTATCGTTGACAGCGGTAATTTTTGCAAGTCCGCCGGGGTGGAGCGTGCTTTGCAGATTTGAAATGTTCACGACATACTTTCCATCCTCGAGCGGAAGGTAGCGGAACGTCAGTCCTTCACTGCCGATGGCAGCGTTGATGAGAAGAAGCTTCGCGGCATGGGCGAATTGAGCCACATCGAAACGGTAGTATCCGGTCTGGACATTCGGACGTACTTCCTTTTTCAGAAGTCTGCCTCGTACATCGAGAATTTCCACCATTACCGGTGAGGGTGCGGGGAGACTGAAGGTAAGAACGCCTTTTTCCAACGAAATGCGCTTGTTTTGAGGCGTCAACAGCGGTATTTTTTCGATACCGGTTGCGGCGATCGCATAACGACCGTCCGGTCCGGTGGTGTCGATGAAATCCTGAACGGTCAGAGTGACAACGGCATTGGCTATCGGATCTCCCGATTTGTTTGAAACCTTGCCATGCAGATTTATTGTCTGGGCGTGAATTGTTGAAACGCTTACCAATAAAAGAAAAAACAGCTTAACGTGGTACATTTATTACCTCCGTAAGGAATGGTTGTTGAAAAACAATACCAAGTTCCTTATGGCTGAAAAGCCATCTCCCCGAGACTTTAGTATCGATTAGTAAAAATGCGGGTTAAACTGCTTCGGAAATAACCGACAAAAAGGCGAATTTCTATTGATTAATCGGGCTTACAGTATCACGAGATTGTAAGCGCTTTCCTGTTCCGAAATATCATCAGGGTAACGTTTAAGGGTCGTTCTCTCTCTCTCTCTGATTAATATACTGATGTTTTTTCTGAGTGATGGAGCAATCTGGTTGTTGAGCTCATTTTTTGTACTGTAATCCAGTACACGCGCCGGTAGTGTTTGAGATGGTTACGGCGCTTTGAATTAACGGGGGCAGGTTAAAAGGGTTTACCGGAGATTGCTGTCTGAGAGAACATCCTCTATGATAGCGAATCATTGTTTCCCTTGAATTAAATCGAGATGCGCGGCGACTGCCCGCGCAAGTTCCCTGTTACCGAGCTGTATCGCTATTGCCAGCGCCAGCCGTTCTTTTTCAATTGCCTGCGGGATGCTGTCGAGATCCGTATAGACCCTGCCGAGAAGAAACAGCGCCAGCGGGTCCTTGCTTTCGGATTGAATGACCGCTTTGTCGAGTTCAAACCGGGCCTCTTCGAAACGCCCCTTTTCAGCCAGTGCATGACCAAGGCTTCTGCGGACTTCGGCGGCATCCGGCGTCGCCGTCACCACTTTTCTGAGATGGAGGATCGCTTCGTCCGACCGTCCGTTCCGTGCCAGGGTAAGGCCAAGATTGGTGCGGGCCACCGTGAATGTGGAGTCAAGCCCGATCGCCGTTTCAAACTCCCTGATCGCCTCGGCGTCGTTTCCCCGGCCCGCAAGCGCTTCCCCGAGATTGTTGTACGCTTCGGCATACTGCGGATTGAACCGCAATGCCTGGTGGTAGTGCCTGATTGCTTCATCGGGTTTTCCGGTTTCCATCAGGGCAACGCCAAGGTTGTTATGGGCCTGTGGTTCGTCGGGGACAAGTTTCAGAGCGTCATTCCATTCCCTTATCGCCGCTTCGTACCGCCGGTTTTTCATATGTTCGATTGCGAAGTCGATGTGGAGTGCGTGTTCCGCCGCCGGTGCTGCAATCGTATCGATTCCATCGGGCGGGATATTCACGAACTCGGGGATGTTGACCGCCCGGTTTGCCGCGGTTGCATTCTCAATGAGGATCGGCGGGCTGTCATTGCCGGCAGAGTCGATATGGGTGAGGAACATCTGTGTGTAGGGGGTCCGGCTCTTGGATGAGAATACCATCCAGCGGCCGTTCGGAGAAAAACTGTGCCAGGAGTTCATGAGCGGGGTATTGCACTTCATGCGACGTGCCGTGCCGCCTTCCGCAGGTACGATGTACAGTTTACCATCGGGGCGCATGAGCAGTCCGTTGCGGGCCTGGACAAATACGATCCATTTGCCGTCGGGGGAGACCTTGGGAAATGAATTGCTCATACCGTTGTGTGATGCTCCGGTTATCGGTTCGGCTTTTCCGCCTTTCCCGTCAGTGAACGGAATACGGTAAAGGTTGTACTGTATCCGCGTTTCGTTTGAGTCGTTTGCATAACGGGCGATTCTGTTCTTGTCCGGATAGGCATCCCGGGCTTTCGCGCGGGCGAATATCAGGTAGTTGCCGTCGGGGCTCCAGACGGCGTTGGTATGTACATAGCCCGTATCGTCGGCTCCCGGCAGCGGACGCAGATATCCGGTCTCGGGCGAGTACCATGCCAGAATTCCCCGTGTGGGGTAGAACACCTGCAGAAAACGGTAATCCTTGAAATTCGCCACATAGTAGGTCTGTTCCAGATCGATCGGATTTTTACCGCGCGCGTAGTCGGACTGGTCTATTCCCGGGTCGTTGATCATCGTGATCACGTGTTTTCCGTCCGGAGCGAGCTGCGACATGAATCCGACCCGCAGTTTACTTCCGAGTATTCCTCTGAAGGAACTCCAGACGATCTGATCCCGCGTGCGGATAGACATTCGTCGACCGACATTGACGATCGCGTAGAGTCCCTTGTTGTTTTTCGGACCATCCATGTCCATGCCGAGGGTTGTACCGTCGGCGGAGAAGGAGTGACAGTTCGCGCAGGTATGCAGCCCCTGCATCAGAACGCGGCTTCTTTTCTGAGCGATATTGCGCAATCGCCAGGCAATAAGCGGTACTGCCTGCGGGGCCAGCGGTTTGATGACGCCTTTTTCGTTTTCCGACG
>JAFGHA010000016.1 GCA_016930275.1 Chitinispirillaceae bacterium
ACCCCCGCTATAATGAATAGTGTTTGTCCTTGAAACTGAAAAGGTTCTGAATCTAAATTACTACTAACCGCGGGAAACGTACATTGTCAACCATGAGACTGGCCAGCGTCTTCCCGTCAACCAGGACAATCCTCTTTTCGATTTGGCGCACGTATTCCATCGCATCCTTTGTAAAATCGGAAGTCGTGATGAGAACGCCTTTCTTAGCCCGTACACCCTCAAGGCTGCCTGCGAATGCCTGGACAATTGGCCGACCCACGGAATTTTCCCACCTCTTTGCTTGAATGCAAACGACATCCAAGCCCAGGCGGTCTTCATTTATAACGCCATCAATCCCACCATCACCGGAGCGACCAACGGTTTTACCTGCATCTTCGCGCGACCCTCCGTATCCCATCTTCAATAAAAGGTCGACAACAAGTCCTTCAAAGAACTTTGGCGGCGACAACTTTACTCTGTCAAGAAGGTCAAGTTCAAGCTGCTTCCGAATGCTCAAATGAACCCTTTCGAGCAATTCTTCAGGGGTTTCATTTTCGTTTTCGGTTACCTCGTTGGAATTATCCTTTTCCTTCACCGTGTGAAAATCGAGGAATTCCGGATACTTCTTGAGGTCTTTCACGCGAAGGTCTTGAGAATTCGTAGCCAGTATCTCTTTTCCTCTGTCTGTGATCTGGACGGTGCCCCTCGCAGGAGAAGTCAGTAAGTTGGCTTTCTTGAGATACGTCCTTGCCCAGCCAATTCTATTTCGGTATGTATTCATCTTCCCGGAAGGCAGCATTTCGTTCCTGTCTTCCTCAGAAAGTCCCAACTCATTTGCGAGTTCTTCTCGCAGTGCGTTCATTTCGTGAATGTTACCATCTGCGATTCTCTTCATAAGAGGAAGAAACCAAGTCTGAAAGTCAGGTACAGCCATTAGCGTCTCCATTGAAATTGGTTTGAAAATAACGAATCCCCCCCAAACGCAAGGCCAACAGAACTCAATTATTTCACTTAGGAAACCAGGCCAACACAAAACGTATGCCATGTACGCCCCGGTAAACAGGCCTTAAATCAATATAAATAGCAGCAAGGTAAAAAATGCAAGGTGCACAACGAATTACATCACAATTCAGATGTAAGGGAGGGTCGCGCCCCACCCCTACCGGGCAATCGGTATGGCTTTCTCGACAACCGGCACCTCAATCAGCGCACGGAAACCATTTCGGTTGACGGTCACTGTTCTCCTGAGGAACCTTCTCCGGCGCATAAAACGGGAACTCATCATAAAACGGTGCGCGATACCCTGCAATCCAGTCCGCCCATGAGGTGACATCATTCTCCAGAACACCCAGCCGCTCATAGATCCAAAACGCCGTAAGCTCCCGGCAGAAGTTACAGAGACGATCGTACACACGCAGCTGCCCGTTCCCGCCGAAGAACTCCCTGTTGTCATGTGATCCGTTCATCAGACAGTACGATTCCGGATGAAACCTTCCGTTCGCCCCGAACGCACCCACCAGGCTGTCGACCTCCGGATTATATGTTCCTCCGTAAACGAGGTGTTTCCAGGGGAGGGCGTCGCACGTGTTGGTCGGGGCGACATTGGTAAGATACCCCGTCGATGAACCGTCAAGGGTACTCTGCAGCGGACCGAGATCCGTTTCGTGGTATTCATCCAGAAGATGCGCCAGTACGTGCATGAATTCATGCTGCTGATCCTGTGCCATGGCGATACCGATCAACTGCTGATTATTATCCGGATTACGGATAGCCGTGGCGATGCCGCTGAACCATGCCTTGTCTCTCGACGGATCAAAAACCAGCATCTGTGCGATCACGTTTTTGGCTCTGCCGGCGGTCAGCCCCCTCCCGGAATAGAATTGTTCCGGCGGAAAGGGAAAATCGTCCATCAGTCCCCAGATTTTTTCGGTCGCCACACCGAGTTCGGAGATCATTCCGCCTCCGGAAAGCTGCAGCCTGAACCAGGTGTCCGCAACACCGTTGCTGTTGACATGTTCATTCGACGCCACCGGATAGCGCCAGATGACGAAACACTCCCGGAAGAACAGCATGGGTGCGAAAACGAATACCGACCGGTACCACGAGTAGGTGTACAGCGAGACTGCTTCCAGTTCCACTCTCGCCATCGCAACGGGTTTCCCCCCGGTATCCACTACCCGTCCGGAATACTGTACGGTTGCCGCCTCAAGCGTAACTGCCAGAAAGAGGATCAGAACCCGATCGACTGTTTTTCGCCATTTTCATTATAGACGCTCCATGGTAACGGTTTTATGTCTCTTATCAGCAATTTACTCCAATTGCTTTTATTTTCATCATCAGGGTAACTGCACCCCTGACGTACCGACGCACCCTGTAAGGACGTTCAATTGAACGTCCCAATTCCGTCACGTCCCTACAATTCGCCGCGTCCCTGCCAACAGTTCTACGATTGATACGTACCATTTTGTTACCGAACCGACGCACCTGACCCCGAACAAACATATACCAGTGCCAACTATTATGAGACGTTTACTATTTTATGGTAACCGGCGAACCTACCGGGGTACAATTTCTCAGACCGCTTGTTCGTTAATCCCTTATTAAAGGTGCCCGTTATGAAAAAAATCCTGATTCTCTCACTGGTCCTCTGTGTTGCAACCAGCTGCAGCAGTGGTGAAAAAAAAGCATCCGTACCTGCTCAGCAGAAAAAACCTCCTGCCCTCCATGAACCCTGGAACACCACGTTCCATCTCCGGGAAACGGAAAACGGAGAGATACTCTCCATTGGAGCGGTGTGCAGTGACGGCCGGAACATATTCGTCTATGATCTTGCACAGGGTGCCGTAGTGGTGCTCGATACCACACTCACGGTAACCGCAACGATCCCTCTCACCTCGATCGGTCGTAACACCTATGCCGGCGACGATTTTATCGCCACTGATTCCACCTTCATTTTCCTTAATGCCATTGATCGGCGGCTTGAAATTTTCGACCGTTTTTCGGGAAAACACCTTCGGAAGATAGGCCTTCCCGCAGATCTGATGTCCGGAGTGAAGAAGCGTTCCCATCGTATACTCAACCGGATCTTCCTCGATGGAAAAACGGTGATGATCGGTAACGAACACCACCTTGTGGCTTTTGATACGAGACTGGGAAAACGGTCCGCAACCGGGACATCGGTCACCGCCGGTGAAAACGAACGGGTACTTCTGTACAAACGGGATGCCTCGATTGTCATGAAAGATTTTCTGCTGAAAAACCGGGCGACCGGTCTGAGCGGCCCACCGCCGGAAACCCACTTCCCGGTGACCGGTAAGCGGTTTTTCGCACAGGGTACCAGACTCTATGCCGTTGAGGCGGGAAAAGACTCCGTCAGAATTGCGGAAGTAAAATGAAACACCGGTTGCGGAATCGGATTGCCCTTGCCGTTATGGCGACATTACCGCTTATCGGTGTATCCGGTGCATCGTCACTCGACTCACTCTTTGCACGCGGCGACAGTTCCATCGCCATCACCTGGACTCCCGACTCGATCAACACGCGACCCGACTGGTACACCACCTACGGATCGACCTGCACCGGAGAAGACTCGATCTACCGCCACTGTGACTTTCTACCCGGCGAGACCTACACGAGCGTGGCATACTCCTATGGCGGCGAAGACGGCTACCTGCGGTTCCGGGAAAAACTTGCCGAAGGATTTTTAGTCGGCTCACATCTCTGTCACTACACGAATTTCGGTGATCCTTCGCCTGTGGTTGCCGGAACCGACTGCTCGGGCTTTATCTGTTATCTGCTCGGAGCGCCACGGGTAAGCACGCGGGAATTTTACAGCCAGTACGATGTGATCAGTCGTGAGGAAATGAATACCGGTGACATTCTGGTGAAGTCCGGGTCACATGCGGTAATCATTATTGAAAAGGAAGACGCGGATAATTTTCTGATATGGGAATCGACCAGCGTGGTCAACGGATGCCGGGAACGGATGATCGACATCACCGACTCCTACTGGGATGCGTACTACCCGAGGCGATACCCCAAACTTGCAACCAGTGTACGAAAAAGCACTCCCCGTTATCCCTCATTTCCAGTTGTAACCGCACAACATGGTCGACTTTATCTGGATGCACCATTCAACTGGAGCGGATCAATCGCCGTTTTCACTCTTTCCGGAAAATGTCTTTTCTCCGCCGTGCGCAACGTTGGCGGTGGAACACCGGAACTTCTCACCGCAATCAGTAGTCACGCCACGGTCGTTGTTCGTTTCATCTCCCGTGAGGGTGGTACACATATGAGTCCGTTCACCATTCTTCCGTAACTGCATGAATAGTACCTCTTTCATCACCGACTACACGATTTACGAAAAGGTAATCCGGGAGCGGATTCCGGAAACCAAAGTCTTTCTCTGGCTCGCCACCTCCGACCTCAAAGACCTGTATATTCATGAGGGAAAACGTATGGTTCCCTTTCTCAAATGCCTCTCCGATCTGATCACCGCCGGAGTCGCCGTCAGGTTGCTCCATGCGAAAGAACCCGGCCCTGCCTTCAGAAAGGATTTCGACCGCTACCCGGCACTCATACACGGGCTGGAACGGATTCTCTGCCCGCGTGTGCATTTCAAATGCATCGTGATTGACGGACAGTTCGCCTACAGCGGCAGCGCCAATCTCACCGGTGCCGGCATGGGTGCCAAAAGCCCGGACCGCCGCAATTTCGAATCAGGATTCATCACCACTGATACCGCACTGTTGGAAACCATTATGGAGCAATTCGACCGGATATGGATGGGGCAGCATTGTGAGAAATGCGGACGTAAAAAGTACTGCAGCGACTTTATCGATCTGACGGGAAAATAAAAAAACGTCTTCCCGCAATGTGAAACCGGACAGTTTCTCCGGTTGAGCGGAAAGACGATCTGAATTGGAAACCGGCCCGTTCAGACTCATTTCAGCCGGCTGGTACGAAGCCACGAAACAAAACAACATCAATAATTGCTGTTTACCGTCATCCGCCGCTCATGGTGATCCCGCTCAGCGGGACGAACCATGTACATTTATCCTTCGACAGGTGGTATACTGAGCAGCCTGTCGAATGTGCTCAGGATGAGCGGGATATTCGCAATAACTGGCCTATGTACCAATAACCTATTTCAAACGGCCTTTGCAGCTTCGGATTTCTCCTTGCGCGGGCGTTTTTTACCGAATGACTTTTTAAACCGTTTTCCTTTTTCCGTTCTGCGGTCTCCTCTACCCATGACAACCTCCTTTTGTGTTTTAAAACGTAGTAAAATTGTTCATAACTACTCAGGCACCTGAACTGCCGCTTCCGCTCCTCCTGAGCTTGTCGAAGGATAATGCGGAACTGTAAAAGGGGTCATGGTTCGACAAGTTCACCATGAACGTACAGAAAGCATTACATCGGAACACCTGAATAGCTGCAACTTTTCTTTTTATTCCCGTGTTACTTGCCGAATATCCTGAAATATTCCGGCAGTCTTTTTACATCATTAAAACTGACAAACAGAAACAACGCGAGAAAAAACGCGATTGCGATCCGGTTGAACAGCATTTGTGTCTTGAGCGACAGCGGTTTGCGTCGTATCGCCTCGATCAGCATGAAAAAGATAAGTCCGCCGTCGGTGATGATAAGCGGCATCAGGTTGAGTACCGCGAGATTGATTCCGATAAGTGCCATGAAACTCAGTATCGGCGAAAGTCCCTGCAGCATCATGAATCCGGATGCGGGGATAATCCCGATCGGGCCGGAGAGCTGATTGGCCGAAACCTTGCGCGACGCGAGTTTCCCGAGCACGTCGAAAATCATAGTAGTGAATTCCCAGCCTTTATCGAGCGCTTTCGATACCGCCTCGACCGGACCGTATTTGACCGTACGTCCCTCTCCTTCTCCCACACGTACACCGATAAATGCGCGACCGGCGGTCGGATTATACCGCGGTGTAATATTCAGGGTCAGCTCACGGTCGTCACGTTTCACGACAAACGACAACGCTGTGTCACCCCGGTATTTTTCCACCTTCGCGACGAGTTCGAACCATGAATTAACCGGAGCGCCGTCAATCGACAGTATCCGGTCACCCTTCTGCATACCCGCCACACCGGCTGCTGAATCCGGCATGATTTCGGCAGCCACCGCCGGTAAGGCGGGCAGCAATCCACCGGTCGGATCTTTCGGCAGAGCGGCCGACGACGGCTTCATGGTCATTTCCGCGGTACCGGCGGTACCTTCACGGACATACTTCACGGAATAGAAACGCTCCTGCTGTGCGAATGAGGTTTCCACCGCCTCCCAGTCGCCGACGGGTTTTCCGTTGATCGCCGTGATACTGTCCCCCGCACGCAAACCGGCTTTCCATGCGATGGAGCTGTCGACAACAGCACCGACGATCGGACGTTCATAATAGAGGGGCCGTTCGGTTCCTACGATAAACATTATCCACAGCATGAAAAATGCGGTGACATAGTTGAACAGCGGTCCGGCTATCGCAACCGACATCCGCTGCCATATCGGCTTTGAATGAAACTCGTCGGGCGCATCAGACTGCTCTTCTTCGGGATTTTCACCTGCCATTTTCACATACCCGCCGAACGGAACCGTTCCGATCCGATACTCCGTTCCACCAACGGTTCTTTTGTACAGCGGCGTACCGAATCCGAGCGAAAAGGCGAGTACTTTTATTCCACACCATTTGGCCACCAGAAAATGGCCCAGTTCATGAATGAATACCAGAATGCCCAGGACGACTAAACCAAGAATTATTGAAAGTACCGATGTCACGCTGATCCCTTCCGGGAAATGGTTGTTGCGGCATGGTTTCGCGCAGCGGTATCGGCACGTTCGATCTCCTCAACCGAAGTCGCCGGTTGAGCCTTCTGGCTCTGCAACGCCTCTTCCACTACCACGGCAATATCAGAAAATGAAATTTTTTCTTCAAGGAAAGCGGCAACCGCCACCTCATTCGCGGCATTTACCACGGCAGGTGCCGTTCCTCCCTGCTTTCCCGCATCGAGACATAACCGCAGACAGGGAAAACGGTCGTAATCAGGTTCGCAAAATTCAAGGCTGCCGATCTCCGGCAGCGATAACCGCTTTCCCCGCATCGGTAAACGCTCCGGATACCCGAGTGCGAACTGAATCGGCAACTCCATATCAGGCAGTCCCAACTGCGCCATCATTGCTCCGTCGTGAAACTCGACCAGAGAGTGAATGATCGACTGCGGATGTATCCAGACGCGGAGCTGTTCGTACGGCAACCTGAAAAGATGATGGGCTTCGATGACTTCAAACCCTTTGTTCATGAGTGTTGCCGCATCGACGGTAATTTTCTTTCCCATCGCCCAGGTGGGATGATTGAGTGCATCACGCGGTGTGATGGAGCCGAACCGGTCGATCGGCATGGTCCGGAACGGTCCGCCTGATGCGGTGAGAATTATCGACTCAACCGTGGCGGTACCGCTTACTCCCGAGAGGCACTGCAGTATGGCACTGTGCTCACTATCAACCGGTACCAGTTCACCGTTTCCTTCGGCAAGCAGCGCGGTGATGAGTTCTCCACCGATAACGAGACTCTCCTTGTTCGCAAGCGCGACACGGTTCTTCTTTTCAAGTCCGACCACCGTCGGACGCAGCCCTACGGCTCCCACCAGCGCATTGACAACGATAGCACTCTCGGTTTCCTCCACCAGCCGTTCGAGTGCTCCCGGCCCCTTGACGATGCGGACCGTTCCGCCGAAACGCTCTCTGAGCAGTTCCACATGCTGCATGCCGGCAATGGAGACCACTTCGGGTTTGAATTCCTCGATCTGGCGACAGAGGAGACCGATATTGTTGCCCGCCGCAAGCGCGCTTACCTTGAAACGGTCGGGAAAACGGCGGATGCAGTTGAGTGTGCTGGTCCCGATGGACCCGGTTGAACCGAGAATAATTATTTTCTGAACAGATTGTCTCATGACGACCCGAAGAGTTTGACGACTACCCACGAAAAAAGCGAGATCATCGGCGCGGTGAAAAATACGCTGTCGAATCGGTCAAGAATTCCGCCATGCCCGGGAATGATATCCGAGGCATCCTTGACACGAAAATACCGTTTGATAACCGATACGAGAAGATCTCCGATCTGTGCGAACACACCGACGATCACACCGAGCAGGATACCGATCCAGGATGGATACCGCTGTTCGGCAAGGAAAAACCAGCCGATCCCGCATACGAGCATCGCGGCGATGAGCCCGCCCAGACTTCCTTCCACCGTCTTTTTCGGGCTGATTCTGCTGAAATGATGCTTACCCCAGATTGACCCGGCGAAATAGGCCGCGCTGTCACACATGAAAACGGCCCCGATAACGATTACCACACCGAGCTGCGAAAACATGACGTTGCTGAATTTGACAAACAGCGCCTGAAACGGTTCCCGGTAGAGATTCATCAGTGAAACCGCCGCGATATACAGAAACGCATTTCCGCTGAAGAGCAGACTGGCCCGCAGCCAGCGGCTGCGCTGGTAGCGTCGCCCCCAGATAATGGCCTCGGCCGCGACCATCAGCAGGAGCCCGTAAATACTGACCGTAGTCGGAAAGGAGGAATCGTTGTTGAAATAAACGATGAACTGGGTACCGAGCCAGAGGTAACTCAACCAGAAGGCGTTTGACGGATAGAGGATAGCCAGCATACGCGAATATTCGTAGCAGGCAAGCATGATGACGATGACAATACCAATATGAACCGGATTAACCGTCGCCACCGACCGTGGCAGGATCGAAATATCGGTGTTTATGAGCCACCACCCCAGCGGTATCGCCCAGAGTGCGAATAACAGCCGTTTGCCGAGATTGGAGAATCTCATTCCTCCCGCACCTTTCCGAACCGCCGGTCGCGGCGATTGTAGTCGCTGATCGCCTCTATCAATGCCTCTTTGTCAAAATCAGGCCAGAGTCGGTCGGAAATATAAAGTTCCGAATAAGCGGCTTGCCAGAGAAGAAAATTGGAGATTCTGCAGTCGCCACCGGTGCGGATGATAAGTTCCGGATCGGGATCTCCCGCGGTGTACAGATAGTCTGAAAAACCTTTTTCATCGAGCTTGTCAATAGAATCGGGTTGCTGCAGTGCCCTGCGGGCAAACTCCCGCACACCATGAACGATTTCCGCCCGTCCTCCGTAGTTAACCGCCAGATTCAGCGTCAGTCCTGTATTCCGGCTGAGGTGTTCAATTCCCTCGAGCAATACTTTTCTGGTTTTTGGCGGCAGCTTTTCAAGATCACCGATGGCCCGAAGTCGCACGTTGTTTTCATGGAGATTATTGATTTCACGACGGGTCATTTCCACCAGAAGGTCCATGAGCATCGTCACTTCACGTTTCGGCCGGGCCCAGTTTTCGGTGGAAAAAGTATAGATCGTCAGGTAGGATACACCCAGCTCACCACAGGCACGAACGATTTTCCGTGTCGCTTCGGTTCCCGCACGATGACCGGCTGTCCGCGGCAACCCACGTTTTCGGGCCCAGCGACCGTTGCCGTCCATAATAATACCGATGTGACTCGGAATATTCATTGCTCTTGCAGTCTCCTCAATCGTTCCACCGATTTATTTCAGGAAATTGATGATCATCCGTTACAGTTCACCACAACGATGCCGGTTGAAATGAAATCTCATCCCCCCGACCTCAGTAACAAATGATCGGTCTTCACCTTCTTTTCCGGTTTAGATACATGCCGTACCTGTCTTAAATTCCCGTTACTACCCCTGCGTTCAGTCGGTGTAAACAGGTACTAAATATACATTCAACCCCGGTGGTACCGCCCCGCTATAACAAAAAACCCCGGCATGCTGATCAGCCGAGGTTATGCTATTCTATGAATCGGATCAGGAGGAGTCATTGGTATTAAACTTCCATGACCTCTTTTTCTTTTTGAACAAGCAAATCGTCGATGGTTTTGATGAAACGATCAGTCGTCTTCTGAATTTCGTCCAGCCCTTTTTTCTCTTCGTCCTGAGTGATGACTTTATCTTTTTCCTCTTTTTTCAATGTATCATTACCGTCGCGTCTGACGTTGCGGATCGCTACTTTGTTTTCTTCACCGATTTTTTTGCAGTTTTTGAAGATCTCTTTGCGCCGCTCTTCAGACAGTGGAGGTATCGGCAAACGGATCAAATTGCCGTCATTCTGAGGATTGAGCCCCAGATCTGAAGTCTGTATCGCTTTTTCAACCGCGCTGATCATGTTCTTTTCCCACGGTTGAATAACTATCATCCTGGCGTCGGGTACCGATATATTGGCAACCTGATTGACCGGTACCGGTGATCCGTAATAGTCGACCGAAAGGCCGTCAAGCAACGCCGGTGTCGCGCGTCCGGTACGAATCCGTGAAAGTTCCTTCTTGAAACTTTCAATTACTTTCTGCATGCGTTGTTCAGTTTCGGTACGAATGTTCTGAGCGCTCACACCCTACCCTCCTGTTCTGATGATTGATCCTACGCTACTTCCTTCAAGCGACTTGCGGAGATTCCCCCGTTCCATCAACTTGAAAATAATAATAGGAATATCATTTTCCTGACAGAATGAAAAAGCGGTCGCATCCATCACTTTCAGCTGCCGTGAAAGTGCTTCGGCATGGGATATGGAGGTGAATCGAACCGCCGCAGGGTTGATGGCGGGATCACTGTCGTAGATACCGTCGACCTTGGTAGCCTTGAGAAGCACCTCGGCATTGACCTCAGCGCACCGGAGCGCCGCCGCGGTATCGGTAGTAAAGAACGGATTACCGGTTCCTCCGGCAATGACAACCACGGTTCCCGCCTCAAGCAGCGCCTTTGCGCGGGAGGCGGTATAAAATTCGCCCGCCCGGTCGATGTGTACGGCAGTCAACACTTCCGCCGGAACACCTTGTTCCGACAGAGATTCCGCAAGAGCAATTGAATTGATCACCGTTGCCAGCATACCCATGGTATCGCCGGCCACCCGTGAAACGCCTTTGGTCGAAGCGCCCCGCAGAATATTTCCTCCGCCGATGACGATGCCGACCTGAACGCCATCGGCGTGCACCGCGGCGATTTCATCGGCAATCGATCCGGTGATTGCCGGATCGATGCCGTGTTTCTGCGTTCCGGCAAGTACTTCGCCGGAAAGTTTAAGCAGCACCCGCCGATACAGAAGAGCCACCTGGATAGCTCCTACTCTTCGGCGCCAAGTTCAAATCTGATGAAATCGAGCACTTTGACGGTCGCTCCCAGCGCCTTCTCAGTCTCTTTTATCCGATCGGTAACGCTGGTGTCGGGATTCCTGATGAAACCCTGTTCCACAAGAGTCATCTCCTGAAAAAACTTCGTCATTTTTCCTTCGACGATTTTATCCCAGATTTTTTCCGGTTTACCGGAAGTCTGTGCCTGAGTGAAATAAATTTCCTTTTCTTTGGCGAGTACGGAGGCATCGACATGTTCACGGTCGATCGCCATCGGATTCGCCGCAGTAACCTGCATCGCAAGATCTTTACCGAGCAGAGCAAGCTCTTCGCTGTCGAGACCGGCGGTCGAGGAGAGTTTTACCAGCACCCCGATTTTTCCTTCACCGTGGATATAGGAGAATATGCGCTCATTGGCGACATCGGCCTCAAGCTTGCGGTAACGGCGAAAAGTGATGTTTTCGCCGATTTTTCCGATCAGTTCGGTCACCCGCCCGTCAACCGACTGTCCACCGAGTTCCGGAGCACTGCAGGTCCTGGCAGCAGCGATATCCGCCGGTTTCTGAGCGAGGAGTACGGTTCCCAGGATTTTGATGAATTCGACAAAATCATCGTTGCGGGCCACGAAGTCGGTTTCCGAGTTCACTTCGTAGAGAATTGAACAACCGGTATCGGCGACAACGGAGACCGTTCCCTGTTTGACCGCCTTTCCCGCCCGTTTTTCGGCGGTTGCCTGCCCCTGCTTGCGCAGGCTCTCGATTGCCAGCTCCATGTCGCCGTTATTTTCAATCAGCGCTTTTTTACAGATCATCATTCCGATGCCGGTTTTTTCACGCAGTTCCTTTACCTGTGCGGCAGTGATTTCCATAATACAACTCCTTGAATACTCAATGTTAAAAGCAAAACTCGTTACTCCGGAACAGTATGCTCCGCTCAATCGTCTTCGGTCGCGCGTACCACTTTCTTGTGGACCACCCGGCGTTTACGCACCGAAGTATCTTCCGATGTTTCATCGGTTTCCGTCTCGTCTTCGGTATCATCCGGAGAAGAATCATCGCTTTTAGCGCCTTCGCCTTTCTCCGCCGCCGCTTTCGCGGCTTCATCGATCTGTGCCTTGTTGCTGACTTCAAGAATCGCATCGGAAACGGCGCGGGTGATGAGCTGCACCGATTTGATCGCATCGTCATTACCGGGAATCGGATACGTGACGATATCGGGATCACAGTTGGTATCAACAATGGCGCCGATTGGAATCCGGAGCCTGCGTCCCTCCTCA
Organism: Chitinispirillaceae bacterium; assembly: GCA_016930275.1. GTDB lineage: Bacteria > Fibrobacterota > Chitinivibrionia > Chitinivibrionales > Chitinispirillaceae > JAFGNB01. The sequence continues at coordinate 12,448 of JAFGHA010000016.1, forward strand.
ATAGCGATACGTTCTTTAATGGTATCCACCACGAAAATAATGGCGGGCGTCCGGCGAAGCGTCCGGATACCGGTAAGAATGGAAAGCAGCTTTTCCTTCTTTTTACCGAGCATCAGCCGCTCTTTTTTCGGAAGCGCCTCAATCGTCCCGTCGGTTTCCATGGTTTCAATTTTTTCGAGTTTCGCGATACTCTGACGAATCGTCTGAAAATTGGTAAGCATACCACCAAGCCACCGCTCGGTGACATAGGGCATATTGCAGCGTTCCGCTTCTTCACGGATACAGTCTTTCAGCTGTTTTTTCGTTCCGACAAAGAGTACCTTTCCGCCCTGGGCCACCTCTTTACGGACACGCTCGATGAATTTTTCGATGGTAATGAGGGTTTTGTTCAGATCGATGACATAAATACCGTTTTTGGGGCATAAGATGAAGCGCTTCATTTTGGGGTTCCAGCGCTTTGTCTGATGACCGAAATGGGTTCCGGCCTCAAGCAGATCCTGCAGGTTCAAAGAAGACATACTAACTCCTGAATGAATGGGTTAAACAACCACGCGCTCAAGGTGAAAGATGACTGCTCCCTTGAAAAGAGCAGCACCCGTCTTTCACTCACGCAGTGTGAATTGTATAGTAAAAACTGGAGAACTAACGTTTTGAGAATTGGAATCTTCTGCGGGCTCCGGCCAGACCGTATTTTTTACGTTCCACAACACGGGAGTCACGGGTAAGAAAACCTTTCTTCCGTAAAGCGATCCGGTTTTCTTCGCTGAGTTGTGAAAGTGCCCGGGCAATCCCAAGACGGATCGCACCGCACTGACCACTCAAACCACCACCGCGAACGCTGGCAATCACGTCAAACGTTTCCGAGACGCTTAAAAGCTGCAGCGGCTGTTCAGCATCCATAACGAGCAATTCACTCTTCAGGTATTCACTGATCGGTTTGCCGTTGACCGTTCGCTCACCTTTTCCGGGACATATAATCACGGATGCAATGGCGTTTTTACGTTTTCCGGTAGCTGAAACTCTGTTTTCCAAATTGGACAGCTCCTTTTAAAATCCTGAGGTTAAATACTGATTGCCTTCGGTTGCTGAGCCGCATGCGGGTGTTGATCGCCGGCATAGACATGCAATTTCTTCATTATCGCACGACCCCGTGCATTTTTTGAGACCATCCCGTGAACGGCGTGAATGACAACCTGTGAAGAATCTATCTGCATCTGTTCCTTATAGGAACGGAACTTTGCGCCGCCGGGGTATTGCGAATGACGGAAATAAAATTTGGTTTCGGGCTTTTTTCCGGTAAGTCTGACCTTATCGGCATTGATGACAATAATATTGTCGCCGTGGTCCTGGTTCGGTGAATAGGCGACTTTCCCTTTTCCGATCAGAAGCTGCGCGACTTTCGATGCAAGCCGTCCCAGGGTATGGGACGCTCCGTCGACCACCAACCACTCACGTTGAATTGATTCAGTATTAACAACTACGGTTTTCATGACAGTACCATTCTTTCATGACTCAAAAAACCATGATTTAGTTTAAGCCTGTTGAATATAAATTTTAGTACGGTTGAGAGTCAATACAATCGTGGTCACGAATTTTATCCCGTCGGATGACCTGTTTCTTCCCAGATTTCCCTGCAGGAGAAGAACGAGACGAGCCGTTTGAAATCAGGCATCCACCGGCGAACGCTTGTCCGCAGACGAACGGTACGATTTTTACCTCACCCCTGTACCTCCGGATGAAACATTCCACTTTTATCCCGAAATATTTAACAGGTACTTAACTTGTATAAAATTAAGATAATATCGTAAATTTAAAGAGAAAGTAATAGCATCAGACCTGTTTGGCCAAGTATTTTAACGAAACAGGTAAAGTGAATGAAATATATCAAGATACTGAAGCAGATCGCATTCCTCTTTCTTCTGTCATTCCTCTTTTTCGGGGTATATTATCTGCTCTTCTCGCTTACCCGTTCCACGGCGACCGCTCTTGCCAGTATAGTTCTGATCAGTTTCGTATCGTGGAGCAAGGGTATTACCGCAGGCCTGATTCTATCATTGTTCAACATTCTCTGGATCAATACCTCGCTGCTGCTGATCGCTCCCGACCTGACACGTCCCTATCCGGCCGATGCATTCATCGGATCGGCGATTCACATCGTGTTTTCTTTCGTCGGGGGTACTTTCGGCAACCTGAGCCGTAAGCTGCGGTTTGAAATCGAGGAGCGGAAAAAAGCCGAAGCGCTGCTCAAACAGTATCAGTCCGAACTGGAGGAACGGGTAGAAGAGCGTACGAAGGAACTCCAGAACGCCTACGAAAAACTGCATCAATCCGAAAAAATGGAATCAATCGGACAACTCGCCGGCGGCATCGCCCACGATTTCAAGAATTATCTTACCATTATCCTCGGTTACTCCAGCCTGCTGCTTAAAAAACTGGAACCTGCATCTCAGGAATTCACGTTCGCCAATCAGATAGAAACCTCGGGCCAGAATGCTCTTGAACTTACCTCACAGCTGCTCACTTTCGCGCGCAGGGAAAAATTCACCCCGCGACCTCTCGACGTCAATAAACTGGTTACTGATGTCATCGCGCTCCTCTCAAAAAGCATCGGTAAGAACATCACTCTGGAAAGTAAAACGGCACCGTCACTCCCGCGGATCTCCGGAGGAAACAGTCAGATTCAGAATGCACTTCTCAACCTTATGCTCAATGCCCGCGATTCGATGGAGAACGGGGGAATACTGACGGTTACCACCGGAACGATTGAAGTAACCGACTCCTACTGCGATGAGAACGGCATCTCCTGCACCGCCGGGAAATACTGCAGCATTACCGTCGGGGATACCGGCAGCGGAATTCCCCCGGATATTCTTCCGCATATTTTCGAACCCTTTTACACGACGAAAAATGTGGGGGAAGGTACCGGGATGGGTCTTGCAGCGGTCTACGGTACGTTAAAAAGCCATCATGGAGCGGTTTTTGTCAAAAGCGAAGAAGGCAAAGGTACTGTTTTCACACTCCTGTTTCCCGTACTTTCGGAAAACGTTGAACCGGATACTACCGACGAAAACGAAGAAACCACCGTCATGAAAAGTTAAAGGCGGGTTTGAAACCCTCCCCGAAAGTTGATTCATGGCACTTTATATTGCAGTATTCAGACCGTACTGCACTATCCCGCGCGCACCGCAGGCAGATACAACTGAACGTTGCTTTGGTGATCGGTGGTCGCAACGGAAATTTTCCCGCCGATTTTTTTGAGGAGTTCATAAGAAAGCGCCATCGAGGCGATACGTTCAAGGGAAGAAAACTCATCGATAGTCGTACCGTTTCCTTTGGTATTCAGCGGCGAAAACACGAAATCAACCCGGATGTATCCGCAATCGATACGGGGCAGTTTTTCCGTAGCCTCACAAACGTTTTCTGCGGCGATAACGACCGGGTATTCCGGACGCATTGAACGGGCAATATGAAAATAGAGAGCCCGGATGATATGCCGGAGGTAATCAGGATCCGATTCGGTACGCCACAGCCCGTTGCCGATATCGCACCGGTATTTTGATTCCAGCAGTTCCTCGGCGGTTTCACGCAGCATGTTCTCGAGATTCGCACCGTTGACATGACTGGGAGCGGAAACGGATTTCGCCAGTTTGCGGATCAGGGTAACCGCGTTTTCAACGCTGTGTTTGATCGCTTCGATATTTCCTCTGAAATCATCCGGCCGTTCGAGCTGCATTTCGATAAGCTGAAGATTGCCGTAAATACCGGTAAAAACATTACTGAACACATGCGACAAAGCCTGTGTCAACAGCTCAAACGCATTGTACTGTCCTTTTTTTTCAAAAGAAAAAGCGGCATCGTCATCTTTGACGATATCATACATCATTCCGACCGTCCCGCAGAAGCGGTTGTTATCGTCATACTGCCCCGAGGCATTTACTTTGCATTTGAGAATAGTGTCTTCTCTGTCGATGAATCCGGGTTTCGGCTGTATGCGCATCTGGAGGTCGGAGGTCCGTCTCGGCCACGTTCTCCGTTCGTCAAATAACTTCGGCGCACGTTCATTGCCGGTCGGCACACCGGAAAACCGGGGAAGAATATAATCACGGCTTATCGACTTGACATCTTCGGGATGTATGATCACACTGAAATGCCTTCCGATCAGATCGTCTCTGGAGAATCCGAATGAAGGTGCCGCGTGATCACTGAGGTAGGTGAAGTGACCTTTATCGTCGAGTGTATAGACGACTCCCGGAACGGTTCCCATCAGACACTGATAATGACGGTCCATGTCACGGAACATGAATGCGTATTTCTGCATTGTTTCGATGTCGGTCGCCACGGCTGCTCCGGTCACTTCCGTTGAAAGGATGGTGGGATCTTCCGGATTGGCTCGTACCGGAAGCACCCTGCTCAACAGTATATCATTTCAGTGCAGTGATGTCACTACAAAAGCGCCGGCATTGTATCGAAAGGTAGAACTTATCTGCGGTACATCCGGATGAACAACGGCCCTTTCGTCCTGTTTTCCTGAATCATCCTGTCGAGCGAAAAGATGGAATCCTGCCCTAAATCAAGTCGTTTCACCACTTCACCACGGGCATTGAACAGAACAGCCCGTTGAAACCCCTGTAATTTTTTCGCATCGGGCCTGTTTCCCCACACTGAAATAAACGCCATATCATCTTTCAGTGTGAAATTTTCCCGATGTGATTTTGAGTGCATCGGAGATACGGAAGGGGTTGCGTCCTTTTCTGAAGCAAAGAGGGAAAATGCAAACAGCATTGGAGCGCTGCAGAATACCAGCAGTAAACGTCTGTATTTCTTCATACGGTTCCTACCTCGATAGTGAAGAGCTTCCGGCATTCTATCGCTACCCTGCCGCAGAAGTCCCGTCAAGATACTCCTTTTTCAGGTGATTCCAAACGTTTTGAGTGAGTTTTACGTCTCTTTAAAATCACCTATTCTCTTATATTAGAATAATATACCACAATATTTCAACATCCGCCCGATCTATCGGTAGGTGGACATCAACTCATTGTTGCGCGACGCATGTTTCAAACGTCGAAGCGCTTTTTCCTTTATCTGCCGCGCCCGCTCCCGGGTCAGATTGAAACGGTGTCCGATCTCCTCAAGAGTATGCGATGTTTCTTCCCCAATCCCGAAATAAAGGCATACCACTTCTTTTTCACGTTCACTGAGTGTGCAAAGTGTCTTGCATACCTCTTCCTGCAACGAGACTTCCAGCATCCCGGCGTCGGGAGATACCTGTTCATCATCGGCAAGCAGATCCATCAGCCGGCATTCCTCCCCCCCCTGAACAGGTGCATCGAGCGAAAGGTGGGAATTACCTATTTTTACCGTTTCCGTCACCTCTTCCTCATTGATCGAAAGTGCCTCGGCGATCTCCTCGGCATTCGGCGACCGCGAGAGCTCCTGCTCAAGCCTGCTCTGCACTTTTCCGATTTTATGAATAGTACCGACCCGGTTGAGGGGTATCTTCATAATGCGGGATTGTTCCGCAAGCGCCTGAAGAATCGACTGACGAATCCACCAGACCGCATATGAAATGAATTTGAAATTCTTTTTCTCATCGAACCGCCTGGCAGCTCGTATCAGCCCGACATTTCCCTCATTGATAAGATCGCTGAGAGGCAGCCCCTGATTGAGGTAATTCCTTGCAACACTCACTACAAACCGCAGATTGGATTTTACCAGCTGTTCAAGTGCCTTACGGTCTCCCTTTTTGATACGAACCGCCAGTTGCGCCTCTTCCTCGATGGTGAGGCTTTTACTTCTACCGATCTCCTTGAGATACAGTACTAGTGAACTTTCAGCATGCAGATAATACGATCTTTCCATGGCAAGGCAACCTCAAGGCATTGAAAATACGTTAGTTAACCACCATTTTTAAATCGGATTGCTGTTCCGGTCTGTTATTGTCGACATTGCTGCCGACCGCTATTCAAGCTGACGCAAACAGGCAGTTTCTGCGAAAGCCTTTTGAGGATTGCTCTAAACCAGTGGTACCAAAAGGTCGCCGGCGATATCGATCCTCCTCCAAACAGATCGGATATATCGTGTCTGTCCGAAAACTCCCTTTATCTGCGACTTGTTGCGGATGGACTGATACGTCGTCAGTTTGCATCGCCATATTTTCAATAATATACCTGCTTCAACTTCCTCGTCTCAGCCCATCCTCACTGTATCTCGAAGGAAAGGATAGTTTCCGGACAGACACTATATAGACTACATGTTTATAATATATCCAACTTTTCAAAATTGGCCCTGTTTTTCAATAAATTGTTCTATCTTGGCGAACCATGGCATGTTGCGGGAATAACAGATCGTCTGAAACCGGCGAAAAAGAACCCGGTTGTACAATTTATGAATCTGAACCTGTTTTCAAAGTTACGTCTACAACACCCTTTGACATTATCTGAAGCACAACCTATATTTGTAGCTTCCCATTGCCGCTGTAACGGGACTACAGCCGGCAGAACCGGAACGAAAGCGGCATAAACACTGCTTGAGCCGGACTTGAATATCTGTTGTTATAACATGTCGGGGTTTACCATGTCAAAAACTTGTGAAATGTGCGGAAAGCACCCTCAATCAGGCAGAACCGTTTCTCATGCACACAATATCGGATTACGCATTTTCTATCCCAACCTGCGTACGGTAAAAACAGTGGTTGATGGTACGAAAAAACGGATCAAAGTGTGTATGAAGTGCCTTAAAACCATGTCAAAGAACGGGTAGAAGACTTCATTGCCGCAACTGCATCAGGGTAAGGGTTGCGGCAGTTCCCCCCCCCGTCTTATTCGGTTACTTCCCGAGTTGTAAGAATTTTTTGATTTCTGTTTTTTTTACTCCTGATAACTTCCATGAAAACCAGATTCAACAACCGTCACCGTGCCATACGCATTCTGCTTATCTGCAGTTGCACGTTTTTCACTGTTCCATCGGCAGCCAAGACCAGAATCGCCTGTATCGGCAACAGCATTACTTACGGATACGGAGTAAACCGGAACGAAGCCTATCCGTACCGCCTGCAGCAACTCCTCGACACGGCCGACTACACGGTTCAGAATGACGGCGTCAATGCCATCACGCTTCTGAAAAACGGTGATAATCCCTATTACCGGAACGGAAAACTGCCCGATGTGTTCACTTTGCAGCCGGATATCATTACCATAAAACTGGGAACCAATGATACCAAGCCACAGAATTGGGACGCACATAATCAGGAGTTCAAAGCGGACTATCTCTGGTTGATCGACACACTTTCGGACATGGCGTCCCAGCCGCAGATCTGGCTGGTGCTTCCCGTCCCGGTGTTCAAACATCCTACAGCGGATTCATGGGGAATAAGAGACAGTATCCTGCAGAAAATAATTCCGATCATCCAAGAGATCGCCGCTGAACGGCAATTGCCTTTGATCGACGCCAACACACCACTACAGGCATTTCCGCAGTTTTTTTCGGTCGACGGTGTTCATCCGAACGCGGAAGGACTCGATACGATTGCGCATATTATTTATCGTGCACTCAAAGCGGCCACGGCGACGACCCCTCCGGTTGCGGCACGGTACAACACAGCGGCACACAATGACCGATTCGCCTCCGGCATAAATTTTCCCGTCTTTAATCTGCAGTCTGAAAAAACGAGGTATCTTGATCTCGCCGGGAGAAAAATGAATCATCGCGAACTTCCGTCGGCGCACTGGAAAACATTTTACCGATGGCATATTTCATCAAAGTAAACAACTCTCATTTCGGCGGCAGAATCACCAGCTTCATTATTTTACTCTTCACGGTTTTTTTCTGACCGTAGTCTTCGCCGATGAACTGATAGAGATACACATCGGGTGGAAGCAGTGTTCCCCGCTCATCCCGACCATCCCATCGTTCCCCGTTACGGGCATCCCTGATCACCCGCAGAAGTCGTCCACCCAGCGTATAAATTTTAAGGGTCAGTCGTACATCGGTTCCGTAGTACTGCTGTGCTGTGTAATTGGAATGGCAGTAGAATCGGGTTTCCCTCCCCATGCGCATCGGGTTGGGGAAGTTGAGTACATGTTCGAATTTCAGTTCGTCCCAGTCGGTCACCTCCAGGGTAAACCGCGACTTCGAAAGATTACCGACCAGATCGCGGGCGGTGACGACCATCGTGTAGGTTCCCGGTTTGAGCGCATCCTCGGCATACCCCACCGACACTACACCGCGTCTGAAATCGCCCTCCCTGAACTGGAACTTATTGTTGACGTTCCGGCGGGCGTACACTCCTTCGATCTCCAGAGTCACCCCTTCGTCGGGACCGATTCCCGATGC
>JAFGHA010000136.1 GCA_016930275.1 Chitinispirillaceae bacterium
GCAAGATACACCCGGCTGGGAGACGGCCGCACATGCAGATTGAGAAAAGGATAATCACCTGCATCACAGTAACCGGCCCGCACCGAAGCTGCCGTCGAACCTGCCAGATAGAGCATCGGCAGAGCGGGTGCCGCATCGAGCAGCAGACACACGTCAACCCCCCCCCGGAACTGTTGCGCCATACGTGAAAATTCAGTCGAGAAATGATCCTGCGCATCGTACTCCACGATATTCAATCCCGGAATCATTTTTATATACGATGCAACCGAATGCTCACACAACAGGGTAATTCCGGCATGCTTGAACAGGGTCATCAGAGAAATGACGTTTTTCAACTGATGAAGCACCTCGAGTGGCGTCTCGGGGAGAATGATCAGCACTTCTTTAACGGAAAGAATATCCACCGGAAATTTAAGTGAAGGTACCCGGTGCTTTTTATGCAGCAGAAATGTCAGGAATGCCTTACTGCGCGCTTTTCCCAGCATTGAGAAAAATGCCCTTCGAAGCCACCCGGAATTCTTTGCTTTTTTATCCTGCATATTATACAATCTGAAGATACGGTGCCCTTGTGCCTTCCCTGCTGAAAATAGAACCCGAAGCGCAAACAGGCAACCCAAATAAATGCTGATCGTCTATTTCTGATCGGCAGTGATGAAAAACCAGTTATCGTTACTCCGATTATAACGGACCGGTACCCGTGATCACTACCATATTTTCCGTATTCGAGATTTTCATTTCGGTTGCTCTCGGGATTGCGGTATTCACCACCCCCGCCGATACTCTTGCAGCGGTGCCGTTTATCCCCCCGCTGGTACTTGCCGCGTTACTTCTGATACTGCTTCTGGCGATTATCGCCCGCCTGCGAAAAAACACGACCGGACTTCCCCTCCCCTGGGTATTCATGGTGACTTTCGCCGCACAATTTCTGTTTTTTCTTCCCGATTCCCGGCCGGAAATTGCGCTTCCCGCCGCTCTGCTTCTCACGATGATTATCGGAGGTATCGGGAAAAATTATTCGTTTATCATCCCATTTTCGGTATTTTCGCTTGCAGCTGTGCTCCGAACCCTGGCAGCAATGGTACTGAGCGGACAAACTCCGGAACCCTCCATACTGCTTGCATTGTTGTCACATCAGCCGCTTGTGTACCTCTACCTGTTTATAGCAGGAATAGTTCCGGTAATCCTGCGTATCAGTTACAGAAACACCCCTGCTTCAACCAAAGTCGTCCTGCCTCCGCAACAGACCGGTTTTATCACCACCAACGCAACGCCGGATGAACAGAAAGATGAAAAGGAACAGGGTAAAGAATCAGCAAGCGGTTTCCGGCAGGATAACCACGAACGTGATGTGGTTGACCTTCTGGCCAGCGTTGTTTTTTTCATGAGCAGAAACTTCCGTTCCTTTTCCTCTCTCGGATTTATTTATGATCCAATGGAAGAGGCATTTGTTCTCAATTCATTTCAGTCAAAAAGCATATCCATCATTCCGGAAGTCAGAATTCCTCTGGGCAGCGGGATTATCGGACGTATCGGCAGCGAGAAAAAATCATTCATGACCGGGGATATGAAGGTCTACAACGCCCGTCTCGAATACTACAGCACCGAGGAGCATATCAATTCGCTGCTCGCGGTTCCCATTATCTCCGGACAGGATGAACTGCTGGGCACGCTGGTACTTGACAGTAAAGATCTGCAGGCGTTCAAGGACCTCGATAAAGAGACGCTCAAACGGTTCTCTTCCCTCGCTGCCGCGCTGATCAGCACCTCACGCATGCGTTCCATTCAGGAACGCTCCGCACGCACGTTTCAAACCTTCTACGAAGCGAGTCACCGCTTCACCACCACTACCAAACCGGAACAGATATTCGAAGTGCTCTTCGGTGTCATTCCCACGATCGCCCCCTGCAACCGCATGATCGGTATCATGTTTGATCAACAACGCAACGTCGGACAGGTCACCAACGTGTGGGGAAAAAATACGGAGATCGTGCCGGGATTTACCTTTCCGATAAATGCCGGGCTCTATTCTTTCGTATTTCAGAAAAGACAACAGGTCGCCATCGGTGATTTTCAACAGTTTAACGGCAAATACTATCGTTTCACCCCCGATGAAACAACTTCCGCAAGCATCAGGTCACTGCTCATCTTTCCCGTTCTGGACGATGAACAACGGTGCCGTGGCCTGTTCTCCGTTGAAAGTGATCATCAGAATATATTCACCTCCGAAATTGAACAGGTGCTGACGACACTGATGGAAAATGCCTCGGTAGCTTTCATCCGTGCTGTGCTCTATCAGCGCATGGAGCGGTTCGCCACCACCGACGGTCTCACCGGTCTCAACAACCACCGTCATTTTCAGGGAATGCTCGCACAGGAGATGGAGAGATCAAAAAGATACCGGCGTCCGCTTGCGCTGCTGCTTATGGATATTGATCACTTCAAGGGCTTCAACGATACGTACGGTCATCCCGTGGGCGATCTGGTTCTCAAAGAAATTGCAGTCTGCATCCAGAAATCAGTCCGTCGTAATGATATCCCGGCACGCTACGGTGGTGAAGAATTCGTCGTCATCATTCCCGAAACCGACGAAAAAGGCGCGCGGATCACCGCGGAACGAATCCGTTCCACGATTGAACAGCACACCATAATCTCGCTGGATCGACAACTCAAAGTAACGGTGAGCATCGGCTGCAGCGCATTTCCCGAGAATGCTCCTTCACAGCAGGTTCTTATTGACACTGCAGACAAGGCGCTCTATGCCGCTAAGGAGAGCGGACGCAACCGGGTGGTACTGTACAAAAACGGGATGTAAAAATTTAACGGCAGCACACCGAGTTCCTCCTTGAACCGATCGGTAAAAAATATTCGACCACGTTGGTCTGTAATCCGGATCTGCACCGTACCGGTTATTTGAAATCCACGATTGTGATTCACGGTCCATTTTCATATTTTATTCCGTTCGTACATGATAGAAACATTTCGGTAGCAACGCCATGTAATCACGGAACAATTCCAACACCGTTCAAACACAATGAATATCACTTTCCTCGGTACCGGCACTTCTCACGGAGTCCCCTCCATCGACTGCATGCTGCGCGGGTACGAGCATTGTCCCCGGGGGGTATGCCGTGAAGCCGCAGCAGATCCGCGTCATCGCCGCACCCGTTCGTCAATTCTGGTTGAATGGAATGACCAGACGGTACTCATTGATGCGGGTCCGGATCTGCGCGAGCAGTGCCTCAGGGAAAAAATCCTGAAAATCGATGCTGTTCTCTGTACCCATGGCCATGCCGATCATATCGGCGGCATTCCGGATATCCGCTCCTATTCCCGGCAACGTCCCCTTCCCTTTTACGGTTCAGCGGAAAGCATCGGGAAAATCCGCGCCACGTTCAGCTATGCCTTCGATCCGTCAACACCAGCGGGAGGCGGCCTGCCGCGAATTACCACCACCGTGATTGATGGTCCCTTCCCGCTGTTCAACCGGACGGTGATACCGATTCCTGTACGGCACCTCGGACTCGAAGGATGCCTCGGGTTCCGGATCGGACCGCTCGCCTACATCCCCGACATTAAAACCATCACCCCGACCGGGCTTGAAAATATCTCCGGAGTAAAGCTGCTGATTCTCAATTGCCTGCGTCGCGGCCCCGATCATGTCTCCCACCTTACCCTGCAGCAGAGTGTCGAACTCGCCCGGAACATCGCACCTGCCCGATGTTATTTTATACATATGAGTCATGATATTCACTACCGGCTCGATCGTGCTGCACTGGACCCCTGGATGGATTTTGCCTGGGACGGCCTGCGGATCAGCCTCTAAAGGTTACTTCAATGGAATCCTACAAAGAACAATTTATTGAATTCATGGTACGAAGCGGTGTACTTACCTTTGGTGATTTCACCACAAAAAGCGGACGAAAAACCCCTTTTTTCATAAATACAGGTAATTATTCGACAGGGAAACAACTTGTGAAACTCGGCCGATTCTACGCCGAAGCAATTCAGCACCTGTTTCCCGAACCGGTTGATGTTCTCTTCGGTCCTGCCTACAAAGGAATCCCGCTGGTAACGGCCGCGGCAATGACCCTTTCGATCGCCTTCAACCGCCAGCTCGCCTTCTGTTTCAACCGCAAAGAAGTAAAAGACCACGGCGAGGGGGGAACGCTCATCGGTCACCGGCTGCGGAAAGGTGACCGCATCGTTATCGTGGAAGACGTCACCACCGCAGGAACCTCCGTGCGGGAATCGATTCCACTGCTCCGGGCTGCAGCTGAAGTGGAAGTTGTCGGGCTCATCGTTTCCGTCGACCGGATGGAACGCGGCACCACCCCTAAAAGCGCACTCACACAACTCAGGGATGAGTTTTCCATCCGCACTGGAGCAATCGTCTCGCTCGATGAGATTATCGATCATTTATACAATAGAGAAATCGACGGGAGCGTAGCACTCGGAAAGGAGATCTACGAAAAGATTGCCGACTATCGTGCCACCTACGGCGCCTCCTCCGACAATCCGGAGAGCGAATAATTCCGTCGACATGAAATTCCTTCCTTCGAACCCTCTTCTTTCCAACCGGCATCCGTTACTGCGGCTGCTGGTAATACTGCTCTGCCTGCTGCTCATCGGGATCGTCGGCCTGCTGCGCCTCGGTGACTGGCTTACCCCGTCTGATGTCCTGCCGGAACGAATCGATCTGATCGTCACGTTCGGTGGAGATACCCGTCGTGTGGAGTACTCCAAGGAACTCATGGAACGCTACCCCGAAGCCCACTGGTTCCTGAGTGATTATAAAAACGGTTACGGACGTCTGCTGCAGAAAAACGATTATGACATGAAACGGGTCACGATTGTCGACACGTGCACAAGCACCCTGTCCGAAATTCATGCGGCGGCGCAATGGATAACGGTAGCTGGCGCTCCCGTACTTCCTGCGGCAATCGGAAACGGTCGCCCGCTCCTCGTCGGACTGGTCTCGAGTCCGTATCACATGCGACGCATCGACCTTATGGCCCATCGGTACCTTAAAAGTCAGAATATCCGCTATGTACTGCTCCCCGTCCCGTTCGGAAAATATAAATGGGAGAAAAAGACCTTCCAATACTGGTGGCGTAATGAATTCATCACCTCGACCACCATTCAGGAGCTGGCAAAAATCGTGTATTTTCTACTTACCGGCTACCTCTAAAACCCGAGCCGAGTGATACTCCGGCAACATTTTTCCTGCCCGCCCGTAGTTTGACTTGTTACATCCGGCAGATCAGATTCTATTTTTATAATTCTTTCTGCGTTTCCTGAAATAAGGATAACGACGACATCGATTCCAACTCTCACAAAATATCAAGGAGGCATGATGCCATCTATCAAAGGTACCAGAACCGAAAAGAATCTGCTGAAATCATTCGCCGGAGAATCTCAGGCGCGCAACCGATACAACTTTGCTGCGAAAGTCGCAAAAAAAGAGGGCTACGAGCAGATTTCCGCTCTTTTTCTCGAAACCGCCGAAAACGAACGGCAGCACGCAAAAGGTTTTTTCAAATTTCTGGAAGGTGGAATGGTTGAAATAACCGCAGCATATCCCGCAGGGGTAATCGGCACCACCATCGAAAATCTCAAGGCTGCTGCAGCGGGAGAGCATGAGGAGCACACGCAGCTGTACCCCGAGTTCGCACGTATTGCCAAAGAAGAAGGATTCCCGCAGATCGCAAGCTTCTATACTCTTGTTGCGAATGTTGAAAAACATCACGAGGAGCGGTACCTTATGCTGCTTAAAACGATCGAGGAGGATACCACATTCAAGAAAAGCGAATCAGTTAAATGGATCTGTCGTGTCTGCGGTCATGTCCACGAGGGTCCGGAGGCTCCGTCGGTGTGTCCGTGCTGCAACCACCCTCAGGCACACTTTCAGCTGCTGACCGATTGTTACTGATCTCTACCCGGTACCGGAACTGCAACGTCGGTTCCGGTACAACGTCAGACACATGAATACCATTCCGGAATCGCTGCTTTCAGAATTTGCCCCTTTGCTTCCGGTAGGCTCCACCGGTATCATCGCACATCAGGCACCCGACTTTTTTGCGTTATGGGAAGCCATCGAACATCATTCGGGACACCCCTGCAGCGTTCCCTTCTGGGCTGCGGTCTGGCCGGGCGCCCGGCTGCTTTCAGACTATATTTTTCAGAAGCCCGAACTTGTTTCCGGCAAGTCGGTTCTCGATTTCGGCGCCGGAGGCGCGGTTGCAGCCATTGCAGCCGTTCGGGCCGGAGCTCTCGAGGCGACCGCCAATGATATCGACCCGATTGCCTGCCAAATTGCCGCCGCCAATGCAACAGCCAATGGTACACCGCTGACGGTTGACTCCAGAGATCTCCTTAACGCCGGGAATACCCCTGATTTCGGAGTAATCATTCTCTCGGATATGTTTTACCAGAAATCACTCAATGCGCGGCTGCATAATTTTCTCATGAATCAACGGACACGGGGAACGCAGGTCATCATCGCCGACGGCAACCGTCCGTTCACTCCCCGGAAAGGAATCGAAGTACTCACTACCGGACGGCTTCCGGTGGATAAAACGATCGAGGGATGTGATGCCCGCGATGTAACCATTTTCCGAATGGTTGATTGAGTGGAATCCCCGGCATATATTCATTACTGATCGCAGATGTATTCACCCCCATAGCTCAGGAGGAAACCATGTCACTGCAGATTGCACACCCTGCTCCGGAATTCACGCTCATGAACAGCGCAGGCGCTTCTATCTCACTTTCCAGCCTTCACGGGAAGTGGGTCGTTCTGTACTTCTACCCGAAAGACAACACCAGTGGATGTACCCGTGAAGCAATCGATTTTACCGGATCATTACCCGCATTCAGAAAGCAACACGCGATAATCATCGGTATCAGTCCCGATTCACCGGAATCCCACACAAAATTCATAGAAAAACACGGTCTGCGGATAGAACTGCTCAGCGATCCCGACCACACGGTCTGCTCGCTGTACGGGGTTTGGCGAAAAAAGAAGCTCTACGGCAGGGAGTACTTCGGTGTCGTTCGGACCACGCTGCTTATCGATCCAGAAGGGATCATCAGACACGTCTGGGAAAAGGTCAACGTACCCGGCCACACGGCGGAGGTTCAGGAACAACTCGCATCGTGCAACCGTAGAACCTGACGTTCCTGTCAAACGAACAACTACGTTCTCAACGGAATCCGGTCCTTATGGTCCTGCCGCTCTGCTGAGTGTATTATGCATCAATCTTCTTCAACGGGGCAATCGGGCTGAATATTCACCACCTTGCTCCGGTTTTTATCAATCGTCACGCGATAACATCCGTTATCCCTGCTGGAATACACGTGAAAATAGAGAAACATGTCCTGTTCCCTGAGAAACCGGGCATCAACGAACTCTTTGGTTTCAGGAGCATAATTGATATTGACGGCATCAACCAGTTCCTGATAGTTTTTTTCCTCTATTTTCGCCATATCAATTCTGAACGGCGTGAAGGTCTGTACACGGTAAACCTCTTTAGGCGTGCAGGCAAAAAACAGTATCGCTGAAACCATCACTCCCAGCAGTTGTCGCATAGGTACCTCCCGGTTAACGTATCAATTACCTTCGGCAAACAGTAGGGCCGGCCTTCAAATTGCAGGTCTCGTTGCGGACGAAGCTCAAATCGAGTATTTTATGCAGTGGTTTCGCTCCTGAAGCCCACGTTACATTAAAGATAACTAACGCACCACTTCAATGAAACGAAGTTCACCGGTGATCCCACTTTATCAACGATACCCCCGACTCGAAAGAGTACTCGCCCGTGTGCCCCTTGGGGATTTTCCCACTCCGGTGGAACCTCTCTCCGGATTGAATCGGAAACAGAAACACTCAGGTCTCTACATCAAACGGGATGACCTGAGTGCAACACCCTATGGCGGCAACAAAATCCGTAAACTGGAATTTCTTCTGGCCGATGCCCGGAAAAAAGGTTCCCGGCGCATTATCACTTCGGGGGCAGCCGGATCCAACCACGCGCTCGCAACGGCTATGTACAGCCGTAAGTGCGGTTTCCCCTGCACGCTGATGCTCTTCGCCCAGCCCCCCGCACCAGGCATCGATCGCCAGCTGCTCGCCGATTTCGCCACCGGTGCCGAACTGATCCACGATACCAGCTATGCCGATCACTGCCGACACCTCGCCGCAATCGTTACCGGATATACCGAAACGGACGGAATCCCCCCGTACGTAATTCCCGCCGGAGGCTCGGCTCCCACCGGAGCTGTAGGATATGTCAACGCCGCCTTCGAACTTGCCGAACAGATCAACCAGGGAATACTGCCCGAACCTGCAGCCGTGTATGTCACCCTGGGTACCATGGGAACCGTGGCAGGACTCCTGATCGGTTTTACGGCAGCGGGAATCAACAGCAGCATCATTGCAGTACGTGTGGTTCCTGATGTGGTAGCCGACCGCCAAAAACTTTCCGGACTCTTCGAGAGCACCAACCGTCTTCTTCATGAAGCGGATCCCGCTTTTCCTCTGATCAACTTTGAGCATACCGCTATTGAACTGAAAAACACCTATTTCGGCAACGGATACGGCATGCCGACTCCGGAAGCTCAAACGGCAATCCGCATTTTCCGTGATCATGACGATATCGCTCTTGATCCGGTGTACACCGGAAAAACCGCCGCAGCATTTCTTGATGCCATCTCGACTGCCGGATCCTCACAAAAAAATGTACTTTTCTGGCACACGAAAAGCGCCTGCCCCCCACCGGCTCCGCCAACACCGGTTGATTTCAAAAACCTCCCGCAGGAATTTCATTCCTACTTCGAGGATAGCCAATAAGGAAACCGTTAAAACGAACTGATACAAGCTGAATAACGGGACAGTTCCTTCTCCTGTACGGCACTGTTCTGAGCCCTTTGCATCAATTAAGCCACTAAGGTATATTAGGTGGTACTTACGAATCCCGTCGAAATCGATCCTGTCAAAAACCAGAATTCCCGTACACGTTGCCTATGAATAACAACGAGATTGTCATCATCATACCCACCTACAATGAACGGGATAACATCGAGTTACTGCTGCCGAAAATCCGTTCCATTCTGCCCGGTGTCCACATCCTCATAGTCGACGATTCCTCCCCCGACGGTACCGCAGATGCAGTCAGGAATATCGCTCAATCAACCGATGGCATCCATCTGCTTTCGCGGCCGAAAAAAGAAGGGCTCGGACGGGCATATATCGCCGGCTTCACCTGGGCTCTGGAACACTCCTACAAGTACATTTTTGAAATGGATGCCGATTTTTCCCATGAACCGTCGTTTCTTCCTGATTTCCTTGAAGCAATTCCCGAGAATGATCTGGTTATCGGTTCCCGGTACAAATCCGGCGTCAACGTAGTCAACTGGCCCATGTCCCGTTTGCTGCTCAGTTATTTTGCCAACCAGTTCGTTCGATTCGTTACCGGTATCCCCGTTCACGACAGTACGGCAGGATTCAAATGCTTCAAGCGCGGCCTTCTGGAGAAACTTCCTCTTGAAAGAATTTCATCTTCAGGATATTCGTTTCAGATTGAGATACATCATTTCGCCTGGAAAAACGGTTTTTCCATTGCTGAAATCCCGATTGTCTTCACCGACCGGAAAATCGGTGTGTCCAAAATGTCCACCAACATCATTCTTGAAGCGTTATTTCTTGTCTGGAAATTACGGCTTTCAGCTTTTCTGCACCGAAAGTAATCCGACGTGACCATCGGCAGCGAAAACCCAATACCTGATATTTCAATCATTATCGTCAATTACCGTGTACCGGAACACCTCAGGGAAGCACTGCGTTCGATCGGCCAGGCGGAAATGAGTGACCGGACCGAAGTCATCATTGTCGACAATGCATCGGGCGATAATTCACAGTCGCTTATCACGTCGGAATTTCCCGACATCCGCTGGATCCAGCTCAAACATAACATCGGGTTCGGGAAAGCATGCAACGTTGGTGCACGTAACGCGCAGGGGAAATATCTTCTGCTGCTCAATCCCGATACGATGATTGCCCGGAATACGCTCTCCATTGCATTCCGTTTTATGGAGGCACACCCGGAAATAGGTCTCCTCGGCCCGAAAATCCTCAATCCCGACGGCAGTCTTCAGGCCAGCTGTAAACGCGGGTTTCCCACGCCGTCGGTCACGTTCTATCACTTTACCGGATTGAGCAGGTTCTTCCCGAACAGCAAGCGGTTCGGACAATACAATCTCACGTATATGGATCCCAACACCTCCGCCCCCGTCGATGCCGTATCCGGATCGTTCATGCTCATGCCGCGAGCGCTTTTTCTGAAGATCGGCGGATTCGACGAGCGTTTTTTTCTTTACGGAGAAGATCTCGACCTCTGTTACCGGATCAAGGAAAGCGGTCATGCGGTCTGGTACCATCCGCAGACACAGATCATCCACCGCAAGGGGAAAAGTTCCGCGAAAAGTCTGCTCCGGTCACGGATCGCGTTCTACGAGGCGATGATCCTGTTCTCCCGCAAATACCGGAAAGTGCACCGGGGGTTTTTCCCCAGCTGGCTGGTATTCATCGGTATACTCATTCTCTCTTCAATCAACATCGGCCTCAGTCTCATCCGGCATTTTATCGCGGTGTTCATCGATCTCTCCATAATCAACTCAGTACTCTGGCTGGCGATCTCCCTGCGGTTTCCTCCCGAGGGAAATCCCTACCGGACACTCGGTGTATGGTATATGCTGGGAATTCACAGCCTGCTTTCGCTGAGTTTTCTGCTCATGTACGCGTACAACGGAATTTACACCAAGCGCCGCACATCGGTCATTAATACGTTTCTTTCGGGACTTCTGGCGACCTCCCTCTTCAGTGCGGCTATCTATTTCGTCAAATCGTTCGCGCTCTCACGCATCGCCTTCGCTCTTTCATCGATCATCATTTCATTCCTGCTGGTCGGATGGCGCCATCTGCCGCAGCAGGCATTCAAACGAATACGCCGCCTCACCTTTTCGCACGAAAAAATAATCATCATCGGAAGCGGACCCCTTACCGAAAAGATTATCAAAACCATCGAAAAACACCACAGCGGTACCATAACGGGAATCATCTGGGACAATCCCACACCGCGACCGGGAGACTATGAAGGATACCCGGTCCTCGGTTCTCTGGATGAACTCAGTACACTTATCCGCCGGATTCGCGTTCAAACACTCATTATTGCAACCGCACAGGCATGGTATTCCCACGTGATTGACGTACTCTCCACGGTACCGGTTAAAAATCTCACGATCCAATGGGTTCCGCACAACCTCACCACGCTGCAGGCTGAACAACTACCCGACGAAATTCCACTCAGGGACTTTTTCGTTTAGCACAGGTACCTGTATCAATAAGAAGAATATGTACGACATGTGGCCGGGTTTTCTCTCTCAACGCTGCAGTTACAAATTGAATTCAGGCATTTAAAATGAACAGATTTCTGATTTTATTGACAATTAATTTATTCATCACCACCTGCGCCAGTACAGCACCAAAATTTAAACGAGTACTGAACGGAGTAACATCGGTAATGTTGATCGTGCTCTTAGACAAAGAAAATGGAAAAGAAACTAAAGCAAGTGATATTATCTCAGAACCAGAAGATGTTTCAATACTCTGTGATCTGATAGCAATAAAAAAGCCCAGATTACGAACTGCGTTCTCTGCTCTTAAATGCAGATATCCTACGGGGCATGCACACTACCGTATGCATGCCCCGTAGAGGAACTATTTAAACAGTATCGAACGAACGGCTCAGTCAATACGCCGCATCTCCACCCTGCGGTTCTTTTCACGACCGTCAGCGGAATGATTATCGGCGATAGGGAATTCCTCTCCGTAACCGACCGACCGCAGCCGTGCACCGTCAATACCTTTCTTTGTAAGATACAGACGCACCGCATCCGCACGCAACTGCGAAAGCTTGAGGTTGGTCATATTGTTACCGACATTATCAGTGTGTCCCTGTATCTCCAGTTTAACCTCGGGCCACTCCACCAGGGATTCGTATACCTGATCCAGAATCGTATACGAATTCACCGTCAGCACGGCTTTACCCGGCTGAAAAGTTACTCCGCTCAGTACCAGTTTACCGCGTGCTATTTCCTTGGTCTTCGGGCATCCTTCATTATCGGGTAATCCGCGTACTCCCGGACATTTGTCCTCGACATCGGGTACTCCATCACCGTCATTATCAAGATCCGGACAGCCGTCGCCGTCTTCGAACCCGTCGGTATCTTCCGCTTTCATGGGGCAGTTGTCTTTCGCGTCAACCACACCATCATTATCGTTGTCAAGATCCGGGCAGCCGTCATCGTCCTCGAATGTATCCATGTCTTCCGGCTCATTCGGGCATTTGTCCGCGTCGTCGGTTATTTTATCACCATCGCTGTCATAGACCGGACATCCCCCGTCGGTACCGGCACTGTCGGGACAACGGTCCTGGCTGTCGACAAAACCGTCGCCGTCGTTATCGTTATCCGGACAACCGTCCTCATCTTCAAAACCATCCTTGTCTTCCGCGTCTTTGGGACACTTGTCCTTTTTATCAATAACACCGTCGGCATCGCTGTCGTCCTCCTTGAGGATTCCCTTCCAGCCGAGCGACAGTTGCGCCCCGTACCGGGGATTGCCTTTGGTCGAATACGCATATCCTTCGCGTTCCCAGTTGATATACACCTCCTGCGCATTGTCGGATATGCCGAAGTCTCCCGCAAGCGTCGCATAAAAACCGAACGGTAAATTGAAACGCATACCCGGAGTGATCCAGAGGGGATCGTCATTAATCGCTTTGGCCTGAAAACTCTGAGAATAGTGGCTCACCCGCGACTCACCGCTGATCTCGGCAAAAAATGAAACCGCATCCACGGGTGTATAAATAACGCCGATCGCCGCCTGAAGAACACTGCTGCTTTTACTCTGTGCAATAACTCCGCCGAAATTCAAGTGAAACTGCAGGGGCACCAGACTGGAGAGTTTCTCCATATCGAACGTCCATACCATCATCGGATTGAAGAACACCGCATCCGTGGTGAACGTATTGAGGCCGTTGTCATTTCTTACATAATACGAATGACGCGGAAAGAAACCGCGGTCAGTATTGCCGGTTGGAAAGATAACCTTCAGATAGTAGGCATGGCTGAAGAATGTGCTGTCCTTCTGAAACGGGTACGCCATCTTCAGCGCCAGTTGCAGATCGCCCGCACCGGCCATATCATCCCCCCATCCGGTGATATCGAAATATAGCGGCATGTCCAGACTGACATCGAGAAATCGAGCCAGTCCGTAGGCACAGTACACATCACCGCTGAAAAGGAAGGGATTATCCCGCGTTACCGCGGTACGACTGTTTCCGGAACCGATTTTCCGGACACTCCCCTCCCCGTCCGGACCGGCGACATACTCCATCTCGGTACCGAATTTGAAGGAACCTCCCACATGCAGTCCCGTTTTTCCCAGCGTTTGCGCGGAAAGAGTTCTGACAATTCCCTCCTGTCCACCGGTATTGACATCATTCGCCTGCAATCCGGAAACAAATGCCGCAGACAATGCCAACGAACACATCAAGCGAAACCTTAGCATACATCCCTCCTTAAGCGGGTAAACAATCTATGGGCAAAATAGTTTTTTAAACCGGTCAGCGGACAACACACATGAAAAACTAAAATAGTTCACGTGCCATAAAATCAGCAAAGAGCAGACCTTTTTTTGTAGGCTTCCAGCAGGGGGAATCAAACTCAAGATAACCGTCCGCACGGAACCGCTCCAATAGCGTTTTCGAAACCATTGATGCAAAGGGAATACCGGTCGCGGCGGTGAAACGTTCCTCATCGATTCCGGTGCGTTGACGCAACCCCAGAAAGATCATCTCACGTCCCGCCATTTCCGCCGACAGCTTTTCCCTGCGCTCCACCGGCAGTAATCCCTCTCTCACCCGACTGCAGTAGCCGGCGATATCGGTGATATTCCAGCTTCGATACGGATGCAGATAAGAATGAGCCGCACAACCCAGTCCGATATAGGGGGAATGATTCCAGTACCCGATATTATGCCGGCATTCGTAACCCATACGGGCATAATTCGACACCTCGTACTGCCGGAATCCGTACCGGTCAGCAGCCGTCCCAAGCACATGAACTATTTCCTCCAGCTCATCTTCCGCCGGAAACGGTAAAAGTGACCGGTGCCTGCCGAACGGCGTGCCTTCCACCAGAGTCAATTCATACGCCGAGAAATGTCTGACAACGGGCTTGTAGAGAAGCTGCCGCAGGGTATCGGCAAAAGAATCCAATGTCTGTCCGGGCAGTCCGTAGATGACATCGACCGCTACCGACCGGAACCGTCTGAGCACCGGGGCCGCAAGTACCTTTAATACCTCATGTGAAGTATGCGGTCTTCCGGCGGTGACCAGTTCCCGATCCTGCATACTCTGGATACCGAAGGTCAGGCGGTTAACCCCCATATCCGCGAAAAGACGTGCCTTTTCTTCAGTAAATGATTCGGGATTGCATTCGACCGTCCATTCCGCATCATTCACGAGCGTCAGTTTATCGAACAGTAACGATCCGAAATACTCCCATTGTGCCATGGAGAGGAGGGATGGTGTTCCGCCGCCGATATACACCGAGGTGAGTTCAACCGACGTTCTTTCCGTATGCAGTTCCCACTCACGTGCAACCGCATCGAGATATCCGTCGATCAGTTCTTCACGATCGGCAACCGAATAGAAATCGCAGTACCGGCACTTCGACCGGCAGAACGGGAGGTGAACATAAAGGGAGCACCGCACTGCGTAATCGCTACGGCAGCGGCCGTCGGTGTCTGATTATCCGGACCGCATCGCGCATTTTGTGAGGATTCTTCACCCCCGGCATGATCTCGACGCCACTGTTGAGATCAACGCCGTAGGGCTGCACCGCTTCCACCGCGGATTCGACATTTGACGGTCCGAGTCCACCCGCGAGAATGACGTTGCGGCAACGGTCGGTAATTCTGCGGGCGAGATTCCAGTCACCGGCGATACCGCTTCCGCCCTGAAGTCCCTTGTCCCATGAATCAAGAAGAATCCCGGCCACGGGATAGGCTTCGAGGAGAGAGTAATCGAAATCCGGTCGCAAGCCGAGCGCCTTCACGACAGGAAGCGGCATCCGGCTGCAGAACTCAGGGGTTTCCGATCCGTGCAGTTGCAGCGTATCAAGCCCGGCAATCCGGGCGGTACGGACAACGGTCTCCTCATCGGCGTCAACGAACACGCCAACCCGTGAAACAAACGGCGGCAACGCTGCAATAATCTTCGCCGCAATTTCCGGCTCTATATAGCGGGGACTCTTTGGGGCAAATATGAATCCGAGTGCATCGACGCCGAGGTACGCTGCGGTCAGAGCGTCTTCTTCGCGGGTGATACCGCATATTTTTATTCGGATGGGTTGCATGGGTACATACTCTTGGGTGAACACTTAAAAATAGAATCTTAATAAATGTATGTTATACCACGGAAGGAAGCTATCAAATCGGCATTATTAATTGCTGGCTTTCGCACCGGCGCTTTCTGCAACCACATGCTGCGAGGTATGACCGTAGCTGAAACCCGGACGACAGAGGAAGCATGAAAAAGGCGGCCGCATGAACGCGGCCGCCTCTTACTATTCATCAAATCTCACTGCATTATAAACAGATAACGTATCCGGTCCTGAAAAAGTTACTTTGTCAGAAAGGCCATTTGTTTGTGAACGTCCTCACCGGCTTTGAGAACCATCAGATACGACCCTGCAGCTGCAGCCATCTGTCGCCGATCGATGGTGTACGAACCGGCATCCTGCTGCCGACCGGCGATTTCCGAATGCAGACGTCCATTGACATCGTAGAGTTTCAGCGATACGAAAGCCGCTTTCGGTAATGAATAGGTAATCACCCCGGTGTTTGAAACATGGCAGGTGAACGCCGTGCTGACGGCACTCTGATCTGCATGGATAACCGGCATTCCGGGGTTATCCGTTTCAGCGGCATTCCAGAGCTTCGACAGGAGTTCCAGCTTCCGCGAGTCGGTACCGGACCAGGTGCCCCAGCCGCTCTTGTTGGAGATGGGGTCATAGGGCGAGGTGAAAATACCGTAGGTATCCGCGGATTCCGGATTGATTGACCAGTAGAAGGAATCATAAATTCCTTCCTTGATCAGATAGTCCACAAAAGCCTGCTGCCACTGACGGTCAATCGTTTTGTCAGTGAGATAGCTGTAGCGTTTCTGATGGCGGGTTTCCGATTTGTTGGGCCAGTCCATGTTCCCGCCGAACTCTCCGATACAGATTGCATACCCGAGCGCCTTCAGATACCCGAAATGTTCATGCCATCCCGGTTCGAGCTTTGCAGGATTGATCACGATCTGACATTTCGCATCTCCGAAAGCGTCTTCTATAAGACCCGCACACTCAGGCTGGGCATCAAGATCGGCAAACATCGGTTGCGTACATACCGCCGGGCCATAACAGTGCGGAGAGAATACCAGTTTGTTTTTCGGCATGGAAGGCGGACTGTCTCCCGCTTCGAACAGATTCTCGCCCCAGTTGGGATTCGTCTTCAGATCTCCGTGCGGGGTATCGTTTTTCGTATCCGGGCTGCCGTCCTGATTCCCGTTCGATCCGCCGATTCCCTGTGCAAAGACAAGAATGTTCGGATTTACCGAGCTGATCGCCTGGTACGCCTGATCGATAAGGGAACTCCATTCACTCCAGCTGTAATCCCAGGGTTCATTGAAGATATCGATACCCATGATATTGTCCACGCCGATTTCATTACCGAGACCTGCCAGTGTCTTCAGGTCGGCGAGCCATTTCGAAACGTCGTATGCCTGGACGCGGGTAACGCTGCTCGGGTTCCCGCTCGCGGCACAGGAGCAATCCTCACGTGTAAACTCATACTCCTCACGGTTCGCGTCGACATAGGGTGGACGGGCATCGATACGTCCGGCTCTCCAGCCCACGTAATTCGAGCAGGAGTGCATATCGAGAAGAACATAGAGTCCGGCGTCCGCACAGGCTTTCACCACCGCCTTGAGGCCTGAATAAGCCCCCTGAATACGCACCGACTCGGAATTTTTAAGATTCGGGTCATTACCCTGCGGGTCGCTGTCGGAGAGCGTCTGCGGGGCGACCGGCATCCTGATGCAGTTGAAGCCCAGGCTCTTGAATTCAGCCGCATCAGAGGCAAGGGTACGGTTGCTCTCGTTCCAGAATACATTGCCGATGTACATTTCCATGGGAGCGCCATTCGGATTTTTGTCATCACTGGGGAGTTCACTTCTCCCCTCAAGCCCAAACCAGGATCCGCCTTTAACGCGGAATTGAGAGCCATTAAGGGTAATATGACCGGTATTGTCAACCGCCCATTCATTGGCTGCCCGGGCGATAGTACCGATAGTCAAGGTTATCATCGCCGCGACGACGGCAATTTTGTTCCTGGTACGATTCATGGAAATCCTCCGTTCAAACACGAATAGTTAAGCGTTTAAGTCATGCTCCCCAAGGCATAAGCCGCGATGTTAGTGCAACTTCTGATTCCCGAACAATTTGGCCCTCAGCAGAAATATTAGTGACGGAGAGGCGGAAAAAAGTTCGTTTCCGCTTAACTTATCGGCAATTTTTTTCATTTGGTCGTAAAACACTGCCTGAAAACCATTTCGCGTATACGGGACTATTATCTGTCGGATGAGAAAACAAGGTTATCTGGCCCGAAATTACTCATAATGACGCAATCATAGAGGATTAATTTTAATAAGTAGGAGATCCCGGCAATGTTAATCATTTCGCAGTGGTACAAATTCGTACCGACCATCGGGTTTCCCCCCCGAGCAACGCAGGAACGTCTAGCTGTAGCCGGCGGGACAGAAAAAAAATCCTGTGGAATCGTTATCGCCCCACCAGAATCCGGCACCGCGTCGACTCTCTCCCGGCGCGCACATCGGCGACATACGAACCCGATGCGAGTCCGGTTTTTTCCACTTTGCAGGTTGATCCCCGGCAGGCTTGATAACGGTGGAGTTGAACATTTCACAGCCGGAAAGAGTGAACATGTTTGAAGTGACAGTCTGAAGGAATTTGCAAAAGGGAGACTGGAATTCGTTTGCTATTTCTTTACGGCATTTACAGGACCATGAATGCCCGAATCTCCCATTCGGCGTTTTGCGATTTACCGGAGGAAAAATCAGTAGCCACGATATTCAATACATTCAAACCTCATTGCGTCATGTACCCCGCAACTCCGCAACCAGCTCCGTCGGATCGTCACGCCGCATAAGCGATTCGCCGATGAGTAGCGCCCGTACACCCGCACTGTGAAGCGTGCGCGCCTGTTCCGCGATGGATATGCCGCTTTCAGATACGACCAGCACATCACGGGGGATATGCCGCACCAGTTCCAGCGTCACGCCGACATCGGTCACGAAGGTTGACAGGTTGCGGTTGTTGATGCCGATCAGCTGCGGTTCCAGCCGCATGACCCGGTCGAGTTCCCTGCCGTTGTGTATCTCGATGAGCGGTTGGATCTCCAGTTCCGACGTCATCGGATGGAGATCACGCAGTTGTACGTCGTCAAGCGCGGCGGCGATCAGCAGCATCGCGTCAGCACCCATCGCCGCGGTCTGCTCCACCTGAACGGGATCGATGATGAAATCCTTGCGCAATACCGGCAAGCTCACCGTCTCCCGCACCTGCAGCAGAAATGCATACGAGCCCTGGAAAAACTTCTCGTCGGTGAGCACCGAAATTGCCTGCACGCCGGACCGCTCGTATGCCTGTGCAATGGCCACCGGATCGAAATCTGGTCGAATGACCCCCTTTGAGGGCGAGGCCTTTTTCACCTCGGCGATAATGCCGAGACGATCCCCGCAGTCAAGCGCGCTGAGGAATTCCCTGCGTGGCGGCACCGGTTCTCCACCGGAAACCGCGGCCCCCTCCTTTTTTAGAAGGACGATTTCTTTTCTTTTCTCTTCAAGAATGGTATCCAGAAAGGTGCTCATCGGCTGCCCTGTTTGTTTTCCGATGAAAATGCTTCGGCGAAATCGAGGAAATTGCGGAGCAGGATTTTTCCGCCGTCGGTAAGGATCGATTCCGGATGAAATTGCACCCCGAACACCGGATCGGTTTCGTGCCTGACCCCCATGATGATCCCGTCGTCAGTAGCGGCGGTAATGGCAAGGCAGGAAGGACAGCTTTCGCGTTCGATGATGAGACTGTGATACCGCGTAGCGGTAAACGGCGCCTTCATTCCTTTAAAAAGGCCTGTTCCATCGTGATGGATAGCCGAAACTTTTCCGTGCATGAGGTACGGTGCCCGCAGTACCGTTCCTCCGTAGGCGACACCTATTGACTGGTGCCCCAGACAAACGCCGAGCAGTGGAATCGAGCTCCCGAGCGTCGTGATGGTGTCGACCGATATCCCCGCTTCCTTCGGCGTGCACGGACCGGGAGAAATCACGATCGCCGTCGGATGCAATTCTCTTATCTCCTCAACGGTGAGTTTGTCGTTGCGGAACACCCGGATCTCCTCCTCGGTCAACTCACTGAGAAACTGGACGAGGTTGAACGTGAAGGAGTCATAGTTATCAATCATTATAAGCATATGTTTTTCTCACCTGTCGGTAAAGGTATTCATCCCGCGATGCGGTCGGCCTGCGCGATTGCCGTGAACAGCGCCGTCGCCTTCTCCACCGTTTCCTGATATTCGCGGGAAGGCGCCGAATCGGCAACGATCCCCGCACCGGCCTGAATGAGCGCCTTGCCGCCGTGATAGACAATCGTTCTAATCACGATACAGGTATCCATCCGTCCCGAAAAATCGATATAGCCGAGTGCACCGCCGTAAAGTCCCCGCTTGACCGTTTCCTGTTCGTCAATAATTTCCATCGCCCGTATTTTCGGAGCGCCGGAGAGTGTTCCCGCGGGAAAACAGGAGAAAAACGCATCGAAAATATCTTTGCCTTTTTTAAGATCACCTTCGACGTTGCTGACGATATGCATGACATGCGAATATTTCTCGATGTGCATCATGTCGGAAACCCGCACACTACCCGGTTCGCTGACTCTGCCCACGTCGTTGCGACCGAGATCCACCAGCATGATATGTTCCGCCCGTTCCTTCGGATCGGCGAGCAGTTTGTCGATGAGTTTCTGATCTTCCGCGTCGTTTTCTCCCCTTCTGCAGGTACCGGCGATCGGCCGTACCTCAACCGTACCGTCTTCGACCCGCACCAGCATTTCGGGAGAGGCACCGATCACCGAAGCGTCGCCCTGCCGGAGGAAATACATGTAGGGCGACGGATTAACCACCCGTAGAATCCGGTAGAGGTCAAACGGATCGGCATCAACGGCAACGGTAAACCGCTGTGAAAGCACCACCTGGAAAATGTCCCCGGCATTGATATACTCTTTGCACCGTTCGACCGCACTCTCAAAAACTTCGCGCGCCACATTCGACACCGGCTGCCCCTTCGGACGGATATCGATACCGCTTGCCGGAAGCGACTGACCGAGCAGTTTGCGCATCACTTCGATTTTTTCGACGGCACGGGTATACTCCGTCGCGATATCCGACGTTTCATCAAGCAGAATGTTGCTGATCAGTACCAGCCGGTGTTCCTTATTGTCAAAAGCGATAATGTCGCGATAGAACGCGAAGAACAGATCGTCGAGCGGATCTTCCTTCGGATTGGTATCGGGAATCGCTTCGCTTAACCGCACTGAATCGTAGGAAAAATACCCGACCGCGCCACCCGCGAAACGGGGAACACCTTCCGTTGGCGCTACACGGTATCGCCCGAATATCGATCGCAGTGCGGCAATCGGATCTCCGGTACCGTTTTTCTTTTCCGCCCCTTCAATTTTCCACGCCCTGCCTCGGGCGGTAAAGGTCATGAATGGATTACCGCCGATAAACGAATACCGTGTCACCTGTTCCTCACCGGAAACACTCTCAAGCAGAAAGCTGTACCGGTCGTTACGGAACAGTTTCATCCAGACGGAAACCGGGGTTTCAGTATCCGCCAGAATCGTCGTATACACCGGGATGATATTTACCGTTCCGGCCGCCTTTTTCACCTCTTCCAGGGTTGGAATGCTCACGTACGTCCTCTCGTTGTTTTAAACCGCAGTAAAAATACATCACGAATTTCAATCGAGGAACTTTTACACGAGCAGGAATCAAATAAAAAGAGACGGAGAAGAAATCGTTATTCAGATTTTAGGTGCTTTGACTGAAGGCGGGTGCGCAATTCACGGTCAAACCGGAGGATTTCTTCTTCAGAAGATCCGGCAATACAAAACATGCTCCGCTGTGGCTGTTCCCATACCCCTTTATATCCCGTGCGCAGCGGAGTAAGTAACAGCACACCGCTGTTGCGGGTTGCATCGAAGGCGAGTTTCCCGCACACTGCGTTCCATTTTTCCACCGTTTCGGGCAGAACACACTGTTTCCTGCCGATACTCCTCAGTACCATAGGCCCCGAAAGCGACAGTCGGGTCCTGATCTCCTGTGCAAGCATACCCATGGTATATCGGGCATTGATTTCAACGATCGCAGCCAGATGGTCATTTCCGCCGCGCCCCCGGTAAACAAAGGAGTCGAATCCGACCGGACCGAAATAGCCTTCCCTTGCCACTTCCGCGGCAGCGATCCGGGTCGCCTGTTCAAGCGGTTTCTTCCATCTTCTGATAACCGCGTCATTTTCATCACAATAGCTGCCGTACCAGGCACCGAAACTGTTCACCCATTGCCGCTGAAACATCACGGAATCAACGGTCCCGTCGTGGCCAATCACTGTTGATGTGGATAGATCATGATTCCGGAAAAGCCAGGGTTCAGCCACCACGCCGCCACCCCGACATAATCGTTCGATATGGGGGCGTTCGCTATCCCACTGCCCCCGGGTCTTCAGCACGCGGAATCCGTATCCTGAACCACCGAATTGCGGTTTCACCACCAGCGGAAACACCGCACCGCTCCCCGACAACAGCGTTGCGACATCCTCTCCTGTCCTGCAGAATCGCGACCCCGGTACTCCGAATCTGAACCGCTCCGAAAACAAGGCGCAGTAATGTCGCCCATTAACTTTCCGTACCGTTTCAAACAGCGGAACATTCTCCTCCGAGACCGTACCTAATCGCTCAGCGGCAGCCCGGTTCCACCCCCATACCACCGGCATACCGGTTCCGGTGTTTCCGGAAGTAACGACCTCACCGCCCGCAAGCCCGTAGCTCCGTAGAATGTCCAGCCAGCAATCCGGCATGGTGACATCAACCACCGCACGGTCACCATCTCTGAGTAAGGGAATGAAAAGTGATGTCATCTCGGCGGCACTCCGCCGCACCGGTGCGGTCGAAAAACCGCCGAGTTCCAGATCAAAACACGCGTTGAGATAATACCTGCGGGGAACCGCCATTAACAGCCTTCAGCAGAAGATACACCAACGGAAAGGGAAACGTTATTTTGTTCCTGAAGCAAGATACCGGAGTCTGACCGATTCGGCTCGCTGCGCTTTGCCTTCGGCCAGGAGTGCACGGTGGAGATTTTCGGCGATCATATGCTGCTCGTTACCCTCAATAGTTTTGAGGTTGGCAAGCGCCTGTTCGAACATCTCAATTGCCTTGTGATACTGTTTCCG
Organism: Chitinispirillaceae bacterium; assembly: GCA_016930275.1. GTDB lineage: Bacteria > Fibrobacterota > Chitinivibrionia > Chitinivibrionales > Chitinispirillaceae > JAFGNB01. The sequence goes on from JAFGHA010000136.1 coordinate 22,692, forward strand.
CTGCAGATAGATCACCCCGACACGGTGCTGCAGCTCCGCGATCCGGGGGTGACGCGGAAACTTCTCGAAATATTTGAGATAATACTTGATGGCATTATCGGGATTGGTACCGAATTCGATTTCAGCCAGCCGTAACCAACTTTCACCGGCGAATGATCCGGCGGGGAAAAGCGCCAGGTACGTAAGGAACGCCTCCTTGGCCGTTTCCGCATCGCCGCTGTGTTCCGCCTGCAGTTTCGCGATCGAAAAGAGCGCATCCTCTCGTCTGAGCGGCGTCACATTGGGATCATCAAGTACCTGCTTGTAAAGCGCGATGGCCTTGCGCCAGCTGGCGCTCCGTTCCGCCCTTCGGGCAGCGGTATAGGCACGCGCACTCTCGGTGTGTCTGGTACTCAGCATCATCCGGGCAACCTTATCAGGATTAACCGGCTCTTTTTTCATTTTCGAGGATTTTGACTGGGTTCTTACGGTTTTCGCTGTGGTCGCCACCGGCGTATGAGGCGTTTCATCAAGCGCGAACGTGAAATTGTATGACTGCTCTGAACCACCCAGAAATATCGAGGTGTCCAGGGATACATACCCCTGCCGGGCAATTCGCAGATCATGCCAGCCGGTCGACTGCCGGAGCATTATCGGAGTCGTTCCATAGAAACGGCCGTCGATATGGACCTCGGCACCGGGCTCGATGGTATGCACCAGGATAGCTTTATACCCGAGAAGTTCTTCGATATCTGGGAGCTGATCGATCTCTTCGCGACGCAGTACCTGCCCTCCGCTGAAAATCCGGTAAGCATTGACCGACGGATCGAACTGCAAATATTGTCCTGCATGAAGAGCGGTATCCCCCAAAGGACTACCCGAGATACGCACGCTTCCCTCAAGCACCCGCGTGGAGGCTCTTCCGTCAAGATCGGCATCGACCCGGAAATAGGTTCCGGTAACTTCGATGGTGTAATCGGAAGTTCGTACCAGGAAAGCTTTTCTTTTTTTCTGCGGATGCACCAGAAAAGTCACTTTACCATTGGTTCCGGCATCGCGGGAAGAGTTGAAATCGACCCGGTACCGTGCCTCATTTTCAGTGATCTTATCCAGTGAAACCCTGGTATCATTCTGCAGTTCGATGCTGCCGTGCTCGTTTATCAGCGTTGCACCGCCTCCGGAGACCATTGCACACTCACCGGTAATCTGATCGGCCGCATGCGATTCAACCGCCCTGCCTTCGAGCTGATAGACAAGCGTCGGCAACGCGGCACTGTTCTGCAGGGAATTCCTCAAAGAAAACAGCGATACGACCACTAGGAGGAGAGCCGCTGCAGTTATCCCCGCAGCTCGCAGCATTGAGGTATAATGACGTATAATGTACCAGAACGGCTGTTTGCCGACCGGCAGACGCTCATGCTGTTCCAACCGGGAGAAAAGTGCCGTTTCAACACGTTCCCAGCACACATACGGAACAATCTCCTCGCTGGCGATGACCTGTTCCCAGAACGTTTTTTTCTCGACTTCATCAATCTGTTCGTCCAGCCGTTTTTCTGCTGTTTCCAATACCGAAGCGGTCATCGGCTCTTCGGAGGATTCATACTGCGCCCACGGCTCCCCCAGTTGTTCATCTGAACGGTTTATACGATCGAACAGCACCGTTTCCATAGCTTCCCAGTGACCGAACGTCGGTTCGGCACACGGGGCCATAAGCTGCTGTTCCCACAGCGGGAGCCGGACCAACGGACGAATCCGTTCATATAATTTACCTTTCAGGCGGTCCCACTGCTGTTCCGAAAGCTCGACATCACTCTGAAGGCATTCGTTGACCGGTTCGTCGTATTCATGATACTGAGAGATCTGTGCAAAGAGGTTATGCTCAATATCATCGAACCGCTCTCCGGCCGGAACCTCATCAAGCTGCAGTACCGATAATGCACCGAGTGTTTCGCTCTCCCGGATACGACGCAACAATACCGTTTCAACCGAACCGAAATCGATCGATTTTTCATCGACCGTTCTGTGCAGTTCGGCATCAAACCAGGTATTGTTGTGTTCAAACGTCTGCATAGTTCCTACTTTTCCAGCCCGTCCAGATATTCCCGCATCTGCTTTCGTGCGGTAAATAGTCGCGATTTTACCGTACCTTCGGGTATTCCCATTATCGAGGCAATCTCCGCAAGATCCATTTCACTGTAGATATTAAGCACCAATGGAATTCTCAGTTTATAATCAAGTGTCGCTACAGCCCGCTCTACCAGATCCTTCAGTTCAAGATGTTTGAGACTGCCGATTTCATTCGACGGTATCATATTCTCCACCGCATCGATCTGAACGGTATCTTTCGGCGAAATTCTCTTCTCCGCCTTCTGATATCGCCATCGGCGGGTACAAACATGGATCACGACCCGGTGAAACCAGGTTTTAAATGATGAATCACCATGAAAGGTCTTGAGTGACAGATAAATCTGAAAAAAAACCTCCTGAAGAAGATCTTCGTGGTCACCCTGCGGGCCGGTAATCTTATAGATAAGATTATAGGCATATGAGCGATACATATAGAAAATCTCCTTGAAAGCGAGCTGATTGCCGGCTCTGCACTCTTCAAGGAGTTCCTTCGTCGGTTCCAGAATAGTCTTGACCATAGAACTCCGTTACTGGTGTTGGATCCGATATATTATACTGTTATGTTTATATCCGTAACTTGGGCTTGTTCAGTACTAATTATAGTAGCCTTCATTCGCCGGGCGGTTCGGTTTGACGGCTCCCCCGTTTTCCACCGAAACTATCTGAAAAAAGCGTTTTTTATTCCTTCAGAACGGAATCCAGGAGAAGTTCAATTATACGGTTCTGCCCGATATTGTCAACTTCCGCGTTGAAGGAACGAACCAGCCGGTGACGCAGTACGGGATAGGCGGCACGACGTATATCCCCGGTATCGGGGGTAGGGCGATTGTCAAGTGCAGCGAATGCCCGTGCGGCGAGCAGAAGATACTGTGACGCACGCGGTCCGGCTCCCCAGGTAAGCAGCGGTTTCACCGCTTCGGGACAGGTTGCATCGTCGGGACGACTCGCCCGGACCACCTTTACCGCGGCCTCCGCGATCGAATCGGCGGCCGGAATGTTCCACACGAGTTCACGGAACGATATCATGTCATCAAGAGTACAGACCGGTGAGAGTTTTACGGTCTGGC
>JAFGHA010000017.1 GCA_016930275.1 Chitinispirillaceae bacterium
CCGTGCGATAGAAAACCAGTACTTCCTCGCGGCGGTCTCACAAGGCCGCACCACCGATCCGCAGGCACCGTACCGGGCGTATGGCCATTCGATGCTGATTTCACCCTGGGGTTCGGTTCTGGCCGAAGCGCAGGAGGAGGAGTGTATCGTATATGCCGACGTCGACCCCGGGGAGATAACCGCAGCGAAACGTCGGTTGCCGCTCTTGCAGCATCGGCGCGGAAAGCTGTATACTTCCTGGTACGAGATGGAATCCCGCTGATTATTAAAAGGAGATCAGGAATGAAAAAACTGTATCGATTGGCAGAAGGAAAAAAAGCCGCCGGTATCTGCAGCGGTATTGCCGATGCGTATCACATCGACGTGATGCTGGTGCGACTCGCATTTGTCTTCGTAACCGTGCTCACCTCGCTCTGGCCGGGTATCGTGACCTACCTTGCCGGATGGTATCTGCTCCCTGAAAAAACGGATGAAGATGCCGACGACAGCCCGACGGTACATACCTCCTGACCACTTCAGTTGAAAAAGATTATACCGATCTGAGCCAGGCCGTTCTTGGAAAATCGTGAATTGCCCAGTGTAAATTCCGGTGCGTCGGGTGGTACCGGCAGGTCATCACGGTAGTACATGCAGTAAAAACAGCCACCGCGGTTTCCCCGCATGAAATGGGCTTCGATTCCCGCTCCCTGTCGCCAGTACAACGATCCGCCGGCTTTCACGCGGTAACCCTCATCACGCGAAAATACACCTGCCGTGGTTTCTCCCCGCAGGGTGAATATCCAGCTTCGTCGCCGGGTGAATGCATACCGGGCGGTCGATCTGACGTCCGCGACCAGCGGGCTGTTACCGTTGAGCTTATCCGGGCCGACCAGCCCGAAGAATTCCTTGAGATACCAGCCGATATCAGCCAGCCAGCAGAAGCGGTTACCGAAGTGCAGCAGGGAATCCTCATGAAGGTCATGGAAGAAATCGTTGAGCCGGACATTGGTAGAGGAAACACCGGCGTGCAGCCAGTTGTTGTGTACCAGGGGGAAGTAACTCTTGTCAATCTCATGATAGCAGTGGTGGGCGAGGCCGGTCGTGACAAGCATCGAGGGCAGGGCAATTTCAAATTTAGGATCGATACCGAAGGCGACGTTCAGCACGGTGAATACATTATTGCCGGGTACTTCACCGAGACCGAAAAGAAAATCGACGTTCCATACCGACGAGACGATATCTCTAAAGGAAAGCAGCCTGAATTCCAGATCCGGGTGGGGTTCCGCGAGGTATTGCCGTTTGAAAAAGGCATCCCGGTGCAGCGCGAACGTTGAAAGCTCAAAGCGCAGGTAGTAATCGGGGAGAAATTCGAACGTACTGAACACCGGTTCGAACAGGGAATCCGGTGAGAAGGCGCGAAGCGGTGAAAAGAAGCTGATGACAAGGACCGGCAGCAAAAGCAAGGGACGTAGGTGTTTCATCGGGTAATCCGTTTCTCATGGTCAATAAAGAGATGGTCTATTCGAATATACTTCTCACGATTGCAGTACGGTAGAGCAACCCATGGAAGGAATCCCGCAGTACGGATGTGCATTACGGAAATACAGCCTGAGACTCTGCTGCACCGACCATGCGGGCGGGAAGGACACCGGGGTTTCAAACAAACGGTAATCGGGAAACCGTAATAGCCGGACTGGTTCGCAAAGTGGCTTGTATGTCTGGATGAACCTGACCGGCGGATAACTGCCTGAACGGGCAGTTATGGGAATCGCGACGGTACGTGGGGAAAAATCTGAACAAATATCTTGTGCGGGAATATATTTTAGGATATAATTCAACGGTCTCCCGGATCGAAAATTTAATTGCGTGTCATACCACACACTTTGATACATTCGTTGGGCCGGGCAACGGTACAACCTTGAAACAGTGACCGTTAAACATATTCCTGAATTAAGTGATCTTTTTTGGAATCAGTCCCAAGCTACCGGCAGAACAGTATACTTTGAAACAGTGCAAATGTACCGGATTCCATACGCTTGAGGAATTGAATGGTAAATCTGCTGCTGCAAAAATGACTATCAGGCCTCCTTGGGTTTGTTTCCGTTTTTTGCGTATCATTTTTACTCAGTAATTTGAATGTACTTGAAAAATATCGCTTATTTTAGGATATTGAAAATTCCCAAATTACATGCTGAACGGCATTACCGGGCACGGGTTGCTCTTCTTTTCGTTCTGTTTTTTTATCTTCCGTTGTGAAGAAAGGAGCATTTTTCATGAATGGCGATGATTCGTTACGGAATACGCACTATTCCCAAAATCGCAAACAGGGTATGTCTAAATCGCAGGCATACAGCCCCAGTATGAACTACAATTACAACGGAAACCAGGCCCAGCACGGCAACCACGGTAACCACAGCACCCATGGTAATCATGGCAATTCCGGATTCAACAATCAGCAGAATCAGCGGAGAAAACCGAATCAGTTCAAACGGGATAATCACGGGGTGAACGACCGCCTGGTCAAACAGAATGACATCATAATCCGGCTGCTCAAGGAAATCCGGGACCGTCTCCCGGAACCTCCCGTAGTTGAAACCGATGCGGAAGTCGGGGAAAATGAAACGGCGGAAGCGACTGCAGTCGAAAATCCGGAGACTGCTGAAGAAGAGACTGAGGAGCAGGGAACGGAAGAGGATGTTCCGGTTGCAGCTGCGGGAACTCAGGGATACATCGAGGATGATGACCTCGATACAAAGGTGAATGGAAATATCTGACAAATCTCGTCAGACGTCACCTTACCATATTTCACCTGTGGCGACGTCTGTATGCCCTCTCCTTGACTTTGCAGGGGAGGGCGTTTTTTATCCCAGGCATATTCGTTACCGTTTGCGGATACCGGAGCATTCCCGCGAAATCCATGTCATCACAGAATCTGCAAAGATGGTTTTCTACCGGGTCAAGAGAGGAGAAAAATTCCAAAGTACTGTTTTTTATGGCATTTAACATGCCGTGGTGTCATAATTAGTAGGCGGATGTTTTCAGGAGCACTACCGGTACGGTTCCCCGGCGATGCGCTATTGCGCATCGGGGAGTTCCCTCGAGCAGACGACCGTCATTCTTAAGGGCAAACAATCAGGCAGGTTCTCCAGGCGTATGGTGCGATGTCATAAACGGAAAAAACGAAACGATACCTCCGGCAGATGGCTGTTCGCCGTTGCGGTACTGATCATTCTTCTTTCGAACCGGGGTTTTGCGCTTACCCGCTGGAGCGCGGTGCAATACGTACCCGACGCCGACATGCTTGAGGGCGGTACCTTTGTTCTCAATGTGCACGGCTATTACTACAGCGATGTTGTTTACGGGGGAAAACTCCGGCCGATTGGAACGGTCAATGTCGGTATCATTGAGTGGGTGAACATCGAGGCGGGGTATACCGGCGGTTTTTCACTCGGTGTCAAAGCGCGTATTCTCGGTGAAACACGACCGTGGATGCCCTCGCTTGCCATCGGTATTCACAATCTTTTCTCGCATCGGGAGTCGTATCTTTACGACCGGCAGAAAGATTCCCTCGGTAATGAACTCTACCTTGTATTTGGAAAAAGCATCGAACCGATCCGTTTGAGGATGCATGTCGGAATGCAGATGATTCCCGGTAATCAGGATGAGCTGTTCAATCCCTTTTTCGTTATCGAAAAATATTTCGGAATGAATCTCTATGTCACTGCAGAGGTGCATCGGAGAGAAAAAATGATGCATCCGTCCCTTTTCGCCTCGTGGCGATTCTGGAAACGGCGGCTTGAGGTTTCAGCGGGTCTTGTGGACATTGCCGGTATGTTCATGAAAGACGATGTCCCGCCGAACAGTCCGTTTTTCAAGTCGACCAACGCCTCTTTCGTGCGCCCCGGAATCTGGGTCGGGCTTCGCTTCAAGGGGGGGCTCAAGTTCGGTAAAACCGACGGACTCAACGGGGTAGAGAACAGCCTCTACAGTCACAGCACTTCGATTAAGGAGATGCGTGGTGAGATCGACAGTCTCAAAAAGTTAATCGAAAAAAGCTCCTTGCGGATCGAAAGCATGGACCGTTCCCTTACCGGTCTTGCCGACAGCAGTTTGACCGATACGCAACGCCTCAAGGAACTGGCGGTCAACCGTCTGGCGGTACTGGACAATCTGTATACTGCCGAACCGTTCGAGCCGGAAGCGGTCAACAAGGAAATGGCCGAACTTATCGCCAACCGTGACCGTATGCTGCCGGCATTGTACGAGGTGATATTCGATCCGGTGCAGAAGACGGCAATCCGTTCGCTGGCAATTACGGCCCTCGGCGAAATCGGTACTCAGGCGGCTGCCGATATCATTATCGAAGTACTCGGCAAATCACCGAACCCTGAGATGGCCATAGAGTGTCTCATTGCACTCGGAAAAATGAAGGAAACCCGTGCGGTTTACCTGATACAGCAGCTGTCGAACGATCCGAATGACGACGTTGCCTTTACGGCTGCAGAAGTACTGCAGAAACTGGAGAAGGAAACCGGTGTCTCGGTAACTCCGATTCCCGCGGCGATGCTTGCACCCGAATCGATTCCCGAAAAGAAAATCGGGAGCGGTGAGACCTATACGCAGAAGAATGCTCCGGCTGCAGCGCGTACCGCCGCAGCCCCACCGGTGAGAAAACATGTTCCTGAGCCGATCGCTCCCGAAAAGCGGGAAGGTGACATGGTAAAAGCGGAACAGGCGGAGTTCATGGAAGCGACCGTTGCCGATGAACCCGCTGCTGCCGAAACATTACCGGAAACTGCAACAAAGAGTCTGAAATCGGGTTTATCTTCTCCGCAGAAAGAGGAGAAGGCTGCTGTAAAGACTCCGGAACATGATACCGCTGTGCTTCCTCCGAAGGCAGCGGAAACGCCCGTTGTGCAGGAACCGTCGCCGCCAGCCGTAAAAACAGCACCCGAAGTTCCCGCCCGGAAAACCGCTCAGGAAAGCGCTTCGGTAAAGAAAACCGACTCGACGGTCCCGACTACATCCGATGCAAAAACCGGAGAGAAAAGACAGGACACAAAGAAGGAACAAAAACCTGAGAAAAAACGCACACCGCGAAGAGAGCGTCCGAAGATAGATCTTTCAAAAGAAACATGGTGACAGTAGATCCGGTACCGGCTTCCTCAGACGGGTGATATCCGGCAATTCATGACTCCGATTCGTGTATTTCAGATAGTGTTTACGGCAGTGCATGCCGTGAGTAGAAATCGTATTTCAGCGCGATCCGGTGGACATAATCCTGTGTTTCCGTCGGGAGCATCGGGTAGACTTTTTCCCACTCGGTAAGTGAATCCTCCGTCGAAAATGAACGCAGTACGCGGCTCCGTCCGGCATTGTAGCTTGCAAGCGCGAAGGCGAGCTGTTCTTCACGCTGATTCACGTTTTTTTTCCAGAGCACCACCATTTTCCGGTCGTACATACATCCGGTCGCGATATTGACCTCGGGTTGTTCAAGCTCGAGCGGATCGGTACCGAGATACCATGCGGTTTTCGGCATGACCTGCATCAGGCCCCGCGCACCGCAGTAACTCTTCGCGGTCGAGTCGAAACCGCTCTCCGCGTAAATCTGTGCCGCGATGAGTCTCCAGTCGAAACCGTAGCGCCGTGCCATTTTTTTAATGACCGGATCGAACCGCGAAATTCTTCCGGGAGGACCAGGCGGAGGGAATGTCCGGTCCTCCTCAAGCCATTTTTGCGGATTGAAACGGCTGTTACGGAGAGCACATCTGAGAATCCGCCCTTTTTTTCTGTTTTTGGCGGCTGAGGAAGAATCTTTGCGGACGGGTGAAGGTTGCAGTGTATCCAGGATGGTGTTTGTTGGAGAAGGTGCACCTGCAGGAGTATTTTCCGGTTTCGGTGGTTCGGTCGTTTCCTGCGAACAGTGCTGCAGCGGCAGGGAAATCGCGACGGCTATCAGAATACAATACCGGATCATATCTGTCCGATAACGTACGCCAGACCGATAAACAGTGCCGAAATCATTACCGCCCACCCCCAGTTCCGGTGCTCGGTAATCTCTTTTCGGATATCCACTTTATCCATCCAGTCGAATGCCCGCCAGGCGAGAAAGCATCCCGCGGCGTACATTACCGCTCTCAGAAGGGTATAGGCGAAGTTCAGTGCATACGTAATGATAAGATCTTTGTTCATTCCGGGTCCTTTTTCTGGGGTTGCTACCTATCACATTATATCCTTTCCGGATGTGGTCATTCAAGAAAGAGAATGATTGTCTGAAGCCATTCAAACTATTATTTTATAACTCATTTTTACTTCCCGGTTGCTAATCCTGTACAGGAACCCTTGTGACCTCACGATTCGACAATTCTTTGATTTTCAACCACCAGATACAATCAATTCATTTTATTCTTCTCTTACAATATCAGGAGGCTGTATGAACATGACGTACTTGTACGCGGTCATCGGTGCTGGAGTGATAGCACTGCTGTTTGCATTCTCAAAAACCATGTGGATCAACAAACAGGATGCCGGTACCGACAAAATGAAGGAGATTGGTGCTGCGGTTCGTGAGGGAGCGATGGCATTTCTTGCACGCGAGTATAAGGTGCTGTCAATTTTCGTGCTGGTGGTCGCGACACTGCTTGCCTTCGTGAACAAGGGCAGCGTGCGTCTCGTGGCGCTGTCTTTCGTGATCGGTGCTTTTTGCAGCGGACTCAGCGGCTTTTTCGGCATGCGGACAGCGACCGCTTCGAATATGCGTACTACCAACGGTGCACGGCGGGGCTTGTCGCAGGCGCTGCAGGTTGCTTTTTCGGGCGGTACCGTCATGGGAATGTGCGTAGTCGGTCTGGGTTCTCTGGGCCTCTCTGTACTCTTCCTCATTTACACGAAACTTTTCGGCAGCGAGATCAAGGATCTGACCCTTACCGTTTTGCCGATTCTCAACGGTTTTGCAATGGGCGCCTCTTCGATTGCGCTCTTTGCTCGCGTTGGCGGCGGTATCTACACCAAGGCGGCCGACGTCGGTGCCGATCTCGTCGGTAAAGTTGAAGCCGGCATTCCTGAAGATGATCCCCGTAACCCAGCGACAATTGCAGATAACGTTGGTGACAATGTGGGTGACGTGGCGGGTATGGGTGCCGACCTTTTTGAATCGTATGTCGGTGCGATCGTCGGTGCGATGGTACTTGGTGCTTCGGCCGGTGAGATCAACCTGGTACTGCTGCCGCTGATTATCGCCGCAGCCGGAATTATCGTGTCGATTCTCGGTACCTTCCTTGTCCGTACCAAAGAGGGGGGTAATCCGCAGGCTGCGCTGAACCTCGGGACGTTCGGTGCCGGCGGGGTGATGGCCGTTCTGACTTTCCCGCTCGTGAAGTACATTGCTCCGGAAACGTTTTCGGTGCTTGGTAAAAACACGTACAGTGCGATGGGTATTTTCTGGTCGACCATCGGCGGACTCGCCGCGGGTATCGCCATCGGTCTGCTGACCGAGTATTACACTGCCGAGAACAAAAAACCGGCACAGAAAATCGCGAAAGCATCGGAGACCGGTGCCGCTACCAACATCATCGCCGGACTCGGTACCGGCATGATGTCCACTGCTCTGCCGGTACTCTGCATCGCAGCAGCGATTCTTCTCGCTTATTTCTTCTCGGGACTCTATGGAATCGCGATCGCCGCGCTCGGTATGCTTGCGACCACCGGTATCCAGCTTGCCGTTGATGCCTATGGTCCTATCGCCGACAACGCCGGTGGTCTGGCTGAAATGGCTGAACTCGAAAAAGAGGTGCGCAAACGTACCGACAAACTCGACGCGGTCGGCAACACGACCGCCGCCATCGGAAAAGGTTTCGCGATCGGCAGTGCCGCACTTACCGCACTTGCTCTCTTCGCCGCGTTCCGTCAGACGATTCAGGCAACCCGTCTTGCCGCCGGACTTTCAATGGACAAGGCCACGGTAAATATCGATGTTACCGATCCGATGGTAACCGCCGGTCTGTTCATTGGTGCCATGCTGCCGTTTCTCTTCTCTTCCTTCGCGATGGGTGCGGTTGGCAGAGCCGCCTTCTCGATGATCGAAGAGGTACGTCGTCAGTTCCGTACAATCCCCGGCCTGCTTGAAGGTACCGGTAAGGCTGATTATGCACGTTGCGTGGATATTTCGACGAAAGCCGCTATTAAAGAGATGGTGATGCCCGGACTGCTCGCTGTTCTGACACCGGTAGTGATCGGTATGATCGGTGGCGCCGAGATGCTCGGCGGTGTTCTGGCCGGGGTGACGGTGTCCGGTGTCATGATGGCGCTGTTCATGTCGAATGCCGGTGGTGCGTGGGATAATGCCAAAAAGCACATCGAAGGCGGTGCGCTCGGGGGTAAAGGTTCCGAAGCCCATAAGGCCGCGGTTATCGGTGATACGGTAGGTGATCCTTTCAAAGACACCGCCGGTCCGTCACTCAATATTCTGATCAAGCTGATGAGTGTGGTGTCACTGGTTATCGCTCCCATTATCGCGCTCGTAATCCGCTGATCGGATCATACCGATAAAAGTCGAAGGGAAACCCGATCGGGTTTCCCTTATTTACAGCACCATGATTGTACAATAAATTATACTCTGATCCGAAATCCGGAGTAATTTCATCTGTCGTTTCAACGAGTCAGGAGACACTGATGCTTATCGCCCACGGTCCCGCCGGTTATCTTCTGACAAGAGTCCTCGCCAGAACCGTATTCAAACGTATCGTGCTGCCGGTCAGGTCGAACCGGATGTACCAGGCGATGATCGCCGCCGGGATGTTCGGCGGCATCCTGCCGGATTTTGATTTTATCTATCACATTTTCATCGATTCCGACCGTACACCGCATCATTCCTATTTTACGCATTTCCCTCTGTTCTGGATGGCGCTCCTGGGCATCGCACTGCTCGCCGGTCGGTGGCAACGGTTCCGCAAAGCCATGCCCGTTATGGTAATACTTTGTCTGAGTGCGCTTCTGCATCTGATATGCGATACCCTTACCGGTACCGTGTACTGGCTGGCGCCGCTCAATTCCGCCGGTTTCAATGTATTCAAGGTCGCCGATGTCAATATCTGGTGGGTGAATAACTACATGTACCACTGGACGTTCCTTATCGAAATCGGTATCGTCATAACCGCTGGAGTGATATTCCTCCGGGTGCAGGAGACCACCCTGTATATCATCGATCACTTCAGGCAGCACGAGAAACTACGACAGACGGCAATCCGTCTCGGTGTGTGCACGTTCGGGCTGCTCGTCATCGTACTGGTCGGTTCGCTGCAGTTCAACATCGACAATAAAATTGTCCGTAAAGTGAAAGAACTAAAGCATCGGGTGGTGCGCATGGCGATTTCCTCCTGACGGCGATTTTTCACGGTACCGTCACTCGACCAGCAACAGCGCTTCGATCGTAAAAATATTCCCGGCACTCTTGATGAACCCGATGTCATGCCCCGTTGCGATGGAATCGGTATAGATGGTGTAAAGGGCCATGAATCCATCTCCCGGATCGTCCGGGAAAAAGTTGCCGATCGCAATCACCGGAACGGAATCAACCGTAACATCCAGTATCGCATCATGCGCGCCGGAATAGCGGTACCCGATCACCAGTTCCCGGGCAGTTGAATGCAGTGTGATGGTCGCATTCGATTCCGATGCAGTGAATCCGATTCGTCCGCAGGCACCTATCCGGAGGTTCCACCACTCAATTCCGGTAACCGCAATCAAACCGCAGGCGGTATCGTACATCCCGGCGCTTTCATAAAAATCCGAAATCAGAAAAGGGGGAAGTCCGGCCGTATCCGCATCGGGTACCGGGGTCGTATCCAGAAAAGAGGAAATGAATGTGTAAAGGAGATATCCCATAAGCAGGTGGCCGCTGTTATTGGGGTGCACCATATCCGTTGCGATCGCATTCCAGGGAAGATCGCCGGATGCAAGCGGGCCGGACAGGGCATTCCGGTAACTGATCATTGGCAGATCGTAACAGGCTCCGATGCGTGTCTGCATTGTCTCGACAGAATCGTTCAACGTGTTGTTCATGGTGAAAAGGAGGATAACCGGTCCCGCGGTGTTCTTCAGGCACAATCTGATCAGTCCTTCGAACGGAGCGGAATCGGCTGGGACGTCGTTAACCGCGAATTCGATGATGATCAGATCGGGCGAGTGGTTGAAGAGGTCGTCGCGTACCCGTGAACAGGCGAAACGGCTGTTGGTGGCGCCGATCCCGGCATTGATCAGTTCGAATCGGTTATCGGGAAAGTTATTGTCGAGAAATTCGCATAACCGCTGACCGTAGGAGTGGTATCCTTCCGCCTGAGTTATCGATCCGCCGATGGCACCGATACGGACCGTGTCATAATCCAGAAGCTTCCGGTATAACGCACCGAACCGTTTTTCGCCTCCCGTTGCAATGACACTGTTTGCGCTGGTAGAACTGTCGGGAAATGATAATCCCGCGACGGTAAAAGTGGTATCCCAGTGAACGGTTGTGACACTGCCGGAATCTGACAATAGTGCACTGCCGCCGGGATCGCAGGAAAAAGAAAACAGGGTGACGAGCAGTGCGGCAGCACTGCTGCAGTGACGCAGCTTTATGTACGAAGTATGCATGAGATGTAACCGTTTTTATCTGACCGGATATTGATTAAAATATTCGGAGAAGATCGTTCGTCTTTTCCGGATATTTTCCGCTGAGGCGTTTTTTTGTGAGATTCTTTTCGAGTATTCCGTCGATAATCCGGTTTACCCCGATCCACTTCCGTATGAAGCGGAAACCGGCTTCCGGATCGGCAGCAGCGAATACGCTTATAGTGAACTCCAACCCCTTTTTCAGAATAGAAAAATTAACTGTCGTATCCATCCGATGCAATATCTGATCGGCTATTTCAAAACAGAATGACACGGCAGCTTCATCAAGTATCGGCGGGTGGGCGAGAGCAACAAGAATCGCCCGTTGTTCGAGATTATCGGCGGTGGTAATCCATTCGGAAAATATGGTTCTGAGGATCGAGAAATCATGTTCACCGATAATCTGGAATCCGAATGCAACCGCTTCACGCATCCGCCATCTGCCGTCGCCTGCCAGTCGTTTCAGTCGGGTGATGTATTTCCTGTTTTTTGCGGCGGTATAGAGTCTGCCGAGACACATGGCTCCGCAGAACGGCAGAAACGCCCGCGGATCATTGACGTCCGCCTGATTCTCGGTGATTTCCGTCCATTCCATAATAACCCGGGCGTCGTCGTACACTTCCGCAACCGCGAACGCCAATTCCAGGTTTCCTCTCGGACCGGGAAGGTTGGAGTTTCGGATAATGAATGTTTCCAGTACCGTTTGATCGCTTCGTATCGGGAGCAACTGCCTTTTTAAATCCTCTTTTTTGCTCATACTATCCGCTCGTGTAAATTGTTGAATCGGTTCCTGCACTCATAACGGTAATTGGTGAGATCGATCCGCATGTCGTCGGGATTTTTGACAGATACCGCTGCTGTACAGTATCAAAGAAGTGCCGCGAGTGCGGTGCCGTTACCCACGATGATTTCATCCGCCGGGACCTCGGTTCCCTTCGGAATGCGCGGATCACTGCAGTTAACGATCTAAGCGATACACCAGTATATCTTGTAGTAGCGTAAACGGTCTTCATCAATTGATACATTCCAATTATAAAAATACCCTTGTAAAAACTCAGCAGTGTTCAGTACGGAAAATTCCGGAATCATGCACTGTGCAAGTTCGAATTCCATATCGAAGTACTGCAGACTTTCATTGTCAACCCAGTAGATGTTTCCATCGGCATCAAACCGGAAATTATCCGGTTTGATATCGCTGTGGATTATATGAAAATTATCTTTGGGGGTCAATTTCTTACGGAGTGAAGTAAGGGTGCTCCGGATCATTTCCCGGTTCTCATGAACAAACGTGTGTCCCGGAGCATCGCTGAGGAGTGACAGGGCAACATCATACACCGCCGAAACCGGATCGAACTCCTGCGCACTGTCATGCACTTCTCCCGGACAGTTCCGTTTGTAGTGTTTCAGTTTGCTGATTGACACACCGAAATCGAATAAAAATTCGTTCAGGGTGGCATTGTGCCGATGCTGCTCCATGCCGTTGTAACAATCGATCGGGATGAAATCAGTCAACACGCACCGATAGGGAAGGTGTCGTTTCGAATCATTGGAAAATACGGTTTTCGGAACTCTGATCGCGCATTGTTCGAGCAGTCTGTTTGCCGCACGGGTATTGTCCGCTCCACCGGGGTAGAGAAGGTGCAGGGCACTGTTGTCCGGCGAAGCCGGCATATCGTCCGGCGGGGTGTGGATCTGGAAAACGAAGGTGTTTTTGTCGAGACCGATGGAGTAAGTGTACCTGGAATAACCACCGGGAATCCGGTGACAATGGGTAATACCGGTGAATTCGAGATTGTCCCGAAGCACAGGTTCCATCTGATCGGTAGTGAAGCTCATGGGTACGTTGTATTCAGCGCGGCCCCTTAAGACCATAGAGATCCTGTCCGAAATCTTTTTCCAGCTGTTCCTGCAGTTTTCGGTCCGTTTTTCCGGATTTGAAATGAATGAGCAGAATCACCGGGCCACCGAGGCATCCCGCGAAACCCAGAGCGATACATATGGCGATAAATCTGGAATTGTATACATCACCGCTTCCGATCGCAAGTTCCCTGCCGGCTGCGATAAAGGAAACAATGCCTGCAAGTATGAATGCTATACCAATCGGCAGGTAGAACCGGTTCAGCTCTCCGGCTTCAACCTGAGATTCCCTGAGAAGCTCGTTGAGTTCATCCTGTTTTTTTTCGTTCAACTGCGATTCCATGATTGTTTTTCCTTAAGTTCAGGAGACAAAATATAGAATTCAGAATTCTAACTTCTGACCTCTGGATACCTTGAGCGATTACATTTCTCCTTAATATACTGATATCACCTCGATCGGTGGCATTACTTTCCGTTACGCCGGACCGTCACTCGAAATATTCATGATTCGAGCGGACCGGCTGGGAAATTTCCCTCAGTGTCGCCATCGCGCGGTGGAAAAGCGGCAGTTCCCGGGCGGGAATCGTATCCCAGGCGTCTTCAGTTCTGTTTATTTTCATGAGAAGTTTTCCATTATTGTAAATGTTCTTTTGAATGGTGTCGCCGGTATCGTTTGTCGTTACCCAGGTTCCGGTCCTGACCCCGTTTTCGTAACGGTAAGTATCGGTAATGCGGGTTGTGTCGTTGCCGAAACCGATGCCGGTTCCGTGATACTCCGTTGCACTGTTGAGCGGTATTCTGCTCACGACCTTGCCGAACCAGTACCACTCGGCATAGACGGTGTTTCCTCCGGCTTCCTCGCGATGAACCGCCGTTTCTTTTACGTCTGCGGCCAGAAAGAAAAAGGCGATCGTAATCGAAACAAGCAGCAGCAGGGGATACGCCATGATGAGGACTATTTTTGAAACAATGCCGGCGGGGATGAATTTGAGCGTATCGACGATCACGGTCATATTGGAATAAATGCTCTTGTAAATCACATTCGGCGTAAAGAGCTTGCCGTAGTGACGTTTCATTTCATCGATCATGATGTTCAACTGATCCGGATTATCAAGCAACTCATCCACCGAAACGACATTCAGACCCTTCGACGCCAGGGTTGTGGCAATGCCGTGTATCTTGAAACCGGCGATCGCACCGGTTACCGAGAATACTCCGATGATGCCGATAAATATATCCTGAGAGGAGACCGCGAGCCCGAGAAAGACCATTGCTCCGAGCAGCGCGAACAGCAGGCGGAATACACGCCGTCGCACGAAGAGCACGTCAAGGAATCGACCGCCGTCGAGCGGCATGATCGGGAGAAAGTTGAATGCGTTCAAGAGCAGCATCACCTGTGCGGTTTTCAGCAGAAAATAATTATGCGTTAGAAAATAAAGGGTAAACAGGATCGCTCCGACGATGATTCCGGGAAACGGTCCCATAAGCGAAACGATACAGCTCTTAAGCGCGGTTTCTTTCTTCGCCTTGCCCGAAACTGCCGCACCGAGAAAAGGAAGAAAGAACATTTTCACGTCATCGTATCGCAGCAGTTTCATCGCCAGAAAATGGCCCAGTTCATGGAAAAATATCACTCCTATGAGGATCAGAACATCCTGCCATCGGGTGGAAACGATTTCCGCGCTGAAGAAAAGGATAATCGTAACGATCAGCAGGGTGAGGGAACCGAATTTCGATTGCGTATGATGCACTTCACGCAGACCGCCGATCAGCTCGTCTTCAGCTTCGGGGAGTTGTTCTTCTCTTTCGTTTAGTTCATCCATGGGTTTTCCTTGTCATTATAGATTACGGACGGGTATTGAAACGTAGTCGAAAGGATTGGAAGTCTATATTTTATCTTTATGTATGCCCGGGCGCTATTGCAACCGGTGATTCACCTGGAAAGTAATTTCTGTGAAGTATTCCCGATTCTAATCTTTTACCATCACTTACTGACAAGTCGAGTAAATGTAACGGACGGTTTCCTGAATTGGAAACCGTCCCGTTCATTATCCCTCATGGTGTACAGCTTAAGAATGTTGCTATTGCATATGAATGTCTTCAAGAGTATTGTTCGTGAAGGTATTGTCACTGACAGTTGTTCCGGTGGAACCCTCAAGGGTTATACCATAGTACTGGCAGTTGCTGATCGTGCAGTTCATTACCGTAGGTTCAATATCGAAAATATGAATTCCGGTAGTGGCGCTTATGATGTCACAGTAGGTGAGAGAGGTGTTTTCATCTGCCGTATTACGGATATAAATCGCACCGGAAACAGGCCCGCTGGAAGCAGTACCCCAATGGTCGCTGCCAAACGATGCGAAAATAATGTGGTCGTCAGCGGTTCCATCGGCGACAAGGGTTCCTGCACTCCCGTTACTTCCGACATCCAGAGTGGCATTATCCTGCATTAAAAACGACGTCCCTTCCTGAATTGTCAGGGTGGCTCCTTCCACACTTCCGATGGAGATTTTCCCCGATACGACATAGGGAACGTCATGTTTTTTCCAGACTGCGTCCTCCTCCACCTTGTCACCCAGTATGAGTATTCCTCCAGTGGCGTTACCGGCGAACGTTCCTGTTCCATCGAGCATGCCGATAAAATTGGCATACATCTCGACGCCATAATGCCCGTTTTCCGTAATTATATTATCAGTAAAGGCGTTCGAGTCTACCGGTGAGGCGTTTTCGTTGAATGCAATACCGGTGCGTTCACAATTTGAAATACGGCTGTTGGCAATGGTTATCCGCGTATTATTGATAGCTACAGCGTTCGTGGCACGGTTCAGTACACAGTACGTGAGCGAGCAGGATGGAGACGCATCTTCGGTAAACACCATTCCGATCTGATTTGCACCTGTCGTTCCCGGACCCCAGTAACTCGTATTCGTTAAGGATGTGAATGTAATGGAGTCGGATTCGGTTCCATTTGCGATAAACGTTCCCGGTTGGAGTGACGCACCAACCGTCAAACGGGCACTGTTACCCATTAAAAATGTCGTACCGGCTGTAATGATAACGGTAACACCCTCATCAGATGCGAACTCAATGGTACTGTTGACAACATACGGGTCGGTATATCTGTTCCAGATGGCGTCGTGTTCAACCTTATCCGCGGCAATCAGAATCCCCCCGCCGGTGTTGTCGGAAATCATGCATGATGAGGAGATGGCACCGACGAAATCGGCGGCTATGCTGATACCGTATCCACCGTTGTGGTGTATGGAATTATGGGTGAAATTGGCTGAATCCACCGGCGTTCCTTCCTCTTCAAAAAGGCAGCCGCTTTCCCTGTTGTCGCTGATGGTCGTATGGGAAACGGTTATCTTTGCACCGCTGACGAGGATTCCCCGGTAGGCGGATTCAATGGAGCAATACGAGAGTGAACATGCTTCCGTCGCACCTCCGAAAAAACGTATGCCGCTGAAATATCTGGAGGTGCTTCCGCCTGCCGATCCCCAGTTACCGGTTGACGTCAGTCGTTCAAAGAAAACGGAATCGTTCTCCGTACCGATAGCGGTAAGTGTGCCGGTACCCGATCCTCCGACCGAAATATAGGCGCTGTTTGCGAAACGCATCGTGGTTCCCTCCAGAATCCTCAATGATCCGCCGTCTTCAATGGTTATCGGGTATTTGACTTCAACAAGGATATCGGGGCCGAACACCACTTCACATGCGGACGTGATGGAAAGCGCTCCGCTTATTGAATAAGTAATCGCACTGTTGTCAAAGGCGATCGGACAGTTCGTGGCTGCGTTAAGGAGAGCATTGTTGATGGTCTGCACGCTGTCTGGCGGTATTGTCGTTTCGGTAGTGGTTATGGTTATGGCATCGGTGGAATCCGGAACTTCAATGGTGAAATTACCGTCACCTTTATCGACGACTGTTACCGGAATGGTTTCCGTTGTCCCGCCGTTATCGAGTACGATTTCAAAGGTGATGGTGTCGGTATCGGCAAAGATAAGGGTGTAACCGCTGTCGCTTGCCGTTACCTTGCCGTTTTCGATAAAGAAATTGTTGATGGTAATATTCTGTTCGGTGGTTGAAATATTGAAGGTCTGATTGATGATGATGACGATCGTTATATCGATTTTCCGGTCTTCATTTTCATCAAGTGCAATATTCGTCTCTTCACCGATAACGATACCTTCCCGGCTGACTTCGATGCGGTAGGTACCGGCTGAAAGCTCGTCGAATGAGTAGGCTGCATCACTGGTTTCAATGGTGGCGATCAGAGAATCACCGGTGTTGGCATGCAATCTGGAGAGCCGGCTGCCGGAATTTTCAAGATACAGGCTCACCGTCGCTTCTTCGTCGCTCGGTTTGCCATCGGTAAGCAGCGTACCGAAAATCGAACTGGAACCGGTGACCACCTCATCACCACTGCTGGTGACGGGACTTTCGGTGCATGACATGATAACGGCGATGATCAGCAGGAGAATATAAACGGTTTTCATGGTTATACCTTTCTGGATTCGGGGTAAGCGTGGAGAGCGATTCTGTAAACGCGCTCGGTTTTCCGTTCGTCTTTGTGGGCAATGGAAAGCACCTCGGAACGGAACTGCTGCAGCCGTTTACCGATACGTTTCGCAGCTTCGGATGAAACACTGATGATGATCTTTGAACTGTTATGGTTTTCGGGATTGTCTTCTTCAAGAATGGTACGAAGAACATCATGATTCGCAATCTGATAGCGTTTCAGAAGTTCGTCTTTCACCACTTCGCCGGTAGTGATAACTTTGTCGGTAGGTTTGAGAAACCCCTTTTTATCGGGAGCTATCAGTCCCAATTGCAGGAGATTTTCAATCGCCTCCTTTACCTGCAGCGGTGATATCCGCCCGTAGAGAGCTCTCGAGGCTCTGGCATATTCGTTGGTGAAATTACAGGTTTCAAGATATGCCCTGACGGTCGCGTAGTACCAGTTCTTGTAATAGGCATAGGTTTTCCTGTCAACCAGCTTTTTCGGTGTATTGTTGAGCTGCACCGCCTGCTCAAACCAGTACTCGCGTTCCTTATAGGTAGTGGGTTGGCCGTAGCTGACAATCGCACGAAAGTATTTCGCTTCGGTACTGTTGAGCGATAACAGTTTCACCAGCCGGTCAAGCACGTCCGGACCGATCGTACGGCGCCCCTTTTCGAGATCATTGAAATATCCGCGGGTTTTCTGCCCCAGTTTGGAACATAAATATTCATGGGTAAGACCGGGATTGGAACGCTTTGTGGCCTCACGCCAGTCCTTGAGATATTTTCTGAAATCGATATATTCGAAAATGTTCGGTTTATCAGACATCGCTTAATCTTCTTTCCAGGTAATGGTGACGTACGCTGCATGATCATGATCTGGATCTAATATACCCACCTATGGAAATCATGTCAAAGGTGCGATGTCCACCAAGACGGTGGACGTTAGGGTGAATACAATTTCAGGAAATCAGACGGGTTTGACGCATTATCCGTGAGATAACGGTACATTGTAAATCATTGTAATCATGAGTCGTTCCGGAAATAAAAATGATCGAGGCGACCGTGTGAAGTATATTACTCTTTCGCTCAAATTCCTTAAACAACAGCAAAAAGGAGATTGAATCATGAAACAGGTCGATCTCGGATCGCAGGGCCTTCGCGTGCCGGCAATCGGTTTAGGCTGTATGGGGATGTCGGATTTTTACGGTTCCTCTTCGGAAACGCAGAATCTTCGCGTTCTCGATCGGGCTGCCGAGATCGGGTGCACGTTCTGGGATACGTCGGACATGTACGGTCCGTTTACGAATGAACTGCTGTTGTCTAAGGCGCTCGCGGGGCATCGTGACCGGATCATCCTGGCAACCAAATTCGGCGTTTCCCGCGGTGAAGACGGCAGCTGGCATGGTATCAAGGGAAATGCGGAGTATGTAAAGGCTTCGTGCGATGCCTCACTAAAGCGCCTCGGGACGGATTACATCGATCTCTACTATCAGCATCGTGTGGACCCCGAAACACCGATCGAGGAAACG
>JAFGHA010000137.1 GCA_016930275.1 Chitinispirillaceae bacterium
CTCCTACACGAAACTTTTCGGAGAGGTCGCGATGAAGCTTGACCGCGTGGCACGCGAACAACGGCCGCTTGAAACCGCGACGACACGTGAGGAAGGAATTGATTCACTGGTGATCGATTACGGGGTTTCGGTCGATAACATCATGGTTCTTGAAGTCAACCTGTTTCACAGTTTTCTTAATGTGGGCGTGTTCGGCCTAGACGTACGGTATGGAGACGAAAAGAACCTTCTCGGCGCTAATGCACCGGTGCAGCTTGGCGACGCCGCTCTGATGCCGATTCTGACGCTCGGCACCGCCCTTGGTTCCCGGATACAATTATTGCTTGAAATGGATATACTTCCGCTGCCGGCACTGAAAACAGGGGTGTTCTACTATTTCTAGTGTGACTGCCTGAAACCGGAGCAGCATGAAAGGATACATGCATGAAAATGCCTAATAACGTGGGGTTGGTTTTATTGTGTGCGGTAATCGGAATTTTCGCACAGCAATCCACCGATTATCTGACTGTTGAAGTGCCGATCGGTGCACAACCGGCAACCAGGCTTTTGTGGGTGAAATGGGCCGGAGTATCCCGGGGCTTTCAGTTCCCCGCTCCTGATTCGGGTACCATTTATTTCGATCGCTCACCGGGAGGCGGTGATCTTGCGAATTACCGGTACAAGGTGACCACTCCGTATATCGATACCACCATAGCTACCGCAGACAGTACAAAAGACAACGTTTACTTTCCTCCATCGACTGAAGACCCCGTGGCGAAAAGGGGAATCGCTTTTAAAGCCGAAGATCAGACGGACATGGGATTCGGGGTGTTTTACTGTGTCATCGCTTTGCCGACCGAAGATGACACCCTTCTGTCAAACGAGTTTCAGATTATCATCGAAAGTCCCCAACCTGTCGACTGGATCGGACCGTCGGGACAGGTATCCAGTGTGACACCGACGTTCCAGTGGAAAGCGAATACCGGTGTTCCGTATTATCACATTATTCTGTCCGATGATGTCATCAAGGTCGATACGACCAGTGGCGAAGTCAATCTGGAAGGGCTGAGTATCATCTGGCAGGCGATTACCCCTGCGACACAGATGGTCTACGGGGCTCCCGATCCGTCGAATACGATTACCGCCGATCCCCCACCCTTATCACCGGGACAGAACTATACCTGGGTGGTGTTGAACAACTACGGGAACCATCCGGCATTTTCTTCGATGAAAGTGAAGCTGCCGCCGGGAGAATTTTCCATAAAAGGAACACAGCTCATTAAACCGGTCTGTATTTCTCCGATCGATACAACACTGATATATGATGAGAATAATAAGGAGAAGGTCGTATTCAAGTGGAAAAATCTGGATGAGAACGCGAATACGTACAAACTTTACATTTACGTCGGTTCCGATTTTGAGGGAATCGGTGCACAACTCGTGGTGTATCAGACCGAAGTTGTCGCCGACGGCAGGGAAGGCGAAGATGAGATCGACAGTGTTGAAATCGATGCTGCATCGGTGCTTACCAGTAATAAATATGTCTGGCGCGTGATAGCGGTCAACGATCAGGGGGCCGGTACCGTAGGTGATACTGTCGGATTCAATTACGAGTCACCGGTCGGCCAGATGCTCGTGTACACTAAAGAACAAATTATCATCGGAACCGGGGAAGATCTTGACACGGTGATCAATCCGGTAGGGTTGGTCGAACTGCAGGTGGAGGTGCTTGACGGATCGCTCGAAGCACCACTGCTTTTTTATACCGACAATAACGGGTATTTGAAAAGGGACCGTCCACAGGGTACCTATCGTGTTACCGCGAAAAAGAGCGAATTCGAGGAGCTGACTAAAACGATCGTTGTCAGGAAGGATGAACTGTCGACGACTACCTTTTATCTGGAACGGCCTGACGCAACGGTTTACGGAAAGGTACTCGATCAATCAGGCAAAGGAATCAACCTCGCTTCGGTGTACGGGATATCCGATCGTAATGACACCGTTACCGCGAAAAGTGACGCACTCGGTAATTTCATTCTCAACTGCTACGCTGCCGACTGGCGGATCGGTGTCTCCATGTCCGGGTATCAACCGACAATTCTCCAGAAAATAACGCTGGAATCGGCCGAGAACTACAATTTTGGAACGATTGAACTGGAAAAGAATCCATATACGCTGTCAGGAACTATTGTCAACTCCGCCAAAGCGCCACTGCTGGGAGTACGAGTAAGAATTTACAAGGACGGAGCACTGCTCAGTGAAGTTCCCTCGACACCGGCGGACGGCAGTTTTTCATTCACTATTCCCTCGGGGACCTATATGGTAACCGCCGAAAAAACCGGATTTACCACCTACAGCAAATCAATTGACGTGTTGAGTTCAAAAAGCATTCAGGTGAGCATGGAACCGGGAGCGGCACTGGTAACCGGGTACATCTACGGAAAAACATGGGTTGGCGACCGGGAAATCGTTGCTCCCATTACCAATGCCACGGTGATTTTTATCGAGGAGAGCACCAACGATACCGTTCTTGTTACATCGGATGAAACCTACGGCGATTTTAAAGCGAGCCTTGCCGGCAACAAAACCTTCTCCATGTATTGTGCGGCCGAGGGATTCGTGAAAAAGACTACTCCCGTCGTTTGCACTACCGTATCGAAATCGACACTAAACCTCTATGATACCCTGCAGGGACTCGGAAGCCTTCCCGGTACTGTTATTATGTCGGAAACCAGATCGGCAGTGAAAAGCGCGAATGTCAGTCTGATCGATACTGACAAGGGAACGGTCATCAGTTCCGCTAAATCCGCTACTGACGGTACCTTTGAACTGCGCTCCATTCCGGACGGGAAGTATCTGTTCCGGGCGGGAAAGGAAGGACTGGTACTCGACAGTGTCGGCGGGAACGATACAATAACCTTTTCCGGCGGAAAAGCGGGAAGAACCTCGGCGAAACTCTATATGAAACCCGGTGACAAAGCCATCAAATGGTATGTCAATAGTACCGATGATGAACTTGATGTTTCAATAAAGATACAGTCTCCGCTGGTGAAGACGATATCCGCCGATGATTCTCTGGTGAAAACAGGTCCCGGATTATACGTACTTTCAGTAGATGCGGATGACGATTCGATTCTCGACCTCTCGTATCACCGCTTTACCGTTGCCGATTCAGAGGTCACCCATATCGATACCGTGGCGATGCTCGTATATCACACGAGTGCCGATTCGATTGAGCCGGAACACGGTTTGGTGACACTCTCCATTACATCGGAAGTGGAACTCGATTCTGCAGCGATTTTTTACAAGGATGCCGTAGCGACAACCTATCTTTCACAAGGAATATTCGTTGCCGACACGACCTTCACCACCTATACCTTCGAATTTTCTCCACCCCGTGACGGAAGTACGATGTTGTACTATTTCAAGGCATGGCGGGGAAATGATATCTACGGTTACGATAAGGAAACCTTCAGTGTCTATGTGAAACCCGACTGGTCAATACTCACCCGGTATGAAATCGTTCCGTCGGACGATTCGGCATTTTCGTTTCCGATCAATTACAAGGCTCCCTTTTCGGTCAAAGGCTATGTCAGTTCGGCATTTCTGCCCGATACCACTCTCGACGACGACGGAATTTCATGGTCGTTGACCAATGCGCAAGGTGCGGTACTGGCTGGCAGCGACGGCGTGGCGACCACTGTTACTACCGGTTCGGGGAAAACTTCAAAACCGGTCGTCCTGAAGGTCACGATCGATACGACGCGTATTCCCCTTACATCGGGACTTTCCCTCAGTCAAACGGTATCTTTCAACGTCACCGGATCAGCGGTCGCTTCGATTTCCGTCAAACGTACTGATGCGGGAACTCCCGAACCGATAACCACTTCGGGAAGTGACCGGGCGGAATTCTCGGCACAGGGGGTGGATGAAGCGGGAACGGCGCTCGATATCACACCGGCCTGGGCGGTGAGTCCACCGGGAGCCGGAACGATAAGCTCGCTCGGTATTTTCAAACCGAAACGGAATTATGCCGGAATCGTACGGATTATTGCCACGGTTGGCAAGGTCACCGGAGAGTACCGTGTCGACGAGGAGAGCGAACCCGGTCTGAACGTGCGATTTATGATGGTGAATAGAAGTATTCCCGATACGGTCAGTAACCAGATGGGGTGTACGGTCGTGCTTCCTGCCGGTGTGGTTGCTCCGGGTGACATCGGAATTCTAGAAATCGCCAATACCGCACTCAGTAATCAGTTCAAGCGCGGATTCGGATCGATCCGGACGGTTGATACACTGGCATTCGATATCCAGCAGCTCGAGAATGTTTCGATGGATCTGTCGGATGACAGTATCAGGCTGAATCTCTCGGTACCTCGGAGCATGCGTAAAGCAGTAGCCAACGGGAAGCAGAAGGTGGCTGTTGCGCAATGGATCGAAGACAGTCTGCTATGGAAACCGCTCGTGAATTCACGGGTTATCGATGACGGAAATTACGTCAGTGCGGCTCTTTCACATTTTTCGGTATACGCACTAGTGTACGAGCCGGCTGATCATCTGTCCATGGAGGTGTCGCCGAACCCGTTTTCTCCCTTTATCGTCCCGCAGTACAATCCGTTCAATACCGACGACCGGGTACCGCAGCACAACGGTACCTGCATAAAAGTGCATGCTGATATTTCCGAGGCGCGTACCGAAGTCAATCTGAAGATATTCACGATTCTCGGCGACCTTGTCTGGTCGATGGCAGTGCAGAATGCTGATAATATTCCTTACTACATATGGTGGGATGGAAGGACCTCGAAGAGGCAACTCCAGCCTGCTGGGAATAATCATGTTGTGGTTGTCAATGGCGACCGGATGTGCCGTAACGGAAGATATTTCGCGGTTCTTACCGGAAGAATAAATGGTAAGGAACAGCGGGTCATGAAACATATCGTTCTTATGAAATGATACGATACCTACCGGAGGAAACTGTGAAAACAATTATTGGCATTCTGTTGGTCATGATGATCGGTACTGTCGTCGCCGAAGATGCGGAGAAGGCTGCTGAAAGCAGAATAAGAATCGGGGTGCTGTCGCTTGAAACCTTTGACAAGGCATCGGAAATAGTCGGAAAGGCCCAGTCCGATCTGATTGCACTTCTCCGGGAAATCGGTTTTTATCAGTGTTACGATCAGGCCGTACTTACCGAAGGGCTGGAGAAGCTGAAGAAAAGGATTCCGAAACACTGCAGGGATCCGCGTTGCGTACTCGATATCGGTACTGCAGCCGGGATGGATCGCATGCTGTTCGGAAGCGTTGAATGGGGAAACAGCAAGCGGTGCGGTATCCGTCTGACGCTTATCGATGTGCTGACGAAACAGACCATTGAAAGTGTGAATATACAGGGAGCGGAGGGAGTCCCTGTTGAAGAGGTGCTGAAATCGGCGGTGGGTAAATTGCATGGCCAGGAGGATGCCGCCGAAGATATGGAGAGCTACTTCGGACCGGAGGTACACAACGAGAAGCAGATGCTGATTTCGACGGCCGGCTGCCTGGGGGTGGGGCTGCTCTACAGTCTTATTAATTTCGGGGTGGAACAGGATATGTCGACCGTGGATGCCGACTATCGGAAATATAGGCTCTCGGGACTGCCGACGACCGGTGTTCCGCTGTTTGCCCGTCCGGCTGCGCTTGCCAACGCGTATGTAGCACTCTCCGATGACGCCTATGGCGTATTGTACAATCCGGCCGGGATGGCCTGGGTAAGCGGGCCCGAGGCGGTTCTGGCCTACCAGTACCGGTTTGGTCTTGATAACGTCGCCGCTTCGTATGTGAATAAAGGAACACGTGAGATAGGGTTCGGGCAGGCACTGCTCTACCGTTCCGACCGGGAGCAACTCATGACGGAACTCATGTTCGTTTCGGCGTTCGCCTACAAATTCAACAATCTGCCGCTTAATTTCCGTCCGCTTTCACTCGGAGTGAACGTGAAGATTCTGGGTACGCGGGTACGCAGTACGTCCGAATTCTCATCGGGCGGCAATTCCTTCGGCGCCGGACTTGATCTCGGCCTAATGTGGGAGCTTTCGGATCAGATCCGGTATGGTCTTCTATTCAGAGATGTGCCGGTGATCAATTACTGGAAAAACGTCAAAGCCGGCTACAGCTACGCTGAAGCGCAGGCTGCGACACTCGCGATGGGGGGAATATTCAGGGTGGGATATTCCACTATGTTGATTGCTGAAGGAAATATTCCACTGTATGAAGATCAGTCATGGAAGATGGCGGGTGGTCTCGAACAGGAACTTTTCACTATTCTGCTGCTGCGTATCGGTATTCAGCGGGAGATCATGGCAGTTTACGCACCGCCATGGAAAATCACCGGTGGATTCGGGCTGAAGGTGAATACCGAACAGTTCGCCGGGAAATATCTGTCGCTTGACGGATCGTATGAGTACAATACGTTGCAGGTGTTCGATGTAATCAATATATCGCTGCGGTTCGGATTCTGATCTATCAACAAATAGCCATCCAAAAACAAAACGGATTGATCATGCTGCCGTCGTACATACGCCATTCCGTGGCGTATGTACGGCATATACTCCTGCCGCCCTCCTAAATTAGCCAAAGCATGGCAAATGTCCGGATGACAGAGAAAAAATGTCGTTAGAAATCAATCACCAGGAGCGTGATGTCATCTTCGGGAGAGGTGTTTTCCGCACAAAAAATCTTCTGATCCTTGAGTATTTCGTAAACCGTAGTCTTGACATCCTTATCAAGTGTTTTTTCGGAAATAGAACGAAGACGCTCGAAACCGTACATCTCATCGTTCGGTTTTTTCGCCTCGATCAGGCCGTCGGTATACAGTACCATTCGAATGGTACCTGGTTTGTAACTTATTTCCGACTCGTGCAGCATCATATCAGGAAAAACACCCAGAAAGAGACCGTCGGCTTTGATCAGATTACCGGCCCCGGTGGAACGGTCAAGGAGGATGATAGGGCAGTGACCGGCGGAGGTGAAACGGAGAAGATGATTGTTGGTATCCAGTATCGCATAAAAAAAGGTCACGAAATGATCGGTTTTTATTTCCGAGAGAAACGTCTGATTAATCCTCTCCAGTGTTTTCTGCGGCGAATGCTCATTCCGGGAAAATGTTTTAAGAAGAATTTTACCCATCGACATGATCAGTGCGGAGGCGACTCCGTGACCGGATACGTCGGCCACCACAAGCCCGTAGATACCCGGCTCGATGTTGAACACATCATAATAATCACCACCAACCGCGTCGGCCGAAAGGTAGTAGGTACCGATTTTAACTTCAGGAGTATCTTCAAGATCCTGCGGTAGCAGCCCCTGCTGTATCGTTCGTGCATGGTCAAGATCCCGGTTGATCCGCGCATTGGCGACCTGTAGTTCATTGTTGATGAGTTTGAGCTTATTGTTGATTTTCCGCTCTGAAATGTTCGCCTTCTCGAGTGCATCGAAGATATTAAAGTTCTCGATGACGATTCCCGCCATGGTGACGCTTGCGGTAACGATAGTAATATCGTCACTGGTGATCGGAGTGTTTTTGGTATTCCGATCCATCCACAACACCCCTTCCACCTTGAAACAGGGGCAGGCGATGCAGGCTGCACGTCGCTCATCCTCATCACGGGCATCGATAAGAAGACCGCTTCCGTTGATACTCCAGCAGTACGGGTTGTATCCTCCATGGGCAGGACAAGCGGTTTTGGTGCATGATTTCGTTTCCCAGCACTTTCGGTTCACTTTTTTTATCAGAGGAATGGCGAGATAGGATGAAGATTTCAGCTTCGTTTTGAAATGATCGTTTACCGCATCCGGTTTCTCGACAAGAATATGCCGGTTGAGGAAAAGTGCGTCGGTGATCTCACCACCGGAAAAACCGAGTGGTATGGTGAAATCGCAGATGTCCTCATCGGGGATACCGACTGAAGACTCCGGCTGTAGACAGAAATTTTCCCGGTTGATCGTGAAAAGTATGACACGGTCAAATTCGATGATCTCCTGCATCGCCAGCAGGAGTGTTTTGATGATGTCCTGAAGGTTGGTGCATGAGTGGAGAACCTTGGTAAGTTCGTGAATCAGTGAGGTATTCAGCAATTGAGCCTTGAGCTGCTCGTTCTGTTGTCTGAGTGTGGTGATGTTTTCCATTGGAATGTAGCTACCGTCCCGGAAATTTCTGATTATGTCCTGAAGTGGTCTGTCCTATAAGAGAATTGTATCATTAAAGTTGTAAAAGGTGAAGCATCCTTGACTTTTTACCGCAAATTGAAGCATTTTTGTATTCTTTATCTCCGGATTCCGGTTAATGGTACCTGTTTCGCTACTGAAAAGTCGCAGGGATCGCATCCGGATGGAAGAGACCGACGCCTTAACGGAACGTTGCAGCTGAAACGTTTCAAGTCGTAACTAATCCGCACCTGTAGATGATATGGCGTCA
>JAFGHA010000138.1 GCA_016930275.1 Chitinispirillaceae bacterium
ACCCAGCCGAGTCTTCGAGACCAGCGCTTCGCTGAACCTCGATACCGGTGGTTGGTTAGCCTTACCGGATAAAGACTTGTTTGCAGTGCTTCTGTTTTTCCTTTCTGCAAACACACTCTATAAGAAGTGCCGAGCTTGTCTCAGCGCACCAACGGGCCGGTATCTATTGGATATTTCCTCAACTGCATAGCAGAATCTGGAGCAACTCTCGTCCATTATGGATAAACTTTCTTCGTTATCGGATCTCAGCAGAACGGTTGAGACCGACACCCGGGCATTTCTGATCTGAACGGTGAATTCATCACACGGTTTTCGCCGGCTATTTCTTTTCCTTGAAAAGGTCAAGAAATCGGTTTTCGTACAGTTCGAAAAGCTTCCATCGGTCAAGTTCGTTTTTAAGTTCCGTCGCCTTCTCCCGATTGGTTGCTGCCTCGGAAAAGAGCTGTTCGATCCGATCCATTATCACCCGGGGGACCTGTTCATCCTCCACTTCGGCGATATCCTGCTCCTCTTCGCGATTGAGCGATGGTATAAACTCCTTGATACGCTCCTCGATCATGTCGAACTGCTGATCCATCGCCTCGATCCCCTCCTGCAGATCCGAAACATCTATTTCGATCCCGAAGAGCTTCGTGATCACCTTCACGAGTTCCACCGATGCCTTCGGATAATTGAGATTGGTGGCGTATGAAGGTATCGTTCCGAGAAGACAAGCGGCATCGATCCGCCGTGATGCGGCAACGCCGAGGAGCAGTCCGTTCAGCCCGGCGATGTAGCCGTCCGGCATGGGAATCACCCCGTGATTCTTTACCGAATCGAGCATATGTTGACTGTTGCAGGTAACGAAGGTCACCGATTCCTGCGCATGTGACATCGGCTGGGCGAATGCGGCGAACGTATAGATCTGACTGACTGAAAACTGCCGCAGGACATCGAGCAGCATCTTTATAACCATGATCCCTTCACGGCCGGAAATCTGGGCGTTGCTCTCAAAAATGATCAGATCGGGATTGTGCGCCGCGTAAAAAACGCTGGTGGGAATTTCGGGTAGTTGTGCAATGCCGTCCTTTACCACGATCGAATCGGGAATAAAAAACGGACTCATATCAATTTCGGCGAACATGGCGGTTTCCAGTTTCCGCCGAAGATAATCAACCGTTATCAATCCGACATTACCCATTCCCGGCCAGGCGGCGAGCACCGTCGGAACCGTATCGAATTTAATCTCCTCGAACATTTTCATGCAGCAAACAATCCTTTCGATACATTGTAGCTATAAACACTACGCGAAAAGAACTCAGATATTTCAGGTTTCACGGCTTCTGTAATTTATTTTAACACCTATGCTCTTCAAAAACAATACCTTGATATGCGCGCCCATGGCGGGCATCACCGATCCGGTGTTCAGATCAATCTGTAAAGAACATGGCGCCGATGTGACGGTTTCTGAAATGGTAAGTGTGGATGGTATCGTCTATGGAGCAGACGCCACCTTCGACCTGATGCGATTCGAATCAACCGAACGACCAATCGGCATACAGCTTTTCGGTGCCGATCCGCAACGTTTTGCGGAAAGTACCGCTCTCGTGGCACAACGGTTCAAACCTGATTTCATCGATCTGAACGCAGGATGTCCCGTTCCCAAGGTGGTAAAAAGAAATGGTGGAGCATCGCTCCTCAAGGATCTGAAACAATTTGAGCGCATAGTTTATGCCATGGTTAACGCATCTTCGATACCCGTAACCGTAAAACTCCGTTCCGGATGGTATAAAGACCAGTGGGTTGACGTTGATTTCGCCCGCTGTGCGCAGGAGTGCGGAGCCTGCGCGGTTACCCTGCATCCACGGTCGCAGACAATGGGATTTTCAGGACATTCCTGCTGGGAACGAATCGGTGAAGTGAAACAATCGGTCGCCATTCCGGTCATCGGCAATGGTGATATCCTAAACGGTAAGGATGCACTCGCCATGCTGCGTCAAACCGGATGTGACGGTTTGATGGTGGGACGCGGCGCGTACGGCAATCCGTGGATCTTTTCCGAAATCAGGGCTGTAATCTCCGGCCGTCCCTATACCCCTCCCTCTTCTCAGGAAAAACTGCGTCTCGCGTTGTCGCATATCGAACACTACCGGTACACATATGGAGAATACCGGGCTGCACGCGAAATGAAAAAACACGTTTCATGGTATATAAAAGGAATTCCGGGTGCATCGCAATGGCGGGACCGTATTTTCAGAGCGGTTTCAACTGATGAGCTTTCCGGGATTGTACGCGGCGTGTTTTCCTGATCATCTCCCCGCACGCATCACCATTGTACCGGATCGGGGGCACAACGTATATTCTTTCTAGTAAACTATGAACAGCGCACGAACAGCAGTTATTTTCGATATCGACGGCACACTCATCGACAGCGAACGGATCGACGGATCATTGTTCGTCAAAGCCGTGAAGGATACTCTTGGAGATATCCGTTTTGCTGATGACTGGACCAGTTACACGAAAGTCACCGACATCGGCATTCTTTCTGAAATACTCGAACTTAACGGAATTCCCCCTAACGATACAACGATCTCCCGGGTGAGAGAACGGTTTCGCACACTGCTCAACGACTATCTTCAGTCCGGTGGAAGCTGCCCCCCTCTACCGGGAGTACCGACTTTTCTCCGACTTCTCGGTTCCACCCCGGGAATCACGGTTGGCATAGCCACCGGCGGATGGGGAATCACGGCACGGATGAAACTTGCCGCTGCAGGTATTTCTATAGACAATATCCCTCTGAGCAGCAGTGAAGACAGTGACAGCCGTTCCCGAATCATGCTGCACTGCCTCGAAAAAATGAATGGACCATTCAACCGGATTGTGTATATCGGCGATGGTATATGGGATCGCGATACCTGCAGACAACTGGATTGGCACTTTATCGGTATCGGTGCGAAACTTGCCGGAGTATGTAATGAATGGTTTGAGGATTTCACCGATGTTCAGGGATTGTTATCTGCAATTCAGACCGGGACTTTGTAGTAGAGACGATTTACCCCCCCCCCGAAAATTCTATTACCACCCAACAAACATCTCTTCCTATAGTCTGAGCGGATTTTCCAGTCTGTTTCGTCTATCGTGTGTATGAACATTGAATGTAATCCTCAACAAGGAGTTTTTCATGTATCTGCACCATTCATTCACCAGAGGTACTGTCCTTCTCCTGGCAGCCTCAACCGTTCTGGCAGCCGGCACATTATCTTCCGGGTATTCCCGTACACGAACCCGAAAAGAGAACAATCGCCCCTCTAAATCCTATCACCAGCATCAACGTCCGCAACGGGTACAACCCGCCCGTCGGACGGCCCGCAATAAGCACTACACTTACCGTCATGGTCGCTGGTTTGACCTCAGACCACATGCCCGGATTGCAATCGGAGCACCTTTCGGTGCCCTGGTGGTATCACTTCCCGGTATATTCCGCACAGCGGTGTTCGGTGGACTGACCTACTACTACTGCGATGGAGTCTTTTACCACCGTCATCCCCACGGATACGAAATCGTCCGCCCTCCCCGGGTACGCTATCTTCCCCGTCATGCGCGGCGAATTGTCATTAGCGGGAATGCCTATTTTCTTCATGATGATTTCTACTACCGGTATCAAAATGGTTATTTCGAGGTATGCGAAGCTCCTGTTGTGGTTGCCGACCAAAGAGGAGAGAATAATACCACAACTACCATCATGATCGAAAACAGCAACGGATCACGCACGCCGGTGGAACTGAAACCGATGGGAAGTAATCAGTGGAAAGGGCCGAATGGAGAAATCTACGACGGACTGCCGAGTGATGAGCAACTGCAGCAAGCCTATGGATTCTGATCGAAAGATATGAATTCGAGACTGGATTCGAGCGAATGTAAGGACGAGGAGAAGGGCAGGTTTGAAATCTGCCCTTACAAATTGGACAGGAGTTTTACTGATTTAACTTCCTTATTCGCCAGGCGCACGCCGCCCGCCTTCACCCCCTTTATGAGAAAATCATCGATTGCGAAGGCCTCTTCGAGCACCTTGAGGCGGGGTTTCGGTTTGTATTCACAGTTTACATACATTCCCTCTTCGGTAGTGAGCTTGAGTACCGTACAGTTGTCGGGAACGATGGAATACCCTTTGTTTAGTATGAATTTTTCGATACGGCATCGTTTGAGGTAGGGATACCCGGTCGCATTGTCGCGGTAGACGACATTGAACACCAGTTCCTTGTCCACAAAGCCGCAGTGAAGCATTCCCTTGTCGACGAACAGCTTTTCGGGAGCATCGACCACCGAATAGGCGCCGCTTTTCCGGATAACCAGAATACGGTCGTACAGAGAGACATCGAAAAGCACGTTTCCATTGACTGCATGGCCGAGATACCCGGTATCCCGATCATACCGCATTTTCAGGTTACGTTGCGCGGCTTCGCGCACATCAACCTTTTTAAGCGACATCAGCTCCGTTTTCCGTTTGTATTGCTCACCGTATTTGTCGATCAATTTTTCGAGGAAATCGACCGCATAATCCACGATCGCCGCGAGGACCGCTTTGATCTCCTTGAGCCGATTGTTGATCTCCTGCATCTCCTTGCGGGCTCGGTTGATGTCATAGGCACTGATCCGCCGGATCGGAATTTTAAGCAGCGTTTCGACATCTTCCACCGTCACTTCCCGCCTTATTTGTGAAGCGAACGGTTTCAACCCTTCGAGCACCGCCCTGATGACCGTATCGGCGGTCTTCATCTCTTCAATCCGCTTGTAAATACGATTTTCAATGAAAATCTGTTCGAGCGTTTTCGCGTGCAGTTTATCGCGCAGCTTGCGTTCCTCGAGTCTGAGCTCCGCCTTGAGGATTTCCACCAGACTTCGTGCATTCTCCTCCACCACCTGTGATACCGTCATCTGCACCGGACGGTCATTGTTAATCACCATCAGATTGACGGAGATTGATGATTCACATTCGGTGAACGCATAGAGTGCGTCGACCGTTTCACTGGTATGCACCCCTCGTGCGAGCCGCACCTCGATCTCCACCTGTTCCGCGGTGAAATCGCTGATTCCGGCAATCTTGAGTTTTCCCTTTTTTGAAGCAGCCTCAATTGAAGCGATGAGCGATTCGGTGGTGGTACCGAACGGAAGTTCACGGATAACGATGCGTTTCTCGTCGCTGGTATCGAGCTTCGCCCGCACCAGAACCTTCCCGTTGCCGTCATCATACTCCGACACATCAGCCAGACCACCGGTAACGAAATCGGGGAAGAGCAGCAGCTGCTCCCCGCGCAGTACGGCAATCTCCGCCTCAAGCAGCTCGATAAGGTTATGCGGCAGAATCCGGGTCGACATACCGACCGCAATTCCTTCGGTTCCGAGGGCGAGCAGCACCGGCAGTTTTGCGGGCAGCACAACCGGTTCACGGTTACGGCCGTCGTACGAATCGATGTAGTCGGTAATTTCCGGGTTGAACAGTGTTTCGCGCGCAAGCGGCGTGAGTCGACACTCGATGTACCGGACCGCCGAGGCGGGATCACCGGTGTAAATGTTCCCGAAATTTCCCTGCCTGTCAATAAAAAGGTCCTTATTTGCAAGTGCGACCAGGGCATCACCGATCGAAGCATCCCCGTGCGGATGATATTTCATGCACTGCCCAACCACATTCGCGACCTTGTGAAATTTCCCGTCGTCGATTTCCCGCAGAGTATGCAGAATTCGCCGCTGCACCGGTTTGAGTCCGTCGAAAACATGCGGAATCGCCCGGTCTTTGATGACGTACGAGGCGTATTCGAGAAAATTATGATCGTAGAGATTTTTAATATAGGCCATCAGCGCAGATTCCCCATTATGTATTCACGCCGCTCGGGTGTATTTTTCCCCATGTAAAAATCGAGCGTATCGGAAATATTCTTGACCGATTTGATATTCACCTCCACAAGCCGCATATCGGGACCGATAAACTGCCCGAACTCCCTGGGCGATATTTCGCCAAGGCCTTTGAAACGGGTAACTTCAGGATCGCGGAGCTCCTTCACGTTTTTATCCCGTTCCTTTTCAGAGTAACAGTACCGTGTCTCTTTTTTATTGCGTACCCTGAACAGCGGGGTTTCGAGAATGAAGACATGCCCCGCCACCACCAGCTCCTCGAAGTAGTTGAGGAAAAAGGTCATCAGAAGGTTGCGGATATGAAACCCGTCGACATCAGCATCGGTGGCAAGGACAATACGACCGTACCGGAGGTTTTCAATCTCCTCCTCGATGCCAAGCGCCATCATCATGTTGTAAAGTTCCTCGTTCTGGTAGATCGCCGCGCGATTTTTACCGAACACGTTCAGCGGTTTCCCCTTGAGCGTGAAAATCGCCTGGGTGAGCACATCACGGGAACTGATGATCGATCCGCCTGCCGACATGCCTTCCGTGAGAAAAATGGTCGAACGTTCGCCTTTTTTACCGTCCGGAAGATGATATTTACAGTCGCGCAGATTGGGAATTTTGATTTCGATGCGCTTGGCCGCCTCTTTCGCCTCTTTTTTGACCGCGTTGAGTTCGGTACGCAATTTCTGATTCTGGACGATTTTCGATTCAAGCAGACGGGACATTTCAATATTCTTATGCAGAAAATCAACCACCGCCGACTTGACTTCGGAAACCACCCAACCCCTGATTTCGGTATTGCCGAGCTTGTTTTTCGTCTGTGATTCAAAAATGGGGTTTTTCAGTTTGATGGCGATCGCTCCGGCGATCCCTTCGCGGACATCCTGACTGGCGAAATTCTTTTTGTAGAATTCGTTGACACCTTTGAGTATTCCCTCACGAAATGCACTCTGATGTGTTCCCCCGTCACTGGTGTACTGGCCATTAACGAATGAAAAGTACGTTTCCCCGTACGTCTGCGTATGAGTGAAAGCGAATTCGAGCTGTTTCCCCTTTGAATAGGCGATCGGATAGATGGTTTTCTCTCCCACTTCGCCCTGCAGCAGATCGAGCAACCCGTTTTTCGATTCGATCTTCTGGTTGTCCAGATACAACCGCAATCCGGCATTGAGATAGGCATAGTTCCAGAGCCGTTTTTCGACATATTCGTAATTGAACGTATAGTCACCGAAGACCTCCGCGTCGGGAAGAAATTCCACCCGGGTTCCGTCCGGTTCGGAGCTGCTCCCCTTCTTTTTCGCCTTGAGGGTTCCCCGTTCGAACTGCGCCTCGAAATACTGGCCATCGCGGTACGAGGTCACCTTGAACCGGCTTGAGAGCGCATTGACCGCCTTGGTACCCACGCCATTGAGCCCGACGCTGAACTGAAACACGTCATCGTTGTATTTTGCACCGGTATTGATCGTTGAAACACAGTCGATTACTTTACCGAGCGGAATTCCTCTGCCGTAGTCCCGAATCGAAACAATCTGCTGCTCGATACCGATATCGATGCGTTTCCCGAACCCCATGATGAATTCATCGACGGCGTTGTCGACCACCTCCTTGAGCAGAATGTAGATACCGTCGTCGGGGTTTGATCCGTCACCCAGCCGACCAATGTACATCCCGGTACGCAACCGGATATGTTCAAGTGAACTGAGGGTTTTTATTTTACTCTCATCATAAACTGCCGCGGACGACTTTTTAGCCATGACGGTAACCTGAAGAAAAGTTGAGATGTGCCGCTACCCGGACACCGTACGATATTCGCACAGATGATAACATTCCCTAACCAACGGTGAAAATACAATGATTTCGGTGGTAAAACAACTATGCAGATAATAAATATAGTGGAATTACCGTAATGCGGGTACAACAGATAGTAGTGTTTCATCCTTCCCGATAGTCGCTGTAACAGGCAATCCGGTGTTGCCATCTATAAATAACGGTTCCGTACTTAACCCCTCGCTGCATCCTGAAAAACAGTTGTCATCACCATTCGGCTCTCTCTCCCTCAACCGTATCGGAACTCTACACCATTTTTTCAGCCGAAAGTTCCATTTTTCTGTTTCCGAACATCATGGCGTAATTATTTGGCGTAAAAAATACCCTTCAACCGACAGGGTGTTGTATTTTAACGACGTTTTTATACCTGATACCACGCAATAGAAACGTGAGTCTGCTTCATGCCCCGATTGTTCGATCTCCTCTCGGAAGGTTCCCGAAAAGAACTCATCGAAGAGAACCGGAAATTAAAAAAAAACGCCCCGGACCATCCGTCCAGGCAGAGAAAACATGAGCAAAAAACCCGGCGGATATCTGAAACCATACAAATCCCCGATTTTGTGGCAATCGATGTGGAAACCACCGGCCTTAATTTTAAAACGGATCGTATTATTGAAATCGGTGCAGTAAAATTCCGGCAGGGGAAACCTGCTGAGGATTTTTCCACTTTTATAAATCCCGGGATTCCCATCCCTCCCACGATTACTGATCTCACCGGCATCACTGATACGGATATCGCCGATGCTCCCGGATTTCCGGATATCGAGGAGAAGCTTTTAGAATTCATCGGCGCCAATCCGCTCTGTGGCCACCAGATTGAATTCGACAGTTCGTTCCTTCGGGAGGAGTATAAACGCCTCGGAAAGCCCGCTCCCGGTAATCCCCAGCTCGATACTGCACTGCTTTCCCGTATACTTCTCGATCCGGCGGGAAGATTCTCTCTGAAATACGTTTGCGGCGTTCTCGGGGTAACTCTTGACAATGCGCACCGTGCGCTCCACGACGCGAAAGCCTCCGGCGAGGCAGCGGCTCGTCTCATACCGAAACTCCCCGAACTACCGCTTGCCGTCAGGCAGACGATCGCCGCCTGTGCACCCTCGTCACTTTTCAAACAACTCATTTTTCAGACCCATCACCATCTTCGACCCGAGATCATCCT
>JAFGHA010000139.1 GCA_016930275.1 Chitinispirillaceae bacterium
CGGCACGCCGGTAAATGAGACACAGCCCGATAAACGAATCGGTATTCCCTTCCCGATGCAGTTGAATGCTCTTCTCGAACGCATGCAGCGCATCCATGAGTCTGCCGGTTTTCAGATATATTTTTCCCGCCAGCGCATGCATTTCCGGACGCATGCCGACGTTCATCAGCGCATCGTCGAGCAGGGCGACCGCTTCTTCCAGGCGTTCCATCTCGACAAGTAACCGGCCAAGCCGCAGATACGCCTTGATGCGCGCGAGACGGTAATCGACACCGACCTGTCCCACCTGCGGTGTCACGGAGAAAATCCTCCGCAACAGATCCGCCGCTTCGTTCCGGTCGCCGTTGCCTTCGGCGGCGACCGCCATGCCGTAGAGAACATCCGTCCGCCAGGGAGTCAGACGCAGCGCTTCACGGAACAGCTCCATCGCTTCGGTGAAACGTTCACGTTTACTGGCGATCACTCCCAGACCGTACCCGGCGTGCGCCGCGAGTACCGGAGATTCCGATTTCACCTCCGGAAGCTGCAGGACATACCGGTACCACCGGGAGGCCTGTTCATCATCACCCATCAGTGTGCACGAGTCCGCTATTTCGATGGCAGTCACGATATCCGGAGGAACTTCCGCGTATTCCCGAAGCAGCAGACGGACATTCCGCTGCGCTTTCTGTTTCACCATTGCCGGCTCAACATAACCGTGGTGCTCAACCACCGCCTCGGACTGCTCGAGCCGCAGACCGGCACGCAGCGCACTCGGCATGATCTGCTCGTGAATTCTCCGTTCAAACCGCAGATCCCGACGATTCGGAAACATGCGTGCCTGATTGAATTCGGTCCCGGTGCCGCCCGGCCGTTCATTCCGCACGATAAAACCGTATACCCGGTCCGGAAGTGCGGATTTAAGTTGCGCTATTACCGGTAAACTCTCGGAAGGGACTACATCATCGGCATCAAGCCAGAGGATCCAGGTACCATGCGCGTGGTCGATGGAAACATTTCTCGCCGCCGAAAAATCATCCATCCAGGGAGCGCTCACGACAACCGCGTTATAGTTGCGGGCAATCGCTACGGTATCGTCGGTTGAACCGGTATCCGCAACAATCAGCTCGTCAGCCACGTCGCGGATACTCGCAAGACACCGGTCAAGAACGGCCGCTTCATTCTTCACAATCATGCAAACGGAAAGACGGGGAACGGATTGACGGGAATCAGCGGACACAGGCTCGGGTAACCACCTCTCCGAACAGATCCATGGAAAAGGGACGAATGAGCACCGGCCAGGCGGTAAACGGTGAATCATCGGGCAGCGGTCCGCTAGTGAGCACGACCAGTCGATCAAGCAGACCGGCGTGATTGTTCTTCAGACGCTCCACGGCATGCTCACCGGCTGCATCTTCGAGGTCGACATTGAACAGGATCAGATTGAACGGTTTTTTTGCCTGTTCAAGCTTTCTGAAAAAGGCTTCTTTTGTCACTGCGCGCTCAATGGCGGCTTCCTGGAAATATATCTCGATAAGATCATCGACCAACTCCAGTGAATCGAGATCGGTATCGCCAATCAGGACACGAATCATACTTCTTTATTCCTTTCGCTCCGGTACGCATCAGCCGCGCTCGGTAGTGGTGCAGGGTAGACCGAAGCACACAAAAGATAGTTACGGCATACCTCCGATGCAATAATTGCCGGTGACGGTCCCGTCCTCCGGTTCACCCTGCTCCCGTACCGTTCTGCCGGTAACAACCCGACCACACTGAGCGTACCTCTGTCCTCCACCGCGGTGATTAACTATTTTCGAATAAAATCCCGACTGTGCACTTCGCGTACGGCATACTGCTACCAAAATATCCCCTCCCGGGTTATTGTAAATGCACAACGCGCGCCTCGGGTTAGCCGGTAATGTTCATGTTCCGATCCGGGTTATGTTTTCACCCGAACCGTTCCCTTCCCGCCGGCGTAATTCAGGATATCAGCAGTGAATCGCAACGGATACCAGATGAACAAGGTAAAACCACACGCTCCAGTCTCATTCGGCAGATACACGGTCAGCAGACTGCTCGGTGAAGGCGCAATGGGACGGGTCTACCTTGCGCACGATCCGGTTCTCGACCGGCCGGTAGCCATCAAGGTTATCGCCATTGATAAGCAGCCCGATCAGAGAACCCGTGAGGAGTACCTCAAACGGTTCAATCTTGAAGCCCGGGCAAGTGCCCGACTCAACCATCCCTCGATCGTGGCCATTTTCGATGCCGGTGAGGAGGCGGGAATTCCCTGGATCGCCTTCGAGTATGTCGATGGCGATCAGCTCGAAACACTGCTCAGCGGCAGTGAGAGGCTGCCGGTTGAAAAAATCACCGCAATCGTCCTCGATATCGCCGCGGCGCTCCATCATGCCCACGAAAGCGGTATCGTCCACCGGGACATCAAACCGGCGAACATTCTCATCGACAAGCGTACACGGATAGCAAAGCTTTCCGACTTCGGTGTGGTCAAGGCTCCCTGGGTAGCCCTCACGCAAGACGGAACCGCCGTCGGCTCACCGGGATACATGTCGCCCGAGCAGCTCGATGGAACCGGAGCGGATGAACGGAGCGATCTTTTCTCACTCGGTATCGTACTCTATCAGATGCTCACCGGAAAGCACCCGTTTCTGCGCGATTCGATCCCGGCAACTATTTACGCGACGCTGCACAGTACCTACGACTCGATCGACACCCTTCGCCCCGACGCACCGGAGTATCTTGCCGCCATTGTCAACCGGCTGCTGATGCACGATCCCGCGAAGCGGTTTCAGAGTGCCGCCCGGCTTCTGCACGAACTGCGCAGCGGTTCCCGCGGTACCTCCGCGCGGCATAAAACCGATGCGAATGCCTTCGACCGGGAAGCGTATCTGGGCAACACCACCCGGTTGCACCGGATTTCCCAGGCGCTGCAGACAATGGGGAAAAAGGGAATGCGCCGTGTCCATGAAATCTCATCTTCACCCGGTATGACGGCGTTTCTGAAGACCGTCCGCCGTCACTGCGGAGCCCTGTGGCATCGGTTGCAGCAGGCGACCTGCAATATACGGTTCCCGGGCACCCGCCGTCACACTTCACCATTCATCCTGCCGGTGATGCTGATCGCGCTGCTGCTGCTCGCCGCGGTGACGATCCCGCTTTCCTCCACCACCCCGCAGGAACGTAAAATCATCCGTCAACTGAAAGAAGACGGGTACCGATCCGGGTACCGCAGTCTGATCGATACCTGCGCGGATATGCTCGAACATGACCAGCCCGACAAAGCGCGGAAACTTGCCGTGAAACTTACCCGCCTGCGACGTACCGAGGTTCCGGCCCGTATCATTCTCGCACGGATCGCGCTGCGGGAAGAGGAGGACGAGGAAGTCATGGAGGAACTTGAACAGGCGGTGGGAACCGTGGCCTGGCACCGCAGCAGGCGGACATTGATTCCGCCGCTCCTGAATGACTGTTCGCACCGGTTAATGGAGGAACGTGCGGACAGCACCTTTATCGCGGGATGCGCAACGTATCTCGGCACTTACCTCGCCGACTCGGTACCCGGCTGGCTTGCCGCAATCCCCTACTGGCAAAGGTGGAACGGTGTACATCTGGCCGAACATCTCAACGTTTCCGTCGATTCCACCGCGGTTTACATCCTCGACATGCAGCATGCGGGAAGTGTACGTACCCGTACCCATGCGGCAACCCGCCTCGGTGAACTCGGCGATGAACGGGCGGTCGAGCCTTTGAAAACCGCGGCTGAACTGGGCTTCAAGGATCCAATTCTCTCGTATACGGCTAAGCTGGTTCTGGAAAATTATTTCGGGGAGAA
This sequence comes from Chitinispirillaceae bacterium, assembly GCA_016930275.1. Taxonomy (GTDB): domain Bacteria; phylum Fibrobacterota; class Chitinivibrionia; order Chitinivibrionales; family Chitinispirillaceae; genus JAFGNB01. Next base: position 3,833 of record JAFGHA010000139.1, read on the forward strand.
AGAGAAGGAGGGGAGTAGTGAGTAGGTGGTAGGCAAAAGGCAGAAGGCAACAGAAAACATTAGTGAAACCCCCGTGTTCCGGGGCGGTTTATTTAGATTATTACAGCTACTCAACACATGGGGCTGAAGAAGTGCGCGCAGAAAAAAATGGAGTCGGCAGTGAGACAATCACGATTGTTACCGCACTTCCCGTCCCCGGCACACGTTGCAAATTGAACGGCATGCCAAACGTGAATATATCGCACGATTCTTTTTCCATTATTATGTGACGACACTCAGAGATTCCTCATTCCCTAATCAAACGGCCACATATTGCCCCAACCCGATGCACAAAGTAGTTTACTTTCATACGCTTCATCCTTTATACTAACTACGAAACCTGTAATGCAATGACTCTTCAGTCGAAGTAGCGGTATTTCATATGAGGATACGATGATCAGATTCATCCAAGCTTATATCCGTTCAATGCGCCTCTATTACTCCTTCATCACCGGAATTGCAGGGTGGCTGGGAGTCGCTTACTATGAATACCTCGCCAATTCACCAGCTGAACATACCGGTGAAATCGCCCCTTCTCCCGAAAAAAAATTCGTCATCCTGCTGCTGCTTTTTCTGAGCTGGGGCATCAATCAGATCATCAACGATTTTCTCGGTCTCCGGGAAGACCGTATCAACGCCCCCCATCGACCGATGGTAACCGGTGAACTCAATCCGCTCGGTGCCATCACGGTTACCGGAATATTGCTGCTGATAACCGGTTGTATCACCTGGTTCTATCTCGAATCGTTCGCGCTGGTGTTTCTGATTGCCGGTGTCATTCTGAATATCATCTACGAATTCGCGAAAGGCCACGGCATTGCGGGCAACATCATATTCGGGCTGATGATCACCATGGCCCCGCTCTACGGCGGGTACGCTTCCGGACCGACCGCCAGTACCGTTCTCAAGCCGCATCGCATATCGATTCTTCTTCTGGTCTGGCTCATCAACGGACTGATGACCTTCTATACCTATTTCAAAGACTATGATGGTGACAAGGCTGCAGGAAAAAGAACCATCGTCGTGAAGTACGGTATCCAAAAAAGCCGGATACTGGCGATACTCTCGGCATTTCTGCCGACGCTTCTTTTCCTGACGCTCAGGATTACCGGTTTACACACGACACCACTCAACACCACCTTTCTTATTCTTGCCGGCCTTACGGTGTTTCTGCAGATCTGGACCGGGATACTCTACTACCGCAATCCCGAAGGAATTAAAACCTACGCGTCGCTGGTGACCAATTTCAGGGCGTGCGCCTGCGGACAGGCGACACTCATAGGCATATTCAATCCGGATATCGCCCTCTGGCTGTTTATCTTCTCGTATGTATTCGTCGGATTTCTGTTTGACCTTCACGCCAACCCGCGGAGTTGAAATGTCACTCTTCACTCCTGCATCTCTCGGACCGGTAAAAGTACGGAACAGACTGATCCGCAGCGCAACCTATGAGGGGTTATGCGACCGCAGCGGCGTACCGACCGGGCACTACGTCGACCTGTACCGTACGCTCGCCCGGGGCGGCTGCGGAACGGTCATTACGGGATTCTGTTTTGTCTCCCTGCAGGGACGCGCGATACAACCCCTGCAGGCGGGAATCGATTCCGACGAAAAGATTGACGCGTTCAAACCGGTTGCGGATGCCGTTCACCGGTATCAGAGTCGTATTTTCATGCAGCTTGCGCATTGCGGGAAACAGACGTTGAGCAGATACACGCACCTCCCGGTGGTCAGCGCGACGCCCGGGGCGGCACGTTATTTCCGGGAACGGCCACGGGTACTCTCCACCACGGAACTGCGGGAAATCGCCGATCAGTTCATTCTCGCAGCAAAACGGGCTTTTAAAGCAGGATTCGATGGAGTGCAGCTTCATGCGGCTCACGGCTACCTGCTTCATGAGTTTCTTCTTCCTTCGATCGGAAAACGAAAGGACCGGTACGGCCCCGACCCTTCCACCGGCATTTCACTGCAACTACTCGATGAGATACTGACCGGCATCCGTCAAACCTGCCCCCGCCATTTCGCGGTACTGATAAAAATTAGCGGCGCCACCGATTCGGTACCGTTCGATCGCGTCCGGTTCACGCGATTCATCAAAGAGCTTTCCCATAGAGAACTTGACGGTATCGAGATCAGTTACGGCACCATGCAGCAGGCACTCAATATTTTCAGGGGAGAATCAATTCCGCTCGATACGATTCTCGACCACGACCGGCAGTACCGTCAATCCAGCCGTTGCATACGGTTCGTCTGGAAGTATTGTGCCGCTCCGTTTCTTTCGATCGGTATCAGGCGTTTCACCCCGATGTACAATCTGGAATATGCGGCGATTGCCCGTGAACATTCGGCATTGCCGGTCATCTCCGTCGGTGGATTCCGGAGCGCCGATGAGATGACGCGGGCTCTCACCTCGGGAAAAACCGGTTTCGTGGCGATGAGTAGGCCGTTCGTTGCCGAACCCGACCTGGCGGTCAAACTGGAATCGTCATCTCGATGGCGGTCGCACTGCCGCAATTGCAACCGCTGTGTCGTCGCAACCGGCAGTGAACTGCCGACGGTGTGCCGGTACCCTGCCACCGGAAAGAAAGGATAATATGTCAATCGAAGACCGTGTGATTCACGTGATCCGTGAAAACAGCGAACGTATCGATGAACTGTCGCCGGATGCCGATCTGCGTGATGATCTCGGTATCGATTCATTCGGCACGATGATGATCATCAACGGTATCGAGGATGATTTTTCCGTGACCATCGATGAGGCGGATCTCCCGTCAATACGATCGGTTACCGATATCGTCCGGATACTTCGTGACAAATACGGCATTCGGGAGGAGGATTTCTCTGAAAAGTGATTTTCTGAACGATATCGAAGCGGATCTGCAACTGGCTGAAGAACTCGGTTTCAACCCTTACTACCCGCGCAGCGAAGCCCGCAGAGCCGGCCACGTAATGATTGACGGAAACTGGTACACCGATTTCGCCTCGAATGACTATCTCGGTCTCGCCACCGACAGCGAACTTGCCGGTGCCTACCGGGAAACGATACACCGCTTCGGTGTTTCTCTCTGCGGCACCCCGATCGCCGCCGGCGGCAACCGGTTGCTCGAAGAGATGGAAAACAGACTGGCCGGGTATGTCGGATGTGAAGCGGCAATGGCATTTCCATCGTGTTATCAGGCGAACATGTCGCTCTTTGCCACCTTTTTCGGCCGAGAGGATTGCATCATCATCGATCACTATGCGCATGCTTCACTGGTGGCGGGAGTCAGATCCACCGGGTGTAAAGTACTGCCGTTTATCCACAACGACTGCAATCACCTCGAAAAACTGCTCAGCCGCAGTAACGACTACCGGCAGACCGCGGTAGTCACCGAATCGGTATTCTCGACGGAAGGAGCTATCGCCCCGTTCGACCGCATTTACGAACTCTGCCGACAGTACGATGCTCTCCCGATCATCGATGATTCTCACGGTATCGGTGTCATCGGAAAAAACGGATCGGGAATTCTTGACCACTGCTCCCTCACGTCGTTTAACGGCCTCTATACAGCGTCACTCGGTAAAGCGCTGGCGAACAGCGGCGGTATTATCGCAGGCGGGAAAAAGGTCATCGAGACAATGAAATACCGGTGTGCGGGAAGCATGTATTCAACCGGCATGATCCCGGCGGTTTCCGCCGGAGTACTCCATGTGCTCGACCGCATCGAAAAAAACTTTTTACCCCTGTTCCGTCAACTCTGCGAAAATCGCAGTATACTGCATAGCGCACTTGATAAGAAGGGATTCACCGTTATGGAGAGTTCCGCACCTATTCTGGCGGTTCTCTGCGGAACGAAACGGGAAACAATCGACTTCGCGCATGAGTTGTATAAAAAACACATCGTCGCCACTCCCTTTGTGGAACCCTCGGTACCGCCGGGACGCGGCGTTGTACGATTCATTCCGGGCGCCGGTATCACCACCGAACGCTGCCGTGAGGCGGCAAACGCCATAGAATCAATGCAATCCTTATGAGCGCAAAAAGTGACAAACGGTTGTTTCTCGTTATGAATCCGGCGTCGCGCGACGGAAAAAGCGAGCGGACCTTCGCGACCATCAGGAACTACTTCGATGACTGCGGTATGAGCTATGGCTGTGGTATCACCGAATCGCTTGACCATGCGACAACCTATACGAGAACGGCATGTACCGACCATAGGGACATCGTTGTTGCCGTCGGCGGCGACGGAACCATCAATCGTGTCATCAACGGTTTCTTCTCTCCGGAAGGGAAACTGCTCTCACCGCATACGAAACTCGGTATCATCCATACCGGCACCAGTCCCGATTTTTGCAAAAGCTATGGTATTCCCACCACCCTCGTCGACGCCTGTCGCACCGTTTTCATGGGTTCGGTACGAAATATATCGATCGGCATGATCCGGTACCACGAACAGCACCGCCCGCAGTGCGCGACTCCAGGCACCTCACCGGTCGCTTTCTTCGGCTGCTGCGCGAATATCGGACTCGGTGCATCACTCGCGCAAGCGGCCAACAGCGGTATCCGGAAAATTCTTGGAGATACCGCCGGCACCTTCACGGCGCTGCTGCGGGTACTTGCAACCTATCGATCGTCAACCATTACAGTGGATATCGACGGTCAACCGGTTACGCACGATAAGGTTTTCAATATTTCCATAGGCAGAACCTATCACATCGCTTCGGGAATAAAAATCACCAACGATCTTACCGATTCCGACGACCGGCTCTACGCCCTGACGGTAAGCAATCTCACCTTCCGGTCGCTGCCCGGCTGCCTCACGACACTTTACTCCGGGAAGCCGGTTTCTCCGGGCGCCGTTTTCCGCATGGAGTACGGACGGGAATTCACGGTAACCTCCCCGGACAATCACCCGGTGGCAGTTGAATTCGACGGTGATCCCGCGGGATATCTGCCGTGTACCATTACGACCGCACCCGACCACCTTCCCCTCATCTGCGGAGGCATCGGTGCTTAACGAACAAGAGATTATCGAACTCATGTCGCGGGAACTCCCCTCCGGTCCCGGCAGAATAAGCGGTAGGGGAACGCATGATGCCGAAGTGTGCACCTTCGAAGGTGATCGGCTGCTTTTTTCAACCGACGAGTTTTCCGCCGAAGACCGTTTTCCCGCAGCCGATCCGTTTGCTCTCGGATGGAACATCGCCGCCGGGGCAATCAGCGACATTGTCGCGACCGGCGGAACACCGCACTACTTCGCCCATGCGCTGACCGTCGATGAGCGGTGGAATGCGGCATTCTGCATGCACTACTGTCGCGGTGTACGTAACGTACTCGAACACTACGGAACGACCTTCATCGGCGGTGATATCGGCAGAGCGGCGGCCTGGCGCTGCACCGCATCGGTCATCGGTACCCCCTCCGGCAGGATTATCGGCAGACAGGGTGCAAACGCCGGGGATCATTTATTTGTTACGGGCAGTATCGGCGGCGGTAATTTCAATGCGGCGATCGATCTTCATTCGGATCGGCTTCCCGATCCGGCTGCACGGTTCGGTACCGTCCGTTTTCGCCTTCATGCCGCAGGAATTCCCCTTGTCGCGAAATGGGCACGAGCATGTATTGACACCAGCGATGGATTATTCAACGCACTTATAACGCTTGCCGATATGAACCGCACGGGATTTCGTATCGACCGGATACCATTGCTGAAAAGGGGAATTGTCGCGGCAAAACTCTTGCAGCTTCCCGAAGAGCTGCTTTTTCTCGGAGAATGCGGTGAATACGAACTTCTTATCGTCGTGCACGACGGACACACGGCTGGCCTGCTTGCCGAAGCAGATAAACTGAAGTATCCGCTGAAATATATCGGAAGGCTGACCGATACGCATGAGGGAAGATTCCTTCCTTTCGGTAAACGACCGGTCGATGTCAGCGGACTATCGATCCGCGCGCGTGATTATTCCGATACGTCTACCTATCTTGGAGCGATACAACAATGGATTGCAACGGTAAAAAACGGGTAGTGGTCACCGGTATCGGCCCGGTTACTTCTGTGGGTATCGGTAACGATGCCTTCCGGGCAGGCCTGCTGGCGGATACCCATCCATCGCGTTCTCTTCCCGAATCGTATTGCCGTTTCTATACCCCCCACACCGGGCATTACGTCCCGCTGCCGACGGTTTCTACTGAGGACTACGGGCTTTCCGGAAAATTCGACCGTATCATGCAGCACGAATCGCGTTTCGCCGTAGTCGGTGCGAAACTCGCTCTGGACGACGCCGGAATACCATTGACAAAAAAAGGTGACGCCTTCGCGGTTCCCGACGGTGACCAGGCGTGCGCTGTTTTGGGTATCGGTATCGGTGGACTCGAAAATGCATTCACCTCCCATACGGCACACATTACGGGTACTCATCCCGGCAGCCCAGGCACCGCTTCGGCACGGTTCAACCGGATGATCGTTCCGATGCTCATGCCGAACGCCTCGGCCGCATGGATTACCATTTTTTTCGGCATTACCGGGGGAAGTTGCACCGTCAATGCTTCCTGCGCTTCGGGTACCGCGGCGATCGGCCAGGCATATCTGCGTATCGCGCAGGGCATGAACCGGTGGGCACTGTGCGGCGGTGTTGAAGCACTGACCGAAAACTCCGGTTCGATTCTGCGCGGATTCGATATGCTCGGCGTTCTCACCAGAGCCAAGAATGGAATCCCGCAACCCTTTTCAACGACGCGAAGCGGCATGCTGTTCGCCGAAGGTGGCGGATGCGTTCTCGTACTGGAGGAGCTCTCGCATGCACTGGAGCGCGACGCACGTGTGTATGCGGAAATCACCGGTTACGAGGAAACCGGTGACGGTTGCAACATCATACAGATTGATCCCGACGGAAAAGGAATCCGACGTCTGCTCCATCGTTTGACACATGACCATACGATCGATTACCTCAACACACATGGTACCGGAACGGTGCTCAACGATGCAATCGAAGCCGATGCAATCCGAGCCGTTTTTGGAGCAAAGGACCGGCAGCCGCTTCTGGGAACCACCAAGGGGCTCATCGGGCACACCCTGGGCGCCAGCGGCGCCATCGAAGCAGCCGACTGTCTGCTTGCCCTGCATCACCAGGCCGTCTGCCGGAACCGGTGTGAAGAGCCGTTGCCGCAACTCAATCTTCCGCTCGAAAACCGGCCGGCAGATATCACCTGTGCCGCCTCGGTTTCCTACGGATTCGGCGGGCATAACTGCGGTCTTGTTTTCAGAAGGATGCCCGTGAACTGATGAAACAGCGCATACTGGTTACCGGAGGAAACGGATTCACCGGATCCCATATCGTCAGGGAACTGCTCGATCACGGCCATGAGGTCACCTGTCTGGTTCGCCCCGGCAGCAACCGGCGTAATCTCGATGGATTGACCGTAACACTTGTTGAAGGAGATATTACCGACGGGGAACAGCTCCCCCCTCTGTTTCACGGGTATGATGCGGTTATCCATAATGCCGCACTAGTCAATGACTGGAGCGTTTTTCGGGAAATGTACACCGTCAATGTTTCCGGAACGATGCACGTGCTGGAAGCGTGCCGTGTCAATGAGATCAGCCACACCATCCTCACCGGTACGATTTCCTCCTACGGAGAAACACATTCGATGCGGCAACGGGATGAATCATGGCCCGACGATTCCCATTATCCCTATCTGTTCGACCGGTTCTTTCCCTGCAGAATGAACCACTACCGGGATACCAAAGCGACAGCGACCCGGAAAGCGGTCGAATTCGCCCGGGAGCACCATCTCGATCTCACCGTACTCGAACCGGCGTTCGTCTATGGTGAACGTGAATTCAGCACCGGCTTTTATGAATATGTCAAAGCGGCGCAGGCGAGTATCCCTGTCGCACCCGGAAACCGCACTTGCCGGTTTCCGGTAATTTATGCGGGAGATCTGGCAAAAAGCTACCTTGCAGCACTGCAGAAACGGCCGCAGGGGATACACCGGATTATCCTGTCGAACCCGGTGAATGAACGGATGGACCGGATACTTGAACTCTTCTGCCGGTTCAGTGGAGTCCGTAAACCACTGCCGCTACCGAAATGGCTGCTGTACGGTCCGGCGGCAATCCTTGAACTCTGGCAGACCGTAACGAAGAATACGCATCCGCCGGTACTCACGAGAGGACGGGTGAATATGTTCACCGACAATCTTGAATTTTCACCCGAAAAAGCCCGGAACGTTCTGGATTTCACCGCATCGACGCCACTCGAAGAGGGCATACGGAAAACAGTAGACTGGTATAAGGCAAACGGTTATCTTTAGACTGGAGACACCTCATGATCTACAACCTTTCCCGGTTGCAGCGACTCCTGTTCAATGTGTCAATCAGATTGACCGTATTCCGGTATATCACCGGGCAGGTTGTCAAAGGTAAAATACCGCTGCGCCGCTCTCCTGCGGTACTCAATCGACTTGAAGTTTTCCTGCGTAAAATGCGGGAGAATAAATTCGTATCGATCGACGGGAAAACAAGAATTGCGCTGTACGTGCCGGGAGTTCCCTCACGGGCGTTTACCACCGCATGCGATAAATTCACCGTTTTCGACGACAAACTGCCCTGTACCACGGTCCTGGTCTCCATCACCTCCGCATGCACGTTTAAATGCCCTCACTGCTATCAGAAGAACGACCTCGGCAAAGATGTGCCGCTTGATCATCTCATCGCAGCAATCAGGACAATGCAGGACTCGGGAATCGCGTTCTTCAATATAGAAGGCGGCGAACCGTTTCTGGCATACAATCGTCTGAAGGCGGTCTGCGAAGCCATTGATACCCGATCGGAGATCTGGATCAATTCAACCGGCTGCGGAATATCACGTGAGAATCTGACGGAACTCAAGGAACGGGGAGTGACGGCAATCATGTTTCCGCTCCACCACAACAGTGCAGAAGAGATGAACCGGTTTATGGGATCGAACACCGCATGGGATACCATTCATTCCGGAATTACCCTCTGTCACGAAATCGGGATACCGGTCGCGTTGAACATGTGTCTCCTGCCGGAACATTTTCATAACGGTACCTTTGAAGAGTGTATGGAAAAAGCGCTGCAGCTCGGGGCGGCAATACTGCAGATCATCAAACCGAAGCCGGCCGGAGGCTGGCTCGACGGAGGCGCTCCCGTCTTTTCCGAAGAAGACATGAATGTCCTGCGCACAAAAGTACTCCGGTATAATCACGCACCCCGTTTCCGCCCCTACCCGGCCATTTCAGCGCAGGTTCTGGAAGAGGATGCGGCGCTCTTTGGCTGTACCGCCGGTGGAACCGACCGGTTTTATCTCAATGCGAAAGGAGATGTGCAACCCTGCGAATTTCTGAATATCTCGTTCGGTAACATCACCGGTGAAGATTTTTCGGTTATTTACCAGCGTATGAGAACCGCATTCCGGATTCCAGGGTGCGACTGGCTCTGTGAAAAATATTCCGCGGCAATCGCCGATACCCGCCGGGAATGCAATGTTGCGGCACTGCCACTCCCCAAAGAATTGTCTCGCAGACACTATGAACACTGGGATCGCGGCAGGGAAACGCCGCTCTATAAAAAGCTGGAAGGACGGTAACGATTCACCGCAGGGCCATGCCATGCCCTTACAATATGTCAATCTTCCGGTCGAGCATCCGGTCATCATCAAATATGAAATACGCTTTGAAGGGCGTCCCCTCGAGTGCCAGCGGCAGCCAGTAACGGTCGTCTTCCCACATGTCATGATAGGGCAGTTCATCCACGGAACACCAGAACGGATCCGCTTCGTCGGTTTCGGTCGGCACGCCGGTATACGTATCCGAAAAAAACACCTCACCGTGCAATTTATACCCGTCCTTGAACTGGAAAAAGAGTTCTCCCCGTTTCTGCGGGTTTTCCGGTTCCATGTGCACTTCTTCGATTGACTCGCGTATTGCCGCCTGAACAGCCGTTTCTCCGGGATCGATGCGTCCGCCGGGAGCATTGATTTTTCCGGCGCCGAGCCCTTTTTTCTTGCGGATCAGAAGCAGACGTTCCCCGTCGCGCATAAAAGAGAGTACCGCTCTTTCGGTCGGTTCCCAGGTTTTCCAGTCGATGTCGGACACGGTGTCGGGTATAGCAGCTTCTTTCATTGCAGACAAAATAGTAAACGGTTACAGTTGATCCTACTTTTTACTACTGCTCAGGTAGTCGGTATTCAGGAGTCAGAATCCAGAATAAAACATTACGGTTATTGATAAGGTATATGGTTTAAATGTGTCTATCAAAGCTTTTAAATAAATACTCAAATCTCTATTGTTTTTTCTTGTGAATTCCATATTCTGAGTTCTGTATTCTGAATACCAGATCAATCAGGTGCTGCCGTTTCCCTTGACAGTGGCCCCCAGGGCAAACCCTTTCGCCGCCCGGTAGAAGAAAAAATACCCCGGACCGGTCGCATTATTGCCCATCTGATCAAGAATGAGATGGTGCAGTACGCCTATACCGACCCCGAGTAACGGTTCATTCCATCGGGTTACATACGATAGTGAAAACAGGACCGCCATCCATTCCCAGCCGTGAAAAACCAGCAGTACTTTATCGAAACGGTTCTCATAGAACACCCGGAAGAACTTCTTCCGGTCCGGCTGAAATCCATACTCCCGCAGATAATCGAACACATGGTCGATATCAATGAGAAATCCGGTGAAAAAAGATGCTACGGAACAGTTGACGGATCGGGTGATGCCGAATACGATTGCTGAAACTACCGCCGACGCGGTAACATGTACCACCGGTTTCAAACGTTCTCTCTTTTCTGAAAAATTAGACCTGAACTGAGCGTTTTTTTTATAAAGTAATTCGGTTCAGGATGGAAAAATACTAAAGCGGAACAGACCGGGCCCTGTAGTAAAGCAGATTCTATAAACGATTCCAGTTCCGCATGCATATGGTGACGGTCCTTACCCCGAAAGAGATTGTTTCTCTTCAGCCCGGGATTTCCTTTCCCGGGTATTGCACCCAGAGAGGGTTACATCGTTTAAAGGCTCCTTTTTCAGGTTATATCCCTTTTAATGTTATAATCGCAGCTGAAATAGTAATATTTTAAAGAATCGCTTTATCCTTTGCACTGAAATGAAGTCGTTTTATCCTGATACAGGAGTATATAAATGCCTTTTTTCTGGATGCTTGTTCCACTTCTGCAGGTACTCTTTGCAATACATGCCTATAAACGGGGAAATACCTTCTGGATGTGTCTGATAATCTTTTTTCCCGGCGTGGGGGTACTCATCTATCTCTTCGCGGAATTCCTGCCCTCATTGAGGAATGATCAGACCGTTCAAACCATTTCCACCTCGATTGGAAAACGGATGCTTCCGGATCGTGCAATACAGCGTCTGAGGGACGAAGTTGCACTCAATAACAGCGTCAATAATCGAATAACCCTCGCCGATGCCCTGCTTCAAAACAATCAAGTCGAAGAAGCCATCAACCTGTACGAGAGTTGTCTTACTGGAGTTTACAAGGACGATCCGGAAATGCTGTTAAAAATCACCCAGGCTTACTTTATTAAAAACGACCATACAGAAACACAGAAAAAATGCCGTCAATTACGGGAACAACACCCCGAATTCAGACCAACAGAAATAACACGGTTAGTCGCACTTTCACATGAGGCTGCCGGTGATTTCGAAAAAGCTATTCCTGAATATGAATCCATCCTGAAAATCAGCACCGGAGAAGAAATACGATGTAGATATGCACAGGTATTGAAACGGACAGGAAAAATTCCGGAGGCGCTGCATCAGTTCGAAACAATTCTACAGAATATACGAGTCTCTCCGGCATATTATAAATCCTCCGAACGGCAATGGAGCGCAGTCGCGAAAAGTGAAATCCGTCAGCTTCAGAACGGTACTTCCAACTGACTGGATTCACCCACCGGTCCTAGGGAGTGTTCAGAACACAATTGGTAAGCGCTTCTTCCTCACTGCTTCAGTTTGTACCGAAAGCTTTGAAAGCGAATGTTCCTCAAGCAGTTGTTTCCACCCATCACCGGCTATTTGTCCGATGTATTCAACCGGCCATGCAGGTGTCTGACCGAAAAATATACAGAGGTAGTTGCCACGGTTCGTGTAGGCAAGCCCTCCGGCGGGTATTTCAGGTACCGGCTGATACACACCGAAATCATGGCCGATCGGTCCGTAGAGTTCATTCCCCCACTGCGTCAGAGCGATTTCATACGGCAGGTGTTCCATGAAGCGTGCCGCAACCGGCGTAACGAAAAGTTCCGCATGGAGAACGAGGGTTCCAAAGTCGAGTTCGAGTTTTTCACTGTTCATAATCAACCACCCGCCGTTCCGAACACGCTTCGACAATAAACGGCACCACCGCCTTATGATCCGGATGGGCCTGATAGCTCGCAAGATCCTCTTTCGTTTCAAAGGCAGTATACAGTACCACATCGGCGCTGTATTCCGATCTCGAAAAATCGATCCCGACCTCAAGCCGCTTCAGTAACGGAATTCTGCCGGGTAATTCCTCAAGTTTATCTTTTATCAAACGGGCATTCTCCGACGCGGTATTTCCGTGAGCGTTTTCCTTGAGTTTCCACATGACGATGTGTTTGATCATTTCGAAATCTCCTTCAGTGGTACATTACTTGATATAATAGCCGACTACTTTCCAGGCATTATCCTCAAAGCTCGCGGTCACGGTCTCAACAGCTTTTTTCTTATTCGTAAAACTCGTGGTAAATAAAACCACCACGTAGTCGCCGTCGGGAACACCCGGCAGTGCGGTTGTATGCTCCACGGTCTTTTTCTTTCTGGACAGTATTGTCCCCAGCGGTTTTCGTGTTTTATTGAGTGCATCGACCCATTGCGAATCGGAAACATGTACCTTGAACGTTTTTCCGGTGCTCTCCCAGCTCTCGGCATATCTGCCCGTATCGATAACGGCGAGCCATGTTTTCATCGAGGCAACCGCCACGGCGATCCGGTCCTGTTTACCCGTACCTTCAGAGAAAACGGTGAAACAGCAGCAGAACATAAGTGCAACCGATAAAATTGAAGCTTTCATCGTATCCTCCGAACCGCAATAATGGTAAAACAGCAACCTCCCGCAATAATTCAATCGCCGGCTCATAAAAACTATGTTACCACGGAATGGAAATGCAACGGGAGTCCCGCTTTGAAATCGGGTGTTCAGTTTTCAGTTTGTGATATAATGTTTCCGGTCTTCATTTTTAATATTTTAAACTAAAAACAACCAGCCAGAAACTATCTTTCCCCATCCCTCAATTATCAATTCTTATTTGGCCAGTGTCCCTCATCCTGCGCCTTGTTACTTCGTCTGTTTCATAATCGATCTGCTCGCCACGGAAAATCCGATCTATATTGCATTAAAGACATGCCTGCTGATACCTTTCTGCCACTTTAACGAGTTGTTGAAATGCTCGCGAAACGTGCCGTGAATATCGACGTTTTCAGTTTCTTTTTTCCTCAAACCAGACCGCCGTGCCATAGGCTAGTGCCTCTACACTGCCGAGTGCATTCTTCTGGTTCGCGCTGTTGCCGATCGCCGACGTTTCAATCCGGACGTTGACGATCGCGTGTGCGCTGGGAACCTGGTACTTCATCCGCAGGAGTGCTTCTCTGCGCGCGCGGTCAAGCAGACTCTCGTAGGCGGCCACTTCCCCGCCGAACAGATTCCGTAACGCCGCGAGAATTCTTTTAAAATAATCGATCGAAATGACCGCATTTCCGGTTACCATACGGGCGGAGGTTACCACTTCACCACCCCTGATCGATTTATCCATGGTGACTACCGGCAACCGTGCCGAAAGTTTTTCACGCTTCTCGATCGAACGAAAGTGCTTTTTCTCATTCAACGTCCCGATGAGATACCCCACACCGATCAATACGAGAATAATTATAAGATTCGTCATATAGGTACCCTACTCTATCCGTACAGCAGTTCCATACACATAGAGCTCCGAGGCCCCCTGAGCGACCGACGACGTGGCGAACCGTACGTTGACAATAGCATTGGCGCCCATTTGAGTCGCCTGTTCCTTCATACGGTCGATTGATTGCTGCCTCGATTCGTTGAGCAATTCGGTATATCCGGTGAGTTCACCGCCGACGATATTTTTCAGTCCGGCCATAATGTCTCGTCCGATATGTTTCGCGCGAACGGTACTGCCGGAAACCAGTCCGAAGTGCTCGACAATGGTTTTACCGGGAACGGTTTCAACATTGGTGATGACCATACGCCTCCTCTGGGTAGGTGAAAGTGTGAATTTATCAAATTGATACCACTGATAATCATCAGCTAATGGCTACAGGAATGCAGCACACCTACTCCTGATAACGGTTTGAAACAAAATATAGTAACCGTCCAGTAAGGAAAACATGCTTCTGATCGGATAACTCGGTCACAACATGCAGAACGATACAAGTGGATAATGCGAAATAATTCTGACAGCGATTCAGGCGATCGTCACCTGCGGGGCTTTCCCTCGAAGATCGAAGTTCTCGAATCCAACCCGATGAGCGGTATCGGGAATAGTGGTTACACAGCTTGCCGGAAGATCGTTGCGGTATTTTTCAATAAAACGGAGTGCATATCGCTTCCACACCTCATCGAATCCTCCACCGGAGAGATGTTTCACCAGAAGATCCCATGTCACGATGCAACGGTGGGTCCTCCGTACCTGCATACAGATATCAAGATCATAGAAATGAAAACCGTCGAATGTCGTTTCATCAAATGCAATAGTATCAAACAACTCTTTCCGAACAGCGAAAAAGAGACCATCGACCGCCACTACATCGACATCATCCTTTTCCCACGAAAAAACAGTGAGGTTATAGACACTGCCACCGTTGAGTTCATGAATCACATGGCCATGTATAAACGGTCGCCCGGCGGCAACCCAACCGGGATTATCGGCAAAAAGATACTGGGTACCCGCAACACCGATGAGTCCAACCGTCGGATTGCTGAATTTATCGACCAGTTTTCCCGCCCAGTCGCCCTCCGCGAAAAAAACATCCTCGTGCATGAAAACCACGATTGATCCGACAGCACTTCTAACGCCTTTGTTGTAGGCACTGCAGAGAGAGTGCTGATTTTCCCGGTTGTCGATACGAAGGTATTCCACCGTTACCGTACCCGCCGTTTTTCTGATATTCCTCTCGTGAAGCGTATCGGCGGGATTTTTACGAGAACAAACAACGACTGAAATTTCAGGTGACATAGGTTGATTATAGCCTATCCATCACGTCAAGTCCAGAAGAATCTTTCCGATGCGGGAGTAACATTCGTCACCCGTTTGCATGTGGAGGTGTTCGATTGTGGGTCTCGCCAGCATACAGCTGTCAGTTTGGAATGTAAATGGGATATGGAGTGGTTACATTTTCGGACGGGAGAGAATGCGGATACCGGTACTGACCGGTGCGCTGACCACGTCGTAGAAATGGATGAATTCATCCGAGCGAACAGGGTCTTCCGACCAGCGCGAGAACAGTTCTCTGAACTGCTGCTCGTTGAGAGGTTGTGCAAAAGAGACCCGGTGTGTTCCCGAGTTGCCGTCATGAAACAGACGACCGTTCGCGGATATGCGGTCGGCCTGCCACCGGACATCGTTTCCCCCGCCGGAATCGATCAAGCCCTTCACCAATCGGAACTTCAGTCCTCCGCGGGAAAAATCAGCGAGTCGAACATCGACGATACTTCCATCAATTGACAAAGTATCCCGCCGATCCACCGGCACTCTCCGGTATACCCGTTCATCGCAGGATTGCGCTTCAGCGTTCCGGACATGCGCGGCGGCTACCGTCTCGATAAATACGGAAAGGTCTCGCCGAATCCTTTCACCGCAAGTAGCATCAACCACCGGAACAGCGAGATCATATGTCAGGGTACCGGCAAGGGCGGCAGTGCCGTCAGGGTTATCCACGACATTCCATTTCGTACGGAAAATCCCGAAGTCACCACCAACCGTCTCGGAATGCACGGTCATACGTTCTCGATCCATTCTGCTAACTTGGTGCCATGATAACGGCGTATTTCCCAGCATCACGAACCACTCCGTCCGTGCGAAATCACGCGTCTGCTCGATCACACGCACCGCAGCTACCATGGTACAGTAATCAGGGTAGCCTGAAAAATCGACCAGCTGTTTCCAGATCAGTTTTTTTCTGCAGAAACCGGTACTGTTTTTTCGTATCGTGAATGAGATCGTCATGCTGCAACCTTAATTCTTAAAAGGTTCTGCCGGTAACCATGCGGAAGGGCGAGAAATACATGAGAACAGTACGTGGGCACACCTACACTTCCGAAAGGAAGTATGGTGGATTTTCAGCTGCAGAGACTCTCTACAGCGATTATTTTACCATTCCTTTTTCACGTTACGGATGAGTAACCAAATGGTTGAGATATGATTACAAAAATAAACGTGTTGTTTCAAACGGAATCGAACAGGCAGTCGGTGTCTTTATCAAACACTCATAACAGCATGTTTTTACGACCAGTAACAGGAAACAGGCATTTTAAAGGATTTCTCTGAACGCCGATGTTTCAGCAATTCATTCAATGAAAGTGACACCTCTGCTCCGAGCGGAACCGCTACCGATAACCAGAAAAAACACCACTACTTCTCACGCCAACCGTTAATGAAATTACAACGTCACTTAAATGGCTTCCATACTTTTTTTAAAAAAATATCAGTAAACCTGAATGATATTCTTTTTCTGATTAAAACGGTTTGAAGTGAGGAAATTCAGTGAAAATTCAACTGTTTTTTCCAGTTGGAAAGGGGGTAATCCATCGGTGCAAGTCAGAATACGGAAAAGTCTTTTATCGAGAAGGAAAATGTAGTACGGTTTTCGTCTTTTTCGCTGTCTACCCATATGGAACCTTCAAGAGCCTCAACAGCCATCTTGCTGAATGTCAGTCCGAGCCCGAAGTTCTGCCCACGAAGCGAACCGATTGATCGTTGTACTCCGATAAATTTATTGAATACCGCTTCGCGGTGTTGTTCAGGTATATACGATCCTTCATTGGTTACGGAGGTCGTCAGTAATTGTTCCGAAGGATCATAGCTGCAGACAACGCGAACGGTGCTTCCGACCAATGCGAACCGTAGTGCGTTTGAGATGATATTGGTAAGGACCCGGGAAAAAAGATCGCGATCCGATCGAACGGCATCAGGCAGACAGTCGGGGAGTATCATTTGAACATTCTGTTGTTGACGAACCACTTCTGCAACCGTTTCTTTCAATGAAAAACTCTCCCGCCGGGCGGTCAGTGAACCTTTTTCAAATCGGGTAATTCCAAGAATATTACCGATTATCATCTGAATCTGACTTATGCCACCCTCCGCCGTTTCGAACAGACGTTCCTGCAGGGGGGTCAGCGAATCTTTAATCTGATCGTGCAGCATTTCAAAGGCACCATATATGCACTGCAGCGGATTTTTCAGATCATGAACAACCATATCAAAGTAAAGATCTTTAATCTGCTCCAGCTTTTTCTTTTCCAGAGCTATGGGAACTGCCCGAAGGAAATGCTTTTCGTCGAACGGTTTTGTCATGAAATCGGTTGCGCCCTTTTTCATACACTCCAGACCGACATCCAACCGATCGTATGAAGTGAACATAATTACCTGAATATATTTGTTCTTCTCTTTTATTAAAGGGAGTACCTCGATACCTGACAGATCGGAACGTAAATTAACATCCAGCAGGACGATATCCAGGTCCGGATTTTTATCTATATATTCAAATCCGTCCTGATAGGTTATTGCATATGCGGCACGATACCCGTCCATTTCAAGTATTCCCTGAATTCCGGTACATATCGAAAGTTCATCGTCGATAAGGAGAATATGGGGAGCTTTGCTGAAAGATCTGGTACCTGGTGCGACGTCTATTTCTGTTGTTGGCATTTTTTGCTGAATCCGGGATGCTGTTGCAGGTATGTTGGAACGTCCTTCCATGTCCGTTTAAAAAAAGAAAGAATTTAATTATAGAATCTCGACAATGGTTTTTCTACAAGCATATCGGTTTTTTCCCATTTTTTTTACAATATTTATATTTTTCCCGCATGCCATAAAAAAAAAGCCTCTGTATTTCTACAGAGGCTTTAATATTAAACTTGGCAGCAACCTACTCTCCCACGCAGTCGCCCACGCAGTACCATCGGCGCGTCAGGGCTTAACTTCCGTGTTCGAGATGGGAACGGGTGTTTCACCTGAGCTATAACCGCCAAGAATTTATCTTGTTTGACGGACATTTATCCTGTTGATGAAGCACAGTGTTTCCTGATGTAAATAAAAAATAAGTATCAAGCCGCACGGATTATTAGTATCACTCGACTGAATGTGTTACCACACTTGTATCTGTGACCTATCAACCTTGTAGTCTTCAAGGATCCTTCAGGGGGGTTACCCCCACGCGATATCTAATCTTGAGGCTGGCTTCCCG